>NZ_JBFAHX010000015.1:0-167105 GCF_040654435.1 Streptomyces sp. NPDC050703
AGCACCTCCGGCCCGGTCACGTGGCCCGCGGTGCGCACCACGAACAGGTCGCCCAGCCCGCGGTCGAAGATGATCTCGGCAGCCAGCCGGGAGTCCGAACAGCCGAAGAGCACCGCGAACGGCTTCTGAGCCGGAGCGATCTCGGCGCGGCGCGCGGCGTCCTGGTTGGGGTGCTCCGGCGTGCCGGAGACGAACCGCTGGTTGCCGGCCAGCAGCATCTCGAAGGCTTCACGAGGGGTCGGCGCGGGGGCGATGTCAGTCATATGCGCAGACTACGGCCAGGCCGTGGCCCCCGCCCCGGAAGGCGGGGCGTGGCGTTCGGCGTGCGGGGCGCCGACGTGTGCCCCTTCGGGTGTGGTCACCACAGCACCGGAAGCCTCTCCGGGACCCGCTTGATGTTTCCCGTACGCCAGGTCAGCTGATCGGCGGGCAGCGCGAGACGCAACCGGGGGAAGCGTTCGACGAGCACCGTGAGGGCTTCGGCGGCGTGGACCCGGGAGATCGCCGAAGCGGGGCAGAAGTGGCGGCCCGCCCCGAACGACAGATGGGCGTTGGGCGCGCGGTCGAGGTCGAACCGCTCCGGGTCGGGGAACCGCGCCGGGTCGAAGTTCGCGCCCTCCACGCAGACGAGCACCAGCTCTCCGGCGCGTACCAGGACGTCACCGACCTGGACGTCACAGCGGGCGATCCGCGGCAGGCCGTCGCCGATCGACAGGGTGGAGCGCATGAGTTCCTCCACCGCACGGGGCATCGCCTCGGGCTGCTTGCGCAGCCGTTCCATCGCCTCCGGGTGCTGGACGAGGGTCAGTACGGCGTGCAGCAGGAAGACGTACGTACTCATGGCGCCGGCGCCGAAGAGGGAGGTGACGGTGGCGGCGATCATCTCGTCGGTCAGGTCACCGCCGTCGCGCCGGGGGTCCTCGCGCAGTTCGCACAGCCGGCGGATCAGCCCCCGCCGGCTGTCGGGGCCGGCGCGCACCTGCCGGAGCACATGGCCGTAGTCCTTGTCCCAGTTGGCGGTGCAGCCCTCGTGAGCGACGGGGCTGGTGACGAAGCCGAGGTCCAGGCCGGACATGAGCCGCAGCCCCTCGTCGTGGGGCAGGCCGAGCACCTCGCACACCAGGGCGGCGGAGTACGGTTCGGCGAACCGCTCCCGCAGATCGACCGGCGCCCCTTCCTCCACCATGGCGTCGGCGAGTTCGTGCGCCCGCGCCGACAGCCACTCCGCCGTCACGGGCCCCGACCGGGGGCCGAAGGCGCGCAGCACCTCCTGGTGCAGCCCGGCGCTGTTGACGTTGCCCATGGTGTTGACGGCCTCCGGGGGGATCGTCAGGGCGTACTGGCGGGGCACGTCCGGGGCGGCGGTGTCGCGCAGGCTGAAGCGTTCGTCCTCAAGGACCTGGAGGGCCGCCGCGTAGCTGGTGACCAGCCAGGCGTCATCGCCCGTGAGCGTCCGGATGCGGGCGACGGGGCTCTGCCGGCGCAGGACCGCGCACTCGGCGGGTACGACATCGCCGCGCCGGGACAGCGGCCACTCGACGTCGGCGTAAGGGGGCACGGGCGTACGGGCGGGGGGCGAGGTCATCAGGTCCTGCTTTCTGCCGGGGTTCTTCCGGGAGCCTGCTCGGGGCGGTCACGGCACGGGTCGGTCGCGGCACGGGTCAGTCACTGCACGCGACGATCGCGTAGCCCTGGTTGTCGGCCGGCCTGAGGCCCTTCTGCCGCCCGCCGAACAACAGGCGCGCCAGGGGGAGGACGGAGTGGTAGCAGTGGACGGATGACGCGACGCCCAGGATGCGCGGGGTGTCGAGGAAGAACGGCAACTCGGCGTCCACGTAGGCCAGCGCCGCCCGCACCTGGGCGGGAGCGGGCAGGCCGTCGGGTCGCAGCCGCTTGGCGAGGAACCGGTACGCCGTGGCGTCCCGGACCGACCGCAGCTCCAGGTCGTCGCGGAGTGCCGCGCGCGCCCGCGCCCGCACCTCCCGGTAGCCGGGCTGGTCGAGGAAGTCGGACAGCGGCCTGGCCCGTACGCGCTCCGCCGGGGCACCGACGTGCTTGAGGGCGCATTCGATGCGCCGCCGGACGCCGCGCAGTTGCTTGGTCGCGCTTCTGCGCGCGGCGGACGGTTCGTAGCCGAAGGCTTCGAGCGTCGCCTGCAGGGCCACGTCGGCGTGCACCACGTCCACCACCGCGAAGCGCTCCACGGCCCAGGCGACCGCCTCGGCCAGCCGCCGGCAGCTGAAGTAGCTGTTGCCCGTACTCACCCCGAAGAGCGCGTGGTCCCCTTGCCGGACGAGCCGTTCGCTGCTCGCCCCGTAGGGAAGGGCGCTCACCCCTGCCGCGGCCTCACCGGCCACCGTGACTCCTCGTACACAGATCTTGGCACATATGGGGCGGCGTACCCACGTGGAGTGACGGCCATGTGGTCCATTCCCCGAAGGCGTGACGCCGAGTAGCGCCGCCTCGGGCCCCGCGTACCGGCGCACGCCTCACGCACGGCCGTCCGCCCCCGCTTGACATGCAACCTTATGGTTGCCAATCTGCTGGGGAGGGGGTTGGACGGCATGGACGAGGTGTTCAAGGCGCTCGCGCACGCGAGCCGCAGGCGGCTGCTCGACCGGCTGAACGAGCGGTCCGGGCAGAGCCTGCTCGAACTGTGCGCGGGACTGGAGATGACCAGGCAGGCGGTGTCCAAGCACTTGGCGGTGCTGGAAGGCGCGGGCCTGGTCACGGCGGTCAGGCGCGGCCGGGAGCGGCTGCACTACCTCAATCCCGTGCCCATCCACGACATGTCCGACCGTTGGATCGGCCCGTACGAGCGGGGCCGGATGACCGCGCTCAGCAACCTGAAGCAGGTTCTGGAAGGAACGGCGATGAGCAAGCCCGAGTTCGTCTACACGATCTACATCCACACCACGCCCGAGAAGCTCTGGGAGGGTCTCACCAGCCCGGAGTTCCTGAAGCAGTACCACGGCGGCTGGGCACCCCTCTCCGACTGGAAGGCCGGTTCGAAGGTGCTGTGGCCGGTCGAGGACCATGGCGAGCCGCAGGACCTCGGCCAGGTCGTCACCGAGGCGGAGCCCGGCAAGCGGCTCGCCTACACCTGGCACACGCTGCAGCCGATGCACCAGGAGATGTTCGGCATGAGCGACGCCGAGTTCGCCGAGGCGGCCAAGGAGCGCTCGAAGGTCTCCTTCACCATCGAGCCGGCCGAGGAACCGGAGATGGGCGTGAAGCTCACCATCACCCACGACGGCTTCGACTCGGCCGGCTCCAAGATGCTTGAGGGCGTCAGCGGCGGCTGGACCATGATGATGTCGGAGCTGAAGACGATCCTGGAGAAGGCCTGACGCCCCACTCGGCAGGCCGCCGCTGGGGCCCTGCCGCGGTACGCGCGGTCAGCCGTGGGCCCGCTCGTGGAGAGCGCGCGCCATGGAAGAGGACCCCTCGGTGACGAAGGAGCGGATCTGCGCCAGGTAGGCGTCGCGGTCGATACGGCCGTCACCGTCCTCGTCCAGCGCGTCGAAGGCGGCGCGGGCGTTGCCGACGGGGTTGCCCAGGGCGTGGCGCAGTTCCGTGAACTCCGCCCGGTCGAGGTGTCCGTCGTTGTCGGTGTCGGCCAGGTCGAACAGTGAGCCCAGCGCCGGCCTGCACACCTCGTCGAAGGCCTGGCCGCCCGCCCATGCCTCGTACTCCGCGAAGGTCACCCGCCCGTCCTGGTCGGCGTCCATCGACGCGAACACCTGCTCGTGCGCGGTACGCGCCACGGCCACCAGGGGGTCGTCGCCGGACCGGCCCGCGGCCTGCGCCGCGCGCTCGGGCCGGGTCAGATATTCCTGGCGGGAGATGACCCCGTCGCCGTCGACGTCCAGCATCGAGAAGATGTGCCGCTTGGCCGTGATGGTGTCCACCCGGACCCTCATTCCTGCGCGAAGCCGAGGAAGCGGCGGACGCCGCTCCCACTCGTGGGAACGATCGCCTGCGGCACCAGGTCACCCTCCCATGCTGCCGGGCCCGCCCCACGAGGCGTTGTCCAGCGTCGGGGTGAGCGAGGCGATCACGGGACCACCGTCAGCACGATCTTGCCCTGGAGGTGGCCCCGCGCGGCTCGCTCGTGCGCGTTGCCCGCTTCGGGCAACGGGTAGGTGCTGTCCACCCCGACCTGGAGCGTGCCGTCGCCGAACAGCCGCCCGATCTCGGCGAGTTGGCGACCGCTGGAACGCACCTGGATGTTCGAGACCGTGATGCCGAGCTGCGCCGTCTCTTCCGGGTCGTACTCGGCGAAGAACACCGGAAGCATGGTGCCGCCGCGCTTGAGCACGGTCAGGAAGCGTGAGCTGTCCGGGCCCCCGACGGCGTCGATCACCAGGTCCACACCGCCGACCACGTCCGTGGCCCGCGTCCTGGTGTAGTCGATGAACTCATCGGCGCCGAGCCCGCGCAGGAACTGCTCGTGCCGGCCCGAGGCCACCGCGACGACGTGCGCCCCCTTCCACTTCGCCAACTGCACCGCGAAGTGGCCCACTCCACCGGCGGCCCCGTTGACCAGCACGGTCATCCCCGGCGTGATCGGCACCGGCTGGTGCACCCGCCCGGTGAAGGGAGACGGCACGTCGTGACCGAGATCGATCAGGTACTGCCAGGCCGTCAGCACGGCCATCGGCGCCCCGGCCGCCCGCACATGGTCGATGCCGGCCGGTTTGCGGGCCAGGTCCGCAGCCGGCGCGGCCACGTACTCGGCGTACGTCCGGCCGTCGAATCCGGGGAACCGCAGCATGCCGAAGACCTCGTCGCCGACGGCGAACCCCGGCACGTCCGGAGCGACCGCCTGGACCACGCCCGACATGTCCGTGCCAGGGATCAGAGGGAACGTGAGGACCGGCCTCATCTCGGCCGGCATGACCTTCATCCCCTCACGCAGGTACCAGTCCGGCGGGTTGACGCCCGCCGCGTGCACCCGGACGAGCACCTCGCCCGGGCCGATCTCCGGAACCGGCACCTCGTCGTACCGCAGAACGTCCGGTCCGCCCGCGCCGTGGATCTGGATCGCCTTCATCGCGCCTGTCGCTTTCTCCAGGAAACCTTGCCCCTTCAGTCAAGGCCCGGGACGGCACGGCCGTCCAAGACCGGTTCGGCAACACGGTCATTCCGAAACGGCATGACCCGTACGCTGGAGGCGTGAACGATCAGGGGCAGGACCTGGAACTGCGGCTGGTGCGCTACTTCACCGCGGTGGCGGCGCACCAGCACTTCGGCCGGGCCGCCGCCGACCTGCACGTGGCCCAGCCGGCGCTGAGCCGCCAGATCCAACGCCTGGAGAGGTATCTGGGCGTACGGCTGCTGGACCGCGTCCCCCAGGGCGCCCGGCTCACTCCGGCCGGCCAGAGCTTCCTCCCCCGGGCCCAGGCCCTGCTGCGGGCCGCCCGCCAGGCCGAGCTGGCCGTGCGCGAACGAGCCGGGACCGAGCGCATCACCATCGGCTACGTCGAGGACCTGGTGATCACTGCCGCCGTACGGGAGCTGCGCCGCCGCTCTCCCGGCGCCGAGGTCACCACCCGGTACCTGAGCTGCCGCGACGTCGGGGCACTGTCCGACAAGCGCGTCGACGCCCTGGTCGCGCGGGCCCCGCTGCCGTTCGCCGCCGACGACGTGTCCACCACACCGCTGTACGAGGAGCCCCGGATGCTCGCGGTCCCGCTCGGCCATCCGCTGGCCGGCCGCGCGTCGGTGACCGCGGAGGAACTGGCCGGCGAGGAGGCGGCGCCGTGCGCGTTCGAGACCACGGACTGGACCTCCTACCGCATCCTCGGGGCCGGCGTGCCGCCGGTCGAGAGCTACGAGGACAAGCTCGAACTCGTCGCGAGTGGCGGGGCGATCGCCGTCCTGCCGGTCGGCGACCGCCGCAGCTCGCTCCGTCCCGACCTCGTCACCGTCCCGATCGAGGACGCCCCCCTCAGCCAGGTCGTCCTGGTCAGCCGCAAGGGCGACCCTAATCCGATGATCGACAAGCTCCGGCTGGCCGCCGAGGCCGTCCTGGCGGCCCCGGCAGCCTGACCCCGACCGGCAGCCTGCCCCGGACCGGCAGCCCGGCCCACCCCGGCGGCCCGGCCCCGACGGGCCGACCCGCGAGGGGCCGCTGGGCCAGGACCGCGCGCGTCCCCGTCGCTGAGGCGTTTGCACGTGCCGTAGCGGCATGTGGTCCAGTGGGCGGCGAGCACCACACCGAGAGGTTTCCTCGCATGCCCCTTCCTGCGATTCCCCGCCGGGTCAAGATCGGTGATGCCGCCGCGTTCGCCGGGACCACACCCCGCGCCATCCGCCACTACCACGCCATCGGGCTCCTGCCCGAACCGGAGCGCGGCAGCGATGACCGCCGCCGCTACGGATACGAGGACATGGTCCGCCTGCTGTGGGTCCGCAGGATGGCCGAAGCGGGCATCTCCCTGGATGACATCCACGCCGCCTTCAAGGACACCGCCGGCATCGAGCAGTCCTTGGCCCGCCTGGAGGAGGCCCTCGCGGCCAAGGCCGCAGCCATCGAGGCCCAGCGGGCCGCCGTGCACCGTCTCCGCGACGTGGGCAGCCCCCTGGGCCTGCTCTCGCCGCTGGTCACCGGCCGCCTGCGCGACCTACCGCCCGGGGGTCTGCGCTCCGCCGACCTCGACACCCTGCTGGTCTCGGAGCGCCTCTTCGGCCCCCTGGGCGCCGCTGTCCAGGCCGACCGGTTCATCGTACTGGCCACCCACCCCGGGCTTCGGGCCGATGAGGACCGACTGGCCGATGCCGAGGCGGCCCTGGATGACACCGTGTCCCCCGACGACCCCCGGATCGAAGATCTGGCGGCCCAGCGGTGTGCTCACGAGACCGCCCTGGCGGCCGCCGTCGAAAGCTCCGGCCTGGAAGAGGCCCTCAACGCCCTCCTGGACCGGGAGGACGAGGACGCCGGCGAGGAGGAGGACGGGGCAAGGACGAGCGCGGTGGAGGCTGTCGGCAAGATGCCGTACGACTTCTCCCCGGCCCGCGTCCGGTACGAGGAACGTGTCGTCGAACTGCTGCGTACGGCCGGTCAGGACGGCGACGGCGACGGCGGCAGTACGCCGTCGGCGCGTCCGGCCGAGCCCGGTCAGCGCAGGTGACGAGGGTCCACGGGGTGGAGGGACACTCGTGCGTTCAGTCCGGCGAGGCGCGCCAGTGGCCCGTCTTCAGCTCACGGGGCGGAATCCGACGGCTCGTACCAGAGGCTCGCCATCGGGGAGCGCATGGTCCAGCCCAGCGAGGAGTAGAGGGCCCTGCCCTCGGGCGTGCCGACCAGGAGGCCGGTCGTCGCGCCGGCCTCGTGGGCGGCGCTCTGCAGTGTGCGCATCACCAGGCTGCCGAGGCCCTTGCGCCGGTGCTCGGCGGCGGTCTCGACCTGGTCGACCACGGCATGGGTGCCCGCTCGGGCGAACTGTCCACGGGCGGCGAAGTGCCCGGCACTCGTGCGGACCAGCACGCGGCTGACGCCGCCCCGGGTCCAGCTGGTGAGCGTATAACCGGCCGGCACCTCGGCGCGCTCCGGCGCCAGGTGACAGGACATCAGGAAGCCGGAGAGGTCGCACCGCCAGTCCGGTCCGACCCAGGGCAGGACCACCTGGTCCTCGGCGAACAGCTTCAGCCACGTCCCGGGCGCGCTCGTCGCGTCGACGATCTTGCGCACATCCGCCTCGGAGGGCTCCGGCAGCACGTGCCGGGCGACGTGCTTGGGCTGCCCGACGTCGATCGTCCACCCCCACGGCTCGTCGACCGGGTCCGCGCTGCCGCGGGAGACGACCCAGCCGTCGATCCACATTCGTACCAGCTCACTGATTCCGGTGTCCGGCATCGCCGCCCCGCCCCCTTGGTAACAGTTGATAGCGCTGAGTGAACCTTACGCCACAGGCGCGGCACGCACCAGAGGAGCAGGCCGCGAGGCCGAGGGCCACAGCCCCTAATGCGCGGGCAGAGCCGGGGCGGGGTGCACGGGGTCCTCCGGAGAGGCCAGGGACCACGATCGGCCGTCCACCTCCGCGACGGGCCTGCCCGACGCGGGAGCGGCCGGGACGACGCGCGCGCTGACGAACTCCCCGTCACCGGGGACAGGAAGGCCGAGCTGTCGGGCGATGTGCCGGTGCGCACGAGAGTCGCCCAGGATGATGATTCCTTCGGCGCCAAGTGCCGTGCGGGCCCCGCCGTTCAGGCGAATCCGCTTCATGTAGTCCCTCTGCCGGGCGACGGTGCGGACCGCCGTGCGTCCGATGCGGCGCCCCTGGGCGCGCCGGAACAATTCGTTGATCCGAACCTGACCCGACTCGTTCCCGAGCACCGCCTCGCGGTCGGTGTCGGACATGTGCAGCAGGACGTTCTCCGAGAGATCGGCATCCCGCCAGAGCCAGAGGATCTTGTCGCGATGCCTGGCCGCGAGCGTGGCCTTCATGTCCCGGTTGCGCCCGGTGTTGAGCCATTCCTGCCTGACGCGCAGCAGACCGACGCTCCATCGGCTCTGGTGATCGTCGGCACAGACGAGCAGGCAGATCCGACCCAGCGTTCCGGGTGCGAAGCTCCAGCCGCCGAGCCTCTGGCTGTAGCGGATGTCGACGTCGACACCGGCGATACGGAAGTCCGCCGCCCGACCGTCCTCGAAGGCGAACTCGCGCTGGAACGCGATGGTCACCAAGCTCCCGAGGTACCCCCTCTCCACCTTGGTCAGTTGCCGCAGGTCGTACCGACCCGTCACGTCACCGGCCAGAACCTCGTCGATGGTGTCCCGCAGGACGCGCCCCGTGCGTCTGCCGTCCGGGTCCAACCGGCGCGCCGCGTCGTGGACCGCGATCAGCTCGGCGTCGGCCGTACCCGCGCTCGCGAGCCGCTCCCCCACCTCGGCCGCGGTGGCCGGCCGGTCCTCGGGATCGGCCGCCATGAGTTGTGTGACCAGCGCCGCGAACTCGGGAGGAAGGCCGGAGGGCAGACCCGGTCGGAGGTGGGAGGTGCGGGGGTCCCCCGCCGCACGTGGGGGAGGCGCGGTGGTTGCGGGCGGGACTCCGGTGGCCATGGCGTAGAGCAGACAGCCCAGTGCGTACAGGTCGTCGCGGTGATCGCCGGGGACCTCCCCGGCGTGCGACAGGCCGCGGATGCCCGAACCAGGGTCGGTGAGCAGCACGCGGCCGTCGGGACGCAGCACCAGGGCCGCGGGGGTGAGGTCCAGGTGCGACAGCCCGTTGCGGTGGTATTCGGCGAGTATGTCCGCGATCTGTCTGCCGACTTCTCTGACCTGCTCAAGAGGGAGGGCCCCGGAGCCGGTCTCCAGCAGCTGCTGCAGCTCCTCGCCGTCGACGGCATCCGTCACGAGGTACGGACGACGGTCGTGCAGTCCGTGGCCGCTGATACGCACCACTCCCCCGATGTCCAGCGCGGCCAGCCGCTTCGCGTCAGCGAGGAAGTCCTCCCCCGCGGACGCCCCGCCGTCGCCCGGTCCGGTGAAGATCTTGAGAGTGACGTCCCCGCCCCGCAGCTCATCCGTCGCCCGCCACGTCACCGAACTCGCTCCGGCGCGGTACGGCCGCACCAGCCGGTAGCGTCCCCCGACCAGCGCTCCCTCCCGTCCCACGGGAACGGCCGGGCCGCGGCTCGAACTCCGTGCGGTCTCCTCGGGGGCCGGGGCCGCGCGCCTGGACGCGGCGAGCGCGAACGCCTCGGCGAGTTCCGTGGCGGAGGGCCTGCGGGCGGGGTCGTGCGCCAGACAGCGCCGAAGAGTGCGCAGGAGCACCGGGCCGCCGAACGGCGGGTCAGCCGGCAAGCGTTGTTCGAGGTCGTCGGTGTTCGGGTCGCTCCAGCTCCCGGAGAGGAAGGCCAGCAGCAGCGCCCCGACGGCATACACGTCGCTGTGCGCCGCGAGCGACCGCCCGTCGTCGCCCGCCCTCAGGTAGGTGTCACTGAGGGGCAGCACGTCACGGTGGGCGCTGTCGACGCCGTCGACCGTCGCGGTGGCCCAGCCCACCAGTCGTACGTCGCGGTCGGTCACGAGAACGGCCCGGGGGGAGAGCGAGCCGTGCACGAGCCCCCGGGAGTGGGCGAGGGCGACGGCCTTCGTCAGGCCGAGGCCGACGCGCAGGAAGAGTTCCCCGGGGACGGTCCCTCCGTGTTCTTCGAGCACGGCGCGCAGGTTCGGTGCGGGCGGTGAGGATGGGTCGCCCGCGCGGCGGTGGACGCAGCTCGCCGCGACCCACGGCAGTTCCCCCGCCGTATGCGCCGCCGCGCCGAGGAGGGCGGGGGTGTACGCGCCCCGCATGCGCGACAGGCACTCGGCTTCCGTCCTGACGAGGTCCCGCGCGGTGCCCGGCTCGCGGGCGTACAGGCCGACCGGGGCACGGACCGTGGCGACGGTGCCGTCCTCGTCGTCGGCCAGGAACATCGTGAGGTGGGGCCAGCCGTTGGCACTGCGCGCACGGAGCCGGAACCGGCCGAGCCGCACCGGGTCCTCCGGCAGCAGCCCTGTCCAGCCCGCGGGCAGGACGGGGTCGCGCGCGTCGCCGTACGCCTCGTCGCCCTCCGCACGCGACGCCTCGTCGCCCTCCGCACGCGGCGGAGCCGGCACCGGTGCCGGCTCCGCCACTGGGGCGGTGCCGGCGGCGGACGGGATACCGAGCCGTGTGAGCACCTGCTCCCGAAGCCAGCCGAAGGAGCGCTCCGGGTCTTCGACGACGGCCGCGCCGTCCGGGTGCCCGACCCATGCCGGGAAGACCGGTGCGCGGCCGACCGCGGTCTCGATGCGCCGCGTCACGGCCTCGGCGGTGCGCAGCAGTTCTCTCGGTGAGACGGCGCTGAGGAGGAGGCGCCGGGCGTCGTCCGTGAAGTCGTACCGCCGGTGTTGCGGCAGCCGTTCCGCACCGCTGGTTCCGGCGGTTCCGGCGGTTCCGACGGTGTCGCATTCGTGCATCAGGCCCCCGAGGAACACCTCGACGAGGTGACCGAGGTCCGTCGGCGGTCCGAGGGCCGCCTGCACCAGGC
This sequence comes from Streptomyces sp. NPDC050703, assembly GCF_040654435.1. Classification (NCBI taxonomy): domain Bacteria; kingdom Bacillati; phylum Actinomycetota; class Actinomycetes; order Kitasatosporales; family Streptomycetaceae; genus Streptomyces; species Streptomyces sp. NPDC050703. The sequence goes on from NZ_JBFAHX010000015.1 coordinate 11,023, forward strand.
GCATGACGGGCGGCGTGACCGGGGTGACGGCCGCCATGTGGGCCGCGAGCCGGTACGCCTCGGCGGACGCGGCCTCCTTGAAGCGCAGTACCGCTTCGGCGGCGTCGCCGTCCGGGGAGCCGTGCCGGGCGTCGCCCACGACGCGGCCGGAGCCGGGCCGGCCCTCCTCCCACAGCGGGAGGAGCGCGGTGCCTCCGGGCGAGGCGACGAGCCCGGCCCAGTCGGCGACGGCCGCGGGGGTGGGTGTGAGGACGGGGACGGGCACGGAGTCGAAGCGGACGAGGTCCGGCGGCAGGTCCGGGTCGGTGACGTGCCAGGCGGAGGTGGGGCCGCCGCGGCGGTGGGTCGTGACCTGCCAGCGCCGCGCGTCGATGCCGGTGCTCGCCCAGAGCCGGAACGGCAGTGCCTGGACGATCGCGGTGGGGCCGCACCGCCCCCAGCGGTCCATCACCCGGCGCATGCCGCCGTCCCGCCACGCTTCGCCCACACCGTCGCTGACGACGAGGACGAGGGTGTCGCCGGCCGGGTCGCACACGGCCTCCGGCGTCAGGGGGCGGCCTCGGTGGCGGTACGGACCGGTGCGCAGGGACGGAGTTCCACCGCGCGAGTCGAGCCCGAGGACACGCACGTCACGGAAGGCCCCGGCCCGTTCCATCAGGGCCCGGACGTCGGCGGCGAGCCGCTGCCAGAGGGTCATGGAGATGCCGTCGTCCACCACGAGGACCAGGGACAGCCAGCGGCTGCGCACCGCACGTGTGACGGTCTCGGGCACGCCTGTCTCGGCGACGGCGGCAACGGTCCGCGGGACGTCGAGTTCCTGTCGGCGTCGATCCGGGAAGCGCTGCCGCAGCGGCCGCAGGGACCTGCCGAGCCCGAGCTGCCCGGCGCCGAGGGCACTGCTGTCCGGGATGCGGAGGGCGACCGCGGGCGAGAGGTCCGCGGCCGCCCCCGTGTCGTCGTGGCCGGGTCGCGCCGAGGCCAGGAGCGGGTGCGCGGAGCACTCATCCGCGGACTCCGCGGCGTCCGGCTCCGACGCGGGCTCCGCGGCCCCGCCCACCGGCGCCGCCGGCCCGTCGTGGTGCGGCTCACCGTGCCGCTCCGAGGACGCGGCGAACTCTCCGGCGGAGCGCGCCAGGGGCCCGGCGTCCCGGGGCAGCCTCCCGGCGAGCCAGATGGCGTCGAGGAGTTCCTCCTGGGAGAGCTCCACCCCGCTCTCCGCCAGGACCTTCGTCACGCGCGAGATCACGGCGTCACATGCCTCCGCCGAGCCGGTGCAGGACGCCTCGGAGGAGGGAAGCGGCGTCGAGGTTCACGCCGCCCTTGCGGAGGAAGACGGCGTTGAGCAGCTGATCGGTGGCCAGTTCCCCTTCGGCGCGGCGTTCGAGGAACTCCCGCAGCAGGTCGTCCACGTCGTCCAGGGCGTCGGGACCGAGGTGTGCGGCGACGATCTCCCGGAGCCGCCGCTCGTCGGGCTCGGGGAGGTCGAGGCGGACGCAGCGCCGCAGGAAGGCAGGCGGGAACTCGCGTTCGCCGTTGCTGGTGATGACGACGACCGGGAACTCCGCGCAGCGGACGCGGCCCCGCGTGACCGGGGCGGTCTCGTCCGGGTCGTCGGTCCGCACCTGGACCGGTGCGTGGTCCGCGGGCAGCCGGGCGAGTTCGGGGATGGTGAACTCGCCCTCCTCGAACACGGTCAGCAGGTCGTTGGGCAGGTCGACGTCGCCCTTGTCCAGCTCGTCGATGAGCAGGACGCGGGGGCGCTCCCGGGGGACGAGCGCGTTGCCCAGGGGGCCGAGGCGGATGTACTGGCCGATGTCCGGTTCCGAGCCGTCCGCGTCGCGCCGCAGGCTCGCCTCGCGCAGTCGGCCGACGGCGTCATAGTGGTAGAGGGCGTCCTGAAGGGTGGAGCGGCTGTTGACCGGCCACTGCAGCACGCGGCCGAGCGTCATCTCGTGGGCCACGGCGTGGGCCAGCGAGGACTTGCCCGTGCCGGGCTGTCCGGTCACCAGGAGGGGACGGCGCAGATGGAGCGCCGCGTTGACCACCTGCACCTCGTCCGGACCGATGAGGTAGGGCCGCGGGAACGGGACCCCGTCGCCGGTCGCGGTCTCCTTCCGGTCGAACCGGCGCCACGGGGGCGCGGCGGGGAACGGCACCTCGCGGCGCTCGCCGTCACCGCGGAACAGCCACCACGCGTCGCCTTCGCTCGGGGGCGGCGAGAGCCGGGGGCCTTCCGTGGGGGCCAGGGGGTCTGGTGTGGTCATGACGCGTACGATCCTCTCCGCGGGTCACTCAGTCGAAGCCGCTCGGGCCGGGGGAGACTGCCTTCCGGTTCCCATACGAGCGAGGGCCTGGCCCGCCGCTCCGCCGGGCGGGCCGCCGAGCCGCTCCGGAAGTGCCGGACCCGCTCGGCGAGTCCGTCCAGATCGCCTGCGGGGGCGAGGCTCTCCAGTCTTTCCGCGTCCTCATGGCCGCGGGCGTCCCGGTCCCACAGCACGACGGGGACGCCCAGGGCGAGGCATGTCAGCGCCCAGGCCCTGCGCTCGTGGGCGGGGCCGTGCAGGACGACGCGCGCGGTGTCCCGGTGTTCGGTCATCAGCAGGTGCTGGAGCTGCCTGGCGTCGCCGGCCGCCCGGCTGGTGACGAACACCGACGCGCGGCCGTTCCTCCACCGGCGTGCCTGGTCGCCTTCGCGGGTCGCCATCCGTTCGGTGAGTTCCGGGCAGCTCAGCGACAGGCGGTAGTGCGCTCCGATGGGCCACGGCAGAATGAGGTCTTCGAGCGCATCGGGCTCCCATTCGTCGACGGCCAGGCCGAGCCCCTCCCGGTCGACCACGACGGTCACCCACGGCACGTGCTCGTCCTGCCCGGGCTCCTGGGAGGCGGCGGCCACCGCCTCGTTCAGGCAGCCGGCCACCTCCTGGGGGGTTCTGGGGCGCGACTCCGCCTCCTTGAGCACGCGACGCGAACCGTCGTCGCGGACGAGCAGGATACGGACCGCGTACCTGTCGTCCCCCGCGGCGGGCTCGCGCGTCAGCTCCATCACGATCCGCGAGACCGGCGACGCCCCGCGCCCGGCCCACCGGGCTGCGTCCGCGCGCCGCTCGCACAGGGCCCCGCTGCCGACACCGAGCCGCCGGGCGGTCTTCCCCGACCACGTACGCAGGTCGTCGCCGAGACCGTCGTCCACGGCCGCCGCCACGTACTCGACGAGCCGCAGGAGCGCCGGCACCGGGAAGGCGCCGTCGGCGCCGCTCACCGCGTCGGACAGGTCCTCCAGGCCCTCGACCACGGCGCGGATGTCGTCCTCGCCGAGCCGGGGGCGGGTGAGGATCTCCGGCAGCGCGGCGTACCGCAGCGCCTCTTTCGCCGTTCGGGACAGCAGCGCCGGCTGCTTCTCGCAGACACGGCCCAGCAGTCCGGTCAGGGAGACGTACTCGTTCACGGAGAGCAGCGAGCCGCAGTCGAACGCCCTGGCCCATGCGAACAGCCGGGTCAGAGCGGCCCTGGACGTCTCCTGTCCGCTGCCCGCGACGGCCCCGCCGAGCGATGCGAGGGCGCGGGGATGCGCCATGAGCAGCGCCACGAGGTCGGCGGCGGTGGGCTCATAGCCCCGCGTCTCGTAGCCCAGTTCGCGCGCCAGGGCCCGGGCGTGGTCGACACGGACGCCAGGCTGCGGGAACAGCGGCGTCAGCAAGGTCTCCAGTTCGCGCTCGACGGGCGAGCGGTCGGCGGCGGGGCCCGCCTCGGGCGGCCGGCCACCGATCGCGCTGAGCGCGGGAGCCCGACCGGTGTGCTCCTCGACCAAGGCCACGAAACCGCCGTCCTCCGCGAAGGAGGCCACCGGCACGGCGATCAGCCGGCGGGCGCCGTAGGCGTGCGACTCCTGGGTCACGACACCGACCAGGTGACCGCCGCAGAATATCGCCGCCCCCGAGGCCCCGCCCCAGGCGTTCCGGCCGTCGGTGCGGGCCGTGGGGGCCGGGCCCTGATCGAGGACGTAGCGGTCCTGGCCCCCGGAGAGGACCGGCAGGTCACCGCGCAGGTGCTCCGGGTCCCGGGTCTCCCCCTTGGCGGCCAGGGGATAGCCGAGGCCCTCGTACCGCAGTGGCGCGCTGCCCGTGGGGCGGCCCCAGCGGACGGAGCCGGGCGGATCGATCTCACCGTCGATCCGCAGCAACGCGACGTCCAGTCCGCCCGGGTGGGTCCAGACGGCCTCCGCGCGCACGCGCGTCGTCTCACCGTCACGCTGGTGGCCCACGGTCACGGTGATGACCGGCCACACCTCTCCGGCCGCGCGGTCCTCCAGCACGTGACGGGCGGTCAGCACGAGCCGCGGGGCGACCAGATAGCCGGAGCCGACGGTGACGCGCCCCTCACCGGGGTCTCCGCTGCGGATCAGCGCCAGTCTGCGGCGATCCACGTCACTCCTCGTCCAACGACCCGGGCTCGTCATCGCCGATCTCCGGGCGCGCCCCGCCGCGGGCCCGGTCCTTGACCGACAGTTTCAGCACGAGCTTGTGCGTACGAACGCTGGACCGCTCGCCTCCCGCGCCCACCGCGACCACCCCGAAGGAGAGCTTGCCGTCCGCCTTGGCGGACTTGCGCAGTTCGAGCTGCAGCTCCAGCTCCGCCTCTTCGACACCGAAGCCGAACTGCTGGTGCGCGCCGAGCCGCTGCACCTCGTAAAGCTCCTGACGCAGTTCTTCGATGGCTGCGGCCAGCCCGATATCCGACACTCTCGCCCCGCCCCCCGGTTCACGCACCTCGGACAATCAGTAGATCGCCGTACGGTACAACGCGTACAGGACACCGCAAACTCCGGGCAGGGCGTCGACCTGCGCGTCGTCGATCTCAGAGAACTCCCAGGAATCACTCCGGAACCGGTCAGTGCAGGGTGCCACTCTTGCGCCCGTTCTGTTGACCGGCGACATATCCGGGGGCCGCTTGTGGCTGCATTCCTCTTCAAGACCGGCACGTTCTCCTTTCGATGGCGGTGGCTGGTCACCGCCCTGTGGGCGGGGCTTCTCGTGGTGGCGGGAGTTGTCGGCTCCCGCGCGGACGCGGCGCCGCCGAACGAGTTCCCGGCCCGAGGTCGTGTGGCGTCGGGCCCAGGCCGGATCGGTGTATCCCCGGGCCCACACGAGGTCGGCCAGTGGGGGTATGCCTGTCATGCGTCCGCTCCGCTCACTCGGTTCCGCTCCGCTCCGCTCCAGCGAGTTCGTTACCGTACATATTGTTCAGTAACGTAGCCAGCGTCGGCGGGGGGTCGGGAGGCGCGGGGACCCGCGCTTCAGGGGGCGAGGTCGAGGGCTCCGGGGGCGTCGGACGGGGCCAGGCCGGTGGCCCAGACGCGGCCGTAGACCGACAGATCGCGCAGGTGGGCGGTGATGTCGGCGGCACTGTAGCCGGTGTCGTTCTCCACCCACCAGGTCAGCAGGCCGACGAGTTCGCCGGTCCACGCGCGGGCGACGACGTCGAGGGGGATTCTCGGCACCACGTCGAGCTGCTCGGTCCGCGCGCGGAAGGCGGCTTCGGCATGGGCGCGGACGAGGTCCGTGAATTCCCGCAGGGCCCGGCCGTCGCCCTCACCCCGCAGGACGACCCGGTAGACGTCCCGCTCCTGTTCGGCGTGTTCGAAGATGTACTTCACCGGCAGTCCGGTGAACCCCCGCGTGCGCGCCTGCCGGACCGCCGGCAGGAGGCGTTCGCGGTCCTCCGCGAGGTCGCGGACGATGCCGACGAGGAGGTCCTCCTTGTCGTGGCAGTGCGCGTAGAAGGTGGCGCGACCGACGTCGGCACGTTCGGTGATCTCCTCGACCGTGACCGCCTGGAATCCCTTCTCCAGGACGAGTTCGACCAGCGCCCGGCGCAGCGCGGCCCGCGTCCTGCGGACTCGGCGGTCCCCCGCCGGCTTGGTGTCCACTTCGCTTCCCTCCGTCCGAGCCGTTGACCCGACCCTAACGCTGCCCTTACGTTGCCGCACACCAAGCTAGTTACCAGACATGTTGTTCGGAATCTCTGGAGGTGTGATGAATCTCGGGCGTTACGTACGCCGGACCGCCGGCCATCAACCCGACGCCGAGGCGGTGGTCTGCGGGCCCGTCCGGCTGACGTACGGGGAACTCGACGACCACAGCGACCGGCTCGCGACGGCGCTGCGCGCACTCGGCCTGGGCCGGGGTGACCGGGTGGCGACCCTCGCGGCCAACCGTGCCGATCTGGTCGTCACGGAAGTCGCCCTCTACAAGGCGGGCCTGGCTCGGGCGCCGATCAACGCCAGGCTCGGCGCCGCCGAGGTGGCCCACCTCCTCGCGGAGTCCGACGCGCGGGTGCTGCTGACGGACGCCGGCCATCTGGAGACCGCCCGCGCGGCGGTACCCGGCTCCGGGGTGAAGGCCGTCATCGGCTACGACGGCCCGAGCGACCTCGGCCCCGGCTACGCCGAGACCCTCGCGGACACCGAGCCGGAACCCGTCGAGGCGGAGTGCGACGAGGACGACATCGCCGTGCTGCACTTCACCTCGGGTTCCACCGGCAAGCTCAAGGCGGCGGTCCAGACCTACGGCAACCGGCTTGCGCTGCTGCGCAAGTCGGTGATGAGCGCCGGCACGAGGGTCGGCCCCGGCGACCGGCAGATCCTGGCCGGGCCGATCACCCACGCCTCGGGCATGCCGCTGATGGGCATCTTCTTCGCCGGCGGCTGCGCGGTCGTACTGCCGCGCTGGGACGCCGAGGAGTTCCTCGCCACCGTGCAGCGCGAGCAGGCCACCCACGCCTTCGTCGTACCGACGATGATCAACACCGTGCTCGCGTCGCCGAGCGCCCGCGACCACGACCTCTCCAGCCTGCGCCAGCTCATCTACGGCGCCGCGCCGATGTCACCGGCCCGGATCAGGGCCGCCTGGGACCTCTTCGGCCCGGTCCTCTCCCAGGGGTACGGGTGCGGCGAGACCACCTCCGGCGTGCTGTTCCTCTCCACCGAGGACCACCGGCGCGCGATCGAGGGCGAGGACGAGGAACTGCTGCTGTCCTGCGGCCGTCCGCTCGCCGAGGCCGAGGTCGCCATCGTCGACGACGGCGGACGGCCCGTCGCCGACGGAGAGATCGGAGAGATCGCCGTCCGCGGCCCCGATGTCGTCCCCGGCTACCACAACGAGCCGGACCTCACGGCGGAGAGCTTCCGGAACGGCTGGTTCCACACCGGTGACCTCGCCCGCCGCCGCTCCGACGGCTACGTCTTCATCGTCGACCGCAAGAAGGACATGATCGTCTCCGGTGGGTTCAACATCTACGCCGTCGAGGTCGAGTCCGTCCTGCACCAGCATCCCGACGTCTACGAGGCCGCCGTCGTCGGCGTCCCTGACGAGCAGTGGGGCGAGGCCGTCAAGGCCGTCGTCGTGCCGCGCGAGGGCGCCGTCCTCACGGAGGCCGCCCTCGTCGACTTCTGCGCCGAGCACCTGGCCCGCATGAAGAAGCCCCGCTCCGTCGACTTCGTCGCGGCCCTCCCCCACAACCCCAACGGCAAGATCGACCGCCGCGCCATCCGCGACCGCCACTGGGCGGGCGCCGAGCGCCGCGTCAACTGAACAGGACTGGCATGCCCTTCACCCTCGAACCCTCCTACGACGACAACCCCCGCCTCCAGGACCTCGTCGTCCGCCTGCGCGCCTACCTGGCGGACGAACTCATCCCGTACGAGCGCGAGCACGGCATCACCGCCGAGACCAGGCTCGACCGCACCACGCTGGAGCAGGTCTGGAAGCGCAGCGCCGAACTCGGCTTCTACGGCATCAGCCTGCCCCCCGAGCTGGGCGGGCAGGGCCTGAGCTTCTACGAACTGTGCGCCCTCAAGGAGGAGTTGACCGCCTCCGGCGCCGCTCTCTCCCACTCCGTCCTCGGCGACATGGGCGGCCCGCTGCGCGTCGGCGCGATCGTGAAGTACGCCACCGAGGAGCAGCGGGAGCGCTACCTGATGCCCGTCGTCCGGGGCGAGCGAGCCTGCTGCTTCTCCCTCACGGAGGAGGACGCGGGCTCCGACGTACGCCGCATGACGACGACCGCCAGCCCGGACGGGGACACCTACGTCCTCGACGGCAAGAAGGTGTTCAGCTCCGCCGCTCCTTTCGCGGACTTCGCGATCGTCGTCGCCCGCATGGCCGGCACCGAGGAGGCGTACAGCGCGTTCCTCGTCGACCTGGACACCCCCGGCTGCACGGTGCTCGACGGCGAGGTCCCCATGTCCGGGCAGCAGATGGAGGGCGACCTCGTCTTCGAGAACTGCCGGATACCCGCCGCCAACCTGCTCGGCGAGATCGGTCAGGGACTGCGCATCGGCATCGGCCGCATCACCCTCAACCGCCTGCTGCACTGCCCGTCCCTCATCGGCGCCGCCCGCCGCGCCTGGGACCTTTCGGTGCGGTACGCCATGAACCGCGTCGTCTTCGGCCAGCCGCTCCTCGCCCATCAGGCCATCCACCACAAGATCGCCGAGATGGCCACCGAGATCTACGCCGCCCGCGCGATGGTGATGGCCACCGCCGCCAAGGCCGACCGGGGCGAAAACGTCTCCGTCGAAGCCAACATGTGCAAGCTCTTCACCTCCGAGGCGTCCTTCCGCGTCGCCGACCAGGCCGTCCAGATCCACGGCAAGGCCGGGCTGACCCGCGGCCACGAGGTCGAACAGATCTTCCGCAGCCTGCGGATGTTCCGGATCGTCACCGGAACCACCGAGATCCACAAGAACGCGATCGCCAAGGGCCTGATCTGACCCACCCCTTGGTGCCCAGGGCGGTGCCGCGGGCCCCCGCTTCGGCGAGCGGGCCCGCGGCCTCGGGGGATCACCGCCCACTCGTACGACCCCCTGCTCCACCCGCACCCGCAGGAGTCGCCCCATGGCACCCCGTACCGCCACGCGGGGTCATCAACTTCGCCGACAAGTCCGTCCTCGGCCTCGCCGCCGTTCCGATCATGGAGGAACTCGGCCTCAGCAACAGCACCTACGGCCTGGTCTCCAGCTCCTTCTACTTCCTCTTCAGCGCCTCCGGACTCCTCGTCGGCTTCCTCTCCACCCGCGTCTCCAGCCGGGTCCTGCTCTTCGGCATGACCGTGGTGTGGGCCCTGGCCCAGCTCCCGGTCCTGGTGGTGGCGACGGTCCCGACCCTGATGGCCGGCCGCGTCCTGCTCGGCGCCGCCGAGGGACCGGCGGCCTCGATGTCCATGCACGCCCTGTACAAGTGGTTCCCGCCGGAGCGCCGCGCCCTGCCCTCGGCCCTCCAGATCGGCGGCGCGGCCCTGGGCACGCTCATCGCGGCACCCGTGGTCACCTGGCTGATCGACGGCTTCGGCTGGCGCTCGGCCTACGCCGTCCTCGCCGCCGTGAGCGCGACCTGGGCACTGGTGTGGTGGCGCGTGGGCCACGACGGCCCGTACGACCACCAGCGCACGGCCGGCGGAACCAGTGGGCCCCGGTTGCCCTACCGCGAGATCCTGCTGACATGTCCGGCTTCGGGCTGGTGCTGCTGCTGATGGTGTCCCCCTTCGTGGACGCACTCAAGGCACGTGGGGTGAGCAGCCGTTGGTCCAGCGGGGCGGCGCAGAGCATCGCCGTGTGCGTGGCCGGGTGCGCGATGGCGGCGTTCTCCTTCGTCGACGCGTCCGGTCCGCGGCTCGTGCTGATCGCGCTGGCCTTCGGCTCCATCGCGATCACCATTCCCCTCCACTACATGACGACCGCGGAAGTCGTCCCTCCCGCCCAGCGCGGAGCCGTCTTCGGCATCGTCGCCGGTGTCGGCACCCTGCCCGGCCTCGTGGCGCCCTTCCTGTCGGGCCATCTCATCGACGCGGCCGGCACCCCGTCCAGCGGCTGCACCACCGCCTTCTTCGTCGCCGGCGCGGTGATGCTGACGGCCGGCACGTTCGCCCTGGCGGCGATCCGCCCGGAGCACGACGCACGGCGCCTGGGGCTCGGCTCCGACCCGCAGCCATCACGTTCCTAGCGCTCAGAGGTTTTGGTCGAGGGAAGGGCCTTTCGCATGAGGACCGTTAACGAGCATCCGCGGGCCGGCAGCTATACATACCGGCTATACATGGCAGGTATACATACCGTGTAGAGTGCGTCGCATGTCAAACAGCCGTGCCCGCACCGGACTTCGGGAGCCGGGAGAGATCGCCCGTCTCGGCCCGCTCGCCACGAGGACCCGTCCATGAGCGCCCCCATCCTGACCGCCTCCCGCCTGCGCAAGGCCTACGGATCGACCAACGCCCTCGACGGCGCCGACTTCAGCATCCGGCCGGGCGAGATCGTCGCGGTCATGGGTCCTTCGGGGTCCGGCAAGTCGACCCTCCTGCACTGCCTCGCCGGCATCGTCATGCCCGACGCCGGCCGGGTCACGTACAAGAACCGGGCCATGTCGACGCTGTCGGACGCCGGACGCAGCAGGCTGCGCCGGAGCGAGTTCGGGTTCGTCTTCCAGTTCGGGCAGCTGGTACCCGAACTGACGTGTCTGCAGAACGTGGCGCTGCCGCTGTGGCTGAACGGCACCCCCCGGAAGGACGCCATGCGCCGAGCCCTCGCATGGCTGGAGCGCCTGGAGATCGACGACCTCTCCCACAGGCGGCCCGGGGAGATGTCCGGCGGCCAGGGCCAGCGGGTCGCCCTCGCCCGCGCCCTCGTCGCGGAGCCCCGCGTCCTGTTCGCCGACGAACCGACCGGCGCCCTGGACTCCCTCACCGGCGAGCTCGTCCTCGGGCTGCTCACCGAAGCCGCCCGTGACACGGGCGCGGCCGTCGTCCTGGTCACCCACGAGCCGCGCGTCGCCGCCCACTCCGACCGCGAGGTCGTCGTCCGTGACGGCAGGTCGCGGAACGTGGAGTGTGCCGCGTGAGGAACGGCCGCGTCACCCGTGACCACCTGAGACGCCGCCGCGCGGCCCGCGGCGACGCCCGCACCAGTCCGGCGGCCGGCGCGCGCGACCTCGCGTTCGGCGCCTGGCTCGCGGTGAGCGGCGGACGCCCGGCCTGGACCCGTACGCTGCTGACCGCCGTCGGCGTCGGCCTGGGCGTGGCCCTGCTGCTCCTCGCCTCCGCCGTGCCGGCCGTCCTGAGCGCCCGGGACGACCGCGGCGCGGCGCGCGACGACTTCGTGTACGGAGCGCCGATGCGACCGACCGACGAGACGGTCGTCACCGGCAATGCCGGCACCACCTACCGGGGCCAGGACATCTACGGGCGGCTCGTCCGGCCGGACGGCGACAGACCGGTCCTCCCGCCCGGCCTGGACGAACTGCCCGCGCCGGGCGAGATGGTCGTCTCCCCCGAGCTGAAGAAGCTGCTCGACTCCCCCGAGGGCGCACTGCTCAAGAAGCGCCTGGACCATCGTGTCAGCGGCACGATCGGTGAGGCGGGGCTCCTCGGCCCGCGTGAACTGGCCTACTACGCAGGGTCGGACGACCTGGTCCCAGGCGGCGACAACCCGACCCGGACCGACCACTTCGGCGGCCCGAGCCCCTCCGAGGGCCTCGACTCGTTCTTGATGCTGCTGGTCGTCATCGCCATCGTCGTGCTGCTGATGCCGGTGGCGGTGCTCATCGCCGGGGCCGTCCGCTTCGGGGGCGAGCGCCGCGACCGGCGGCTGGCCGCGCTGCGCCTCGTCGGCTCGGACACCGCGTCGATCCGGCGCATCGCGGCCGGTGAGGCGCTGGTGGGCGCGCTGACGGGCCTCGCTGTCGGCCTGGGGCTCTTCGTCGGCGGGCGGCGGCTCATCGGCACGGTCGAGCTGTGGCGGATCAGCGTGTTCGCCTCCGACGTGGCCCCGGACCCGCTGCTCGCCGCCGTGATCGTGGCCGGCGTGCCGGTCCTGGCCGTCGCCGTCACGTTGTTCGCGCTGCGCACCGTAGCCGTCGAACCGCTCGGCGTCGTACGGCGCGCCGGTACGGTCAAGCGGCGGCTGTGGTGGCGGCTGCTGCTGCCGGCCTCCGGGGTGGCGCTGCTCTTTCCCATGATCGACGGCCTGGACCCGGACACCCGGGTGAACGAACCGAAGATCGCGGCGGGCGCGGTCCTGCTGCTGGCGGGGGTGACGGCGCTGCTGCCCGCGGCGATGGAGTCCGTCGTCGGCCGGCTGCGGGGCGGCCCGCTGTCACTGCAACTCGCGGGCCGACGCCTGCAGTCCGACAGCGGCACGGCCGCGCGCATGGTCAGCGGCATCACCCTCGCGGTGGCCGGGGCGATCGCCGTGCACATGCTGTTCTCGGGCCTGGAGAGCCGGTACACGCACGACACCGGCCGCAGCCCGGTCCGGGGCGAGCTGCGGATCGTCGGGGCGTACGAGGGTGCGGACCGGCAGCGCGCGGACGTGGCCGCCCTGCGTGCCACGCCCGGCGTGACATCGGCCCTGGCCTACACGCGCGGCCATGCCGCCGAGCCCGGCAGTGACGCGCCCGGGGCCTTCGTGATCGTCGGTGACTGCGCGAGCCTCGGGCAGATCGTCGAGGCCCGGGGCTGCCGGCCAGGCAGCGTGTACACCGTCGCCGACGAGTTGGGCGAGGACCCCTTGAACGGCGGCGTGTACACGCCCGCACCGGGCGAACAGGTCGACCTGGCCGCCTCGGAGGACGGTTCCGCGAAGACCGCGCCCAGGCTGTGGACCGTCCCCGCCGCCGCCCGTGCCACCCAGGCGGTGCCGGACCCGGTGGGGTCCTTCACGACCGGGGTGTTCGCCACGCCCGAGGCGATCAGAACCGACGACCTGGCGGACGCCGCCACGGAACTGTCGGTGAAACTGGACCCTTCTGACCGTGACGCGGCCGAGCGGGTCCGCAACACCGCCGCGCGGATCGACCCCTTGTCGAGCGTCGAGCAGAACGTGGAGACGGAGCAGGCGCCGGAGTTCAGGAACATCAAGCGCGGACTGTTCATCGGTGCGACCGTCACGCTGCTGCTGATCGGCGCGAGCATGCTCGTGACCATGCTGGACCAGCTCCGTGAGCGGAAGAAGCTCCTCGCGGTGCTCGTCGCCTTCGGCACCCGGCGCGCGACGCTCGGTCTGTCGGTGCTGTGGCAGACCGCGCTGCCGGTACTGCTCGGCCTGGCGTTGGCCGTCGCCGGCGGCCTCGGTCTCGGGTCGATGCTGCTGAAGACGGCCGGCCTGCCGCTCGTCGTGGCCTGGGGCGGCATCGCGGCGATGACCGGCATCGGCGGCGCCGTCGTTTTCCTGGTGACCCTGTTGAGCCTGCCGGCACTGTGGCGCATGATGCGTCCCGACGGCCTGCGCGACGAATGAAGGGCCACCCGGCCACGACCACACGGCACGGTGGTCCGACCTCGCCCCCGAGACCGGGTCATGAACGCGGCGGTGGCCGCGGGTGACGACGTCCTCCGACCCCGTCCCGGTGGTGAGGCCGGTGCCGCGCGGTTCCGTCCCAGGGATTCGGTGAAGCTGGGCACGAGGGCCTTGGTGGCGCTGTAGACAGCCATCCGGGGGGGGGACGCCGTTTCCGGCGTGCAGCATCTGGGGCAGGAACGCCGCGGTCAGCCGCACGGGCGCCGTCGCGTGGACGGCGAATTCGGCGGTGGGCCCTACGGGGTCCGCGCCGATGTCCGCGCCGGGGTCCGCGCCGGGGAACAGGGCGAACGAGCCGTACCCGGCGCTCTGCGGCGACGAGCACGAGGCGGGGAGCCGGCGTGCCCAGGGTTCCGCCCGGGCCTGCACGCCGCCGGTCCTACTCGTCTCTGGCGTCCTGGGAGGGGCGGCGGGCGGGCGGTGTGGACGGCTGGGTTTCGAGAGCGCCGGTTTCGACGACGCTCAGGGCGACGTGGGTGAGCAGGAGCCGGTGGTGCCGGGCGTGGCGGCGCAGGGTGGCGAAGGCGTCGGTGAGGGAGATGTTGTGCTTGGCGGCGAGGAATCCTTTGGCCTGTTCGATGGTGATGCGGCTGTGCAGGGCGTTGCTGAGCTGTTCGTTGACGGATTCGCTGTGGCGCAGGGAGCGGGCGTGGAGCAGGCCGATGGTGGCGGCGTCGGCGAAGGCCTGGGCCATGGCGAGGTCGTCGGCGGGCAGGGGGCTGTCGGTGGCGCGCAGGAGCAGCAGGCTGCCGATGGTCTCCTCGCGCAGTCGCAGGGGGACGGCGCTGGCGTAGGTGTAGCCGGCTTCGCGGGCGAGCGGGGTGAAGTCCTGCCAGCCGGACCGGGAGTGGGAGTGGGAGTGCGAGTGGGCGAGGTTCCCCGGGCTGACGGTGACGGAGTCCTGGTAGGCGTCCAGGGCCGGGCCTCCAGTGAGTGCTGTGTCCAGCAGCCGGCGCAGGGTGGGGCTGGGGTCGCACGGGGCGGGGCTGTACAGATCCGGCCCCGGGTAGGCCAGGAGGACCGCCACGTCGGCGACGGCGAAGATGTCGCAGCAGCGGACGGTCAGCTGGTGCAGGAAGTCGATGACGTCGAAGTCCGCGACCAGGGTGTCGGCGAGTTCGATGAAGGTTTCGGCGATCTTCGTTTCGCGGCTCATGCTGTCACTCCTCGGAGCGCGAGCGCCCGGCAGAGGTGCGTGCGGGGTTCTGGTGGTGGGATCACGACGGCAGGTCCCGCAGGATCTCCTGAGCGGTCTCACTCAAGGGGCGGCCGGAGGCGAAGGCCCGGGCGCGGATGCGGATCAGCGCTTCCGCCACGGACACGCCGAGCCGGTAGCTCAGCACGCCGGTGGCCTGGTGCAGTTCGGCGCGGTGCAGTTCGACGGCGCCGGCTTGTCCGGTGCCGTCCGCGGCGGCTTCCTCGCCCGGCCGCCACGCCAGCAGCCGTCCGGTGAGCGCATCGGCCACCCGAAGCCCGTCCATTTCCTGCTGGGGGGTCAGCGGGCCCGGCGCTGTGCGGTAGCCGGTCAGCGAGCCGAACCGCACCGTCCCCGACCGGATGGGCCACGTGAACACCGCCTCCACCCCCAGCGTGCGGGCCGCGTCGGCGAACTCCGGCCAGCGCTGGGCGGTGTCAGCGTCCAGGTCCGGAATCCGACACGGCGCCGGCTCGCACTCCCGGTCCATTCCGGGGCCCTGGCCCAAGGTGAACTGGGCGTCCTCCAGCCGCGCACTGATGTCATCGCTGAACCACACCAGTTCCATCCCCCACTGCAATGACACGGCTATGCCCTCAAGCCCCAGTGCCTGCGCGCATTGCACGGCCCACGTACGGTGCTCCCCCGCCTCCACCGCCCGTTTGAGATCGGCAAGCACGTCCTCCACCATCACCCGCCACCCCCTCGGGTCCCGTCGGCAGGGACCGGGCCCGGGAAGCACGGCCACGCTCCGTATCGACGACCTTACTCCTCACGCCAGGCCCACACACCGTCCATGACGGACAGCACCACACAGAGGGGGACAGGTGTCCGGGGAGTCGAGCCGAAGGTGACGGGGCCAAGTTCAGCTCGGTCCGAGGACGATCAGTCCCGATGCCCCGGACCCGGCTGCGGGGCGGGCTGGAGTCCGGGTCCGGGGCGGCTCATGAGGGGTGCTACTTGACGGCGCCTGCGGTCAGGCCGCGGGTGAGGGTGCGCTGGAAGAGGACGAAGAAGACGACCATGGGGATGACGCCGAGGAGGGCTGCCGCGCTCAGGGCGGTGGGGTCGCTGGTGTACTGGCCCTGCATGACGGACAGGCCGAGCGGGACGGTCTGGTTGTCGTTGGAGATGAGCAGGACGAGCGGGTAGAGGAATTCGTTCCAGCTCCAGACGAAGAAGAACACGCACATCACCGACAGGGTGGGCCAGCTCATCGGCAGGACGATGCGCCACAGGATGGTCCAGCGGCCCGCGCCGTCGAGGGAAGCGGCTTCGATGAGTTCCTTGGGGAAGCCGGCGAAGACGGATGAGAGCAAGTAGGTGCCGAAGGCGCTGTAGGTGATGCCGACCAGGATGGTGTAGCCGAGCTTGCCGTCGTACAGGCCCATCTCCTTGAACAGGTAGTAGATGGGGTAGACGAGCCCTTCTTGCGGCAGGACGTTGACGCCGAGGAAGAAGACGAGGAAGGCGGTGCGCCGGCGAATGCGGCCGATGCCGATGGCGTAGGCGTTGAGGAGTGCCAGCACGACGGCGATGAGGACGACGCCCAAGCTGATCTGAACGCTGTTCAGGAGCTTCTGGGTGAAGTCGACGCGTTCCCAGACGTCACTGATGATGTCCCAGTTCCACTTCTCGGGCCAGGACAGTGAACCGTGCGCGCGGTAGTCGGCGCTGGTCTTGAAGGAGTTGAGAAGGATGATTGCGAAGGGGGAGAGGAAGGCCAGGACGAAAACGGTCGCGGCGGCCAGGACGGCGTAGGAGCCCGGGCCGCGGCCGCCGGATGTCCTCTTCCTCTGCTTCTTCGGGACGGCATGGCCGGGGGGTGCGCTCTTGCCGACGGCAGGCGCGGGGGCGGCGGTGTCGGTGGTCATGGTCATCCGTCCTCGCGGGCCTGACGGGCGAGCATCGTTCCGGCGATGGCCAGCACGAGCAGGGTGATCGTGGTGGAGATGGCCGAGCCGTAGCCGACGTCGGCGCGCTCGAAGAAGTTCTGGTAGGCGAAGTAGGCGGGCACCAGGGTGGAGTTGCCCGGGCCCCCGCCGGTCAGGACGAAGATCTGGGCGAAGACCTTCAGGCCGGCGATGGTGGTGGTCACGAGGACGACGTACACCTCGGGCCGCAGGATCGGCACGGTGATCCGGGTGAAGCGCTGCCACCAGGTGGCGCCGTCGAGGGCGGCGGCCTCGTACAGTTCCGGGTCGATGCGCTGGAGGCCGGACATGAACAGGACAAGGGGATAGCCGAGCTGCATCCACACCAGGACGCCCAGGACGACCCAGAGGGCGAGGTCGGGGTCACCGAGCCAGTTCTGGGCGAGCGAGGGCAGGCCGAGGGTGTCGAGGATGCTGTTGACGGCGCCTTCGGGGGCCAGGATCCACCCCCACATCAGGCCGGTGACGGCGACGGGGACGACCTGGGGCAGGTAGAGGCCGGAGCGGAAGACGCTGACGATCCCGTCGCCGTGCTTCTTGCCGACGTAGTCGAACAACAGGGCTGCCAGGAACAGGCCCAGCAGGGTGGGCACGACGGCGATGCCGATGATGACGACGGCGATGTTGCGGAAGGAGGCCCAGAAGTCGGCGTCCTGGAGGAGGCGGGTGTAGTTGTCCAGGCCGGTGAAGACCGGGTCGCCGATGCCCTGCCAGGTGGTGAGGCTGTAGTAGGCGGTCATCACCAGCGGGACGACGAGGAAGAGCAGGCTCAGCAGCAGGCCCGGCGCGAGGAAGAGGGCGTACCCCTTGGCCCGCGGGTGACGTGTGGTTTTCACGGTTGCTCCTAGAGGGGCGGGACGGCGGCCCGGCAGGGCCCGGGCGCCGTCCCCGGAACGGCGTGGTGTCCCGCCGGAGGGTGGCGGGTGGTGGTGGTCAGCGCCTGGACGCGGTGTGCTTCTCGTAGGGGGCGGCGAGTTCGTCGAGGACGGTGTCGGTCCTGCCGCCGTTCATCAGGTTCTGGGCAGCGGCGACCCAGGTGTCGTAGTAGCCGGTGACGGGCCAGTCGGGGTAGAAGGCCAGCCCGTCGCCGGTCTGGTGGGTATTGAAGGCGGCGATCAGCTCGCGGGACCTGGGGTTCTTGACGCTGTCCGCCTTCGCCGCCAGGGGGATGTTGCCCTTCTCCCCGATCAGCTTCTGGATCTTGTCGGACATGGTGATGTCGATGAAGTCCTCGGCGAGCTTCTTGTTCTTCGCGCGGGCCGGGACGACCCAGTTGTTGCCGCCGGAGCCCAAGGTCCTCGCACTGCCCGGATAGGGGGCGGTGGACCAGTCGAAGTCGGTGATGTCGGTGGTCAGGCTGCCGAACCACCAGTTGCCGCCGACCATGATGGGCCGCTTCTGGGAAACGAACTGCTCGGTCATGTCGCTGCCCTTGAGACCGACGTCCTTCTTGTCGAAGTAGCCCTTGTCGAGCCACTCCTCGTACTTGTTGACGGCGTAGGTCATCTCGGGGCCGTGGAAGTCGACCTTGCCTTTGTACAGCTGGTAGTCGTCCACCCAGGCGTCACTGGCCTTGGAGAGGGCGAGCAGGTAGAGCCAGTGGCCGGCCGGGTGGTCGTTGCCGGCGTTGGCGAGCGGGGTGATGCCGGCCTTCTTGAACTTGGCGAGCGCGGCCTCGAAGCTCTTGAAGTCGGTGGGCTTGGCGACGTGGTGCTTCTTGAACAGGTCGTCGTTGTAGTACGTGAGGACGAACTCACCGTAGTTGGGTATGCCGTACCACTTGTCGCCGCCCATCTCGCCCTTGCCGTCGTAGCGGGCGGTGACGGAGGCTCTGTCGCTGATCTTCTTGTCCCAGCCGCGCTCCTTGGCGACCGCGGTCAGGTCGGTGAGCAGGCCCTGCTTGGCCAGCAGGCCGGTGGTGGCATTGCCCTTGTTGTACTCCATGACGTCGGGCGCCTTGTCGGAGTTGAGGATCATGCCGGCGTTCTGCTGGATCTGCTCGAAGGTCTTCCGCTCGAAGACGACCTTCACGTCCGGGTGAGTCCGCTTGAACTCGGCGATGGCTGCGTCCCATGCCTGGCTCAGAGCGCCCTGCTCCTGCTCGTAGTGCCACAGGCGCAAAGTCTTGCCGTCGCCCTCGGCGGTGCCGGAGCCACCGCAGGCGGTCAGCGGGGCCAGCAGCGTCAGGGCAGAAACCGCCAGCAGCAGCGGTCTTCTGCGGAGGGTGGTGCGAGTGCGCGGGTTGTTCATGGCTGGTTCCTTGGGGTGCGTCGTTGCGACAAGGGCGGGCTGTGCGTCAGGCGGCGGCGCGGCGGTGGACGCGGGCCTCCCAAGGCCGCAGGGTGTGCGGGCTCGTGAGGGGTGCGGTGGCGGACATGTTGGCGATGAGGGTCTCGCTGTCCTCCCAGCCGTCGGGCAGGTCGACGGTGAGGTCGGTCGCACCGAAATTGGCCAGGACGAGCAGTTCGGTGCCGGTGGCTGCGTCGTGCCGGGTGAAGGCGTAGAGCTGCTCATGGTCGGGGTACACCATGTGGAAGTCACCGCGGGTCAGGGCGGTTTCGGTGTGCCGCAGGGCGATCAGACGCCGGTAGTAGTGGAAGACCGAGTCGGGGTCGGCGAGCTGGGCCTTCGCATTGACATCGACGTGGTCGGGATTCACGGCGATCCAGGGTGTGCCGGTGGTGAAGCCGGCGTGCCGGGTGGCGTCCCACTGCATCGGGGTGCGGGCGTTGTCACGGCCGCGGTGACGCAGTCCTTCCAGGATTCGTTCCTCCTCGACACCCAAGGCCGTCTGATCGCGGTGGTGGTTGAGCGACTCGATGTCGCGGAAGTCCTCGATCGACTTGAACGGGGCGTTGGCCATGCCCAGTTCCTCGCCCTGGTAGACGAAGGGCGTGCCGCGGTGCAGGTGCAGGACGGTGGCCAGCATCTTGGCGCATCGGTCACGGTGGGCCGGGCTGTCGTCGCCGAAGCGGGAGACGACACGTGGCTGGTCGTGGTTGTTCCAGTACAGGCTGTTCCAGCCGGTCTCGCCCAGGCCGGTCTGCCACCGGCCGAGGCTGGCCTTGAGGTCGGTCAGTTTCAGCGGGCGGACGTCGAACTTGCCGCCCGGGCCCTGGTCGAGGCCGACGTGCTCGAACTGGAAGACCATGTCCAGTTCGCGGCGGGAGGGGTCGGTGAAGAGCTTGGCCTCCTCGACCGTGACGCCGGGCATTTCGCCGACGGTGAGCAGCCGACGGGAGTAGCCGGCGAAGACCTCGCGGTGCATCTCCGCGAGGTAGTCGTGGATGCGCGGGCCGCACACGTAGTACGGGTGGCCGAAACCGTAGCGGGCACCCTCGGGAACGATGCCGTCCGGCAGGGCCGGGTCCTTGGAGATCAGGTTGATGACGTCCATTCGGAAGCCGTCCACGCCCCGGTCGAGCCACCAGCGCATCATGGTGTGGACGGCCTGGCGGACCTCGGGGTTGTCCCAGTTCAGGTCGGGCTGCTTGCGGGAGAAGGTGTGCAGGTAGTACTCGCCGGACGTCTCGTCGTAGGTCCAGGCGGGCCCGGAGAACCACGACTCCCAGTTGTTCGGTTCCGCTCCCGGTGTCCCGGGCTCCATGCCGTCGCGGGGCGGGCGCCAGATGTACCAGTCGCGCTTGTCACCGCCCCGACCGCCGTCGCGGGAGGCGGTGAACCACGCGTGCTCGTCACTGGTGTGGTTGACGACCAGGTCCATGACCAGCTTCATGCCGTGCTCGTGCACGCCGGACAGCAGGCGATCGAAATCGGCGAGGGTGCCGAACAGCGGGTCGATGTCCTGGTAGTCGCTGATGTCGTAGCCGTTGTCGTCGTGCGGCGAGGGGTAGACGGGCGACAGCCACAGCACGTCGACGCCGAGCTGGGACAGGTAGTCGAGGCGTTCGATGATGCCCTGGAGGTCTCCGATGCCGTCCGCGTCGGAGTCGGCGAAGCTGCGGGGGTAGATCTGGTAGACCACCGCGTTGCTCCACCAGGAGTCGGCGGGTCCAGCCGCGTTTTCGGGCACGTCAAACCTCATCGTGTCTCGGGTGTTGGGTGTCGTTGGGTGATGAGCCGCGTCAGGAGAGTGCCGCGCCGACCGCGTCCTGAATGACGAGGCAGGCCGCGCCCCGGGCCCACAGGTCGTGATGGACCGGGTCGATGCGGATGTCGCAGTCCTGGGCGGCGGTGGAGAACGCTTGGGCCTGCATCGCCTGGGTCATGGCAGGGCCGAACAGGTCGTGGGCGACAGCGCCCTCTCCGGCGATGATGATCTTCTGTAGGTTCAGCAGGTTGCACAGGCCCGCCAGACCCCTGCCGAGGGCGGTGCCGGCCTCGGCGAAGGCTGAGCGGGCGATCGAACGGTCCCTGCCAGAGCGCGAGCGGGCCAGGTCCATCGCCTCGGTGATGTCGGAGCACTCGGCTCCGGCATCCCTCAGGTGTCGCAGGACAGCCCTGTCACCGGCGAGGGCCTCCAGGCAGCCGCGGCGCCCGCAGCTGCACATCGGACCCCCGGGGTCGAGGGACAGGTGGCCCAGCTCACCGGCGAGGCCGGTCGCCCCGGAGAAAAGGGCGCCGTCCAGGAGCAGGCCGCAGCCGATGCCGGGTCCGACGGTCACGACGGCGAAGGAGTCCACGTCTCGGCCCTGGCCGAACCAGCGCTCGGCCACGACGAGCGTGTTGACGTCGTTGTTCACGACCACCGGCAGGCCGGTGGCCTGCCGCAGCGGCTCCGCCACATCAACCTTGTCCCAGTCCAGGAGGGCCGAGTAGCGGCAGACTCCGGCGCCTGAGTCCACGTGGCCGCTGACCCCCACTCCGAGACCGAGGACCCTGTCCGCCGCTTCGGGCGCCTCGGCCAGAAGCCGCCGGGTCAGGTCGGCGACGGCGGACAGGGCGGTTTCGGGAGTGCAGTCTGCGATCGGCACCTCGTCGCGGGCCAAGACGCCCGCGGCCATGTCGGTGACCACCGCGGACACCTGCGCCGGTCCGATCTTCGCTCCGACCACAATGTGCTTGTCCGGGTTGACCTGCAGCATCTTCTGCGGCCGTCCCCGCCCGGTCGGGGCGGTGTCCAGCTCGCGGAGATAGTCGTGCTCCAGAAGCGGAGGCAGCATCCGGGTCACGCTGGAAGGCACCAGCCCCAGCCGCTGCGCGAGCTGGGTGCGTGAGACGGGCCCCGCGGTGAGGACGGTGGCGAAGATCTCCGCGCGGGTCCGCTCACCGACAAGCTCCGAGAAACGGATCTTGGACGGGGTCATCACACATGCCTCCGAAGCAGCGATGGATCGGGAGAAGTATCGGCGGGACCGGTACTTCCGGCCGGCGTCCTGGGGCCCGCGGGGCGGGCCGGAGCCGGTGGAGCGAGTACCGCGAACTTCACAGCGGCCTCCCAGTGTCGTACGCGGGCCGCCCGAGCGGTCGAGCCGACTGCGTATGGCAGGAGTCTGACCCTCCTTTTTTCGTGCGTCAAGAAATAAACACTCGGGTTGCATAACCGTGACCTAGAGCCTCCGGTCGTTACAAATGGGCGTTTCATCACTACTTGTGCGCCCACTTGGGGTTCTGCAACCGAACCTAGAGAAGAGGTCCTGTTCATTTCATTGACACAGAGAAGAAATGGCGCCACGTTGTTTCCCGGCCACAGAGTGACACCGTCGCCTGACGGCCCGACCGCGCAGCGGCCCGCTCGGCCTCCTGCCTCACATCCCCGAGGCGTTCCAGGCCCGGGCGGCGCCGGAGACGCCTCGCAGTCCCGGCCTCCCGGACGTCCCGAACGCATCCAGCCCCTGAAGGGAGTCTGATCGTCCAGGGCCGCCCGGTCCGCTCAACCGGCGCGCCTCATCATCGCGCGTCCAGAGCCTTTCAGCGCTACAGGCGTCGGACGGCGCCCCGCTCCTGGTCTTCGTGCACCTGATCACGGCACCGCGTCTGCCCCTACGGGGCGAGTGCGGGGTGCGGCAGGGCCAGTGCCCTGAAGGGCGCCGGCTTCCAGCGACAAGAAGAGGATTTCGCCATGCCCGCAGCAAGACTGAACAGGCTGGCGGCACTCGCCGCCGGCCTTGCGCTCGCCCTGGCCTGCGTCGTGATGCCGACCGGGGTGGCGAGCGCGCGGCCGCTCCCGGCCCCGGCGGCGAACACCGCCGCGGCCTCGGCCGTCACCACCTCCGACAGTGCGCAGCTCAAGACGTGGTGGCATGACAACCACGAGTTCAACACCACCAGTCCGGTGGCGAGCGACAAGGTGCGCCGATCGTCCTTCTATGACGTGCGGGTCGCCACCGCGGCCGCCCCATCGACCAGGTACGACTCGTTCGCGTACATGAGCATTCCACGCAGCGGCAAGGGAAAGATCGGCTACACCAAGGAAGACGGTGCCGAGTTCTCCTCGTCGGCGGACCTCACCATGAGCTGGTCGTCCTTCCAGTACTCCGCCGACGTATGGGTCGATGTTTCACTGCGCGGCGGACAGACGATCTCCTCGGCCGACCAGGTCAAGATCAAGCCCAGCAGCCTGGACTTCGCCAAGGAACTGGTCGACAGCACGACCGTGCGCGTCAAGGTCCCCTACGACGCCAAGGGCTACCGCTTCTCCGTCGAGTTCGATCCGCAGTTGTACACGGCCTACAACGACATGTCCGGCCCCGCGAACGACGCCGGCAAGCTCACCACCCAGGGCGGTGGCGGCAACCGGGCCGTCCACACCGAGCCCCGCAACTCCATGATGATCTTCGCCGAGCCGGCTCTGACCGGTGCGGAGAAGGACCGCCTGATACCGACTTCGTCCTCGGGCAGCATCCACTACCCACAACCGGGCAAGGTCACCGACCTGAACACGATCAGCGAGGAGATCGTGTACTTCCGCCCCGGCACCTACGACATGACCTCGAAGTACCACGCCCTGCTGCCCAAGCAGGTCAAGTGGGTCTACCTGGCCCCCGGCGCGTACGTGAAGGGCGCCATCCGGTTCCCCGACGACAGCCAGAGCCTGTACAAGGTGACCGGCTACGGGGTGCTCTCCGGCGAGCGGTACGTCTACGAGGCGGACACCAACAACAACTACGACCACCTCAGCGGCGCCTCCAACTGCCACTCCAGCTGCGTGAAGATGCTCCAGTTCGCCTCGGCGCAGGGCCGCCGGCAGCATCTGGACCTGCAGGGCGTGACCATCAACGAGCCGCCGTACCACTCCTTCGTGGTCTACGGCGATGAGCAGACCTTCGGCATGCGGGTCAACAACTACAAGCAGGTCGGGTCCTGGTACTGGCAGACCGACGGCATCGAGCTCTACCGCGGCAGCACCATGAAGAACACGTTCTTCAACGCCAACGACGACGTGCTGAAGATGTACCACAGCGATGTCGACATCGATAACACCGTCATCTGGAAGAACGAGAACGGCCCCGTCATCCAGTGGGGCTGGACCCCGCGCAACATCGACAACGTGCGGGTGAACAACACTCACGTCATCCACAACCGCATGTACTGGAAGGACGTCAAGTACAACACCTGCATCCTCAACTCCTCGTCGCACTGGGAGGACATGGGATCGACCAGCAAGGCCGATCCCAGTACGACGGTGAAGAACATGACCTTCGAGAACATCACCGTCGAAGGCATGACGAACTGCGCAATCCGCGTCTTCGCCCTGTCCAGCACAGAGAACATCCACGTCAAGAACCTCAAGATCGGCGCGTGGAACCAGCTGGACGCCGCCTCCCAGGTCAGTCTGCTCAAGCGGCACAGCAACAGCGCCGGACAGAAGGTGAGCCTGGGCAACGAGACACGTGACAGCCGCGGCCTGAAACTGGAGAACTACACCGTCGGCGGCACCGTCATCCAGAAGTCCGGCACCAACTGGAGCGCGGAGAAACTCGGCCGGCTCGGCTTCGACGCCGAGAACTGGGACAACTGGAACGCCTGGGGGCCTGGCGGCAACAATCCCGACCCGGCCACGCGCGGCACCATCAAGAACGGCGGGAACTCCAAGTGCGTCCACCGCGCCGATGACGGCACGGCCAACGGCACCGCCATCCAGCAGCGGACCTGCGCCGACAACGCCTCCATGATCTGGACGCTCGACGGGCAGCAGCTGAAGTCCGGCGGCAAGTGCCTGGACCTGGAATACGGGGGCACCGCCAACGGCACCAAGACCCACCTGTGGGACTGCGGCACCTGGGACAGCCAGAAGTGGGCCTTCCAGACCGACGGCACGCTCAAGAACCTCAAGTCCGGCCGCTGCCTGGACATCGAGGACAAGAGCACCGCCGACGGCGCCCGTCTGCACCTGTGGGACTGCGGCGACTGGTCCAGTCAGAAGTGGACTCTCACCTCCTGACCGCCCCGGTGGCCGCCGACGAACCACCGCTGCCGGCGGCCACCGACCTCTGCACTCGCACTCGCACTCGCACTCGCACTCGCAGTAGGACCGTTCATCCCTACTCGCTGCCGAGAAAGGGCACCACCGTGGAGACTCCCGCCAGGTACCAGGGCCCCGTTCTGGGCCTGTTCCGGATCGTCCTGGGACTGCTGTTCGCCTGCCACGGAGCGGCAACGCTCTTCGACGTTCTCGGCGGGCCACACGGGCAGCCCCCCAGCGCGGGACAGTGGCCCGGATGGTGGGCGGCCGTGATCCAGCTGGTCGGCGGCACCCTCGTCCTGCTCGGCCTGGGCACCCGGCCGGCCGCCATCCTGTGCTCCGGCTCCATGGCCTATGCCTACTTCGTCCACCACCAGTCCGACGGACTGTTCCCGTTGGAGAACGGCGGTGAGCAGGCCGCTCTGTTCTGCTGGGCCTTCCTGCTGATCGCCGCCCTCGGCCCCGGCCGCTGGCCGGTGACGCACCTGCTCGCGCACCGCACGAGGAAGGAGGTGGCAGGCATCCGCGACACCTGAAAAGGAACCGGTTCTGTCATGCGCACGTCAGCCACAGGGCCTGACACAGCCGCCCGTTGATCCCCCGAGCAACCGGAGGAAGAGCACCATGAACCGCGCACCCACCACACCGGTCCGGCGCACCGCGCTCGGCGCCGGCGTCCTGGCCACCAGCCTGCTGTGCCTGCTTTCACTGGCACCGACGGCATCCGCCCACGGCACCGTCATCACTCCGCAGACTCGCAACTACGGCTGCCTGCAGCGGTGGGGCTACAGCGAGCCGAACGAGGCACTGGACCCCATGTGCTACCGGACCTACCACGAGAACGCCAACGCCATCGGCGCGTGGAAGGCCGTCTACGCCAACAACACCGGGGACAACTACAAGCAGGTCATCCCGGACGGCCAGATCTGCAGCGCCGGCGGCCAGGGCGAGACGAACTACCGGCCGCTCGACCGTCCCGGCCCGTGGGTCACCACCCCCATCGGTGACGACTTCACCGTCGACCTCTACGACGAGGCCCGCCACGGTGCGGACTGGCTGGAGGTCTACGTCACCAAGCAGGGCTTCAACCCGGAGTACGAGCTGATCGGGTGGGACGACCTGGAACTGGTGAAGAAGACCGGCCGCTACCCCTACCAGGCGCACTACGTCACGGACGTCAGTACGTCGGGCTACAGCGGACGCCACGTCGTGGTGACGGTCTGGAAGGCTTCGCACATGGACCAGAAGTACTTCCTGTGCAGCGACGTCGACTTCAACTGACACCAACGGGACGCAGCTGAACGGTACGACGGCACACCGGCCCCGCGAGGCGCACATCTCGCGGGGCCCTCCCCCCTCCCCCTCCCGGTCGGCGATGCCGGCCGGTCGCCTCTCGGAGGACCCATGCTCGATCTCCGTACCTCTTCATCCCCGACCAGCCACCCCCGCCGCCTGCTGCGAGACCGGCTCCTTCCCGCCGTGCGCACCCCATCGGTCCGAAAGGCGACCGCACAGCGCGTGGCCGGGCAGTACCGGGCGCGCAGCGTCGCGGTTCTGCGCATCAGCATCGGTGTCGTCTACTGCTGGTTCGGGGTGCTCAAGCTCTTCCCGGCCGGGGGCCCGGCCGAGGAGATCGCTGCCGCCGCCATGAACAAGTTCACCGGTGGCCTTCTGCCCACCACCGTGTCCATGCCGCTGCTGGGCACAGCGGAGACACTGATCGGACTGGCCTTGTTCACCGGCCTCTTGCTCCGCCCCGCTCTGGTTCTGTTCTTCGGTCACATGGCCGGTGTCTTCACCTCCCTCGCTCTGTTGCCCGGACAGATGTGGCACCACGGCGTACCCACGCTCGAAGGCCAGTACGTCCTGAAGAACCTCGTTCTGGTGGCCGCCTGCCTGGCCGTCGCCGCTGACGAGCTCTCCAGCTGACGCTCAGCGCCGCCCGCCGCACAACCGCTCGAAAATCCGACCGGCCCTGCGGGTCCGCATCACCCTCCAGGAGTCACCCGTGGGAAGCACCATCACCCTGAACCACCTCGGCAAGACCTACGCCAGCGGCCACCGGGCCGTCCACGACGTGTCCCTGCACCTCAACGCCGGCGAGTTCCTCGTTCTCCTCGGCCCGTCCGGCTGCGGGAAATCCACCTTGCTCCGCATGATCGCCGGGCTGGAGACCATCACCGAAGGCCGGCTCCTCCTGAACCAGCAGCCTGCCAATGACCTGCCACCCAGCGAACGCGACGTGGCCATGATCTTCCAGAACTTCGCGCTCTACCCCACCATGACCGCCGCCCAGAACATCGCCTTCCCCCTCGCCGCCCGCGGCGAAGACGAACACTCCGCCACCCGGGCCGTGCACGCCGTGGCCGATCGGCTGGGTATCCGCTCGCTGCTCACCCGGACCCCGGCCCGGCTGTCCGGCGGCGAACGTCAGCGCGTCGCCATGGGCCGCGCCATCATCCGCCACCCCGCGGTGTTCCTCATGGACGAGCCGCTCTCCAGCCTCGACGCACGCCTGCGCGTACGACTGCGCGCCGAGATCCTCTCCATCGTCCGCCGCATCGGAGCCACCACCGTCTACGTAACCCACGACCAGGCCGAAGCCATGGCACTCGGCGACCGCATCGCCGTCCTGCGCGACGGCGTCCTGCAGCAGATCGGCACACCCGACGAGCTCTACAACCTGCCCGCCAACGCCTTCGTCGCCTCCTTCGTCGGGACTCCGCGCATCAACCTCCTCCACGGCACGCTGTATGCCCCGATCGAAGGACCCATGACCCTCAGCATGGGAACGCAACACCTGGTGCTTCCAACGGAGATGACAGAGCAACAGCAGCATCTGCGGGTCGTACAAGGGCAGCCACTGCTCGTAGGTCTGCGACCTGAAGCCCTGCGCGTCGGCTCCGCGACAACCGCCTACGAACGCCCGCTGAGCGCCACGGTGACCCACGTCGAGTACCAGGGCCACGAAAGCCTGCTCCATGTCACTGTCGGGGCCGTGACAGCAGATCCGCCCCGAACCGCGTTCGATCATGAAGATCGAAACGAGACGGGCAATATGCTCTCTGCCGCTGCCCGTACCCTGCTCAGTCGCGTCCGCAGCACTCGACCCGCCCCGTCCCCGGTCACCGCCGAACCCGCACCGCCGCTGCCCCAGCACTACCAGGGCGGGGAACTCGTTCTCCGCGCGCCCCAGGGCGTCAGCCACAGCCTGGGAGACCGCCTCCCCCTCCTCGTCGACATACGCTCATTGATGCTCTTCGATGGCACAGGCCACCGAGTCTTCCCGCACCCCACACACGTGCAGGCATTCTGACCATCGTCCGCTTCGAGCTGCGGCCGTCTCGACCCCAGCAAGACTCCGCCCGATGGGTTGTTACGACTCTCGCATGCGCAGGGCGGGCGCTGACGCGTATGCCTGCGACATCGCCACGGACAGGTATTGCACAGGTCCGTCACCTGCAGCCGTGCACCCGCCAGGTCGGCGATGTCCGGCCCCTGGCCCAGGGTGAACTGCAGGTCCGCCAGCCGCACGCTGGTGTCGTCGCTGAACCACACCAGCTCCCCGCCCGCCGGCGTGGTAAGGGCTTCGCAGCAGTCGGCCGCTGTCGCCGAGGTCGGGCCGTCCGGCAACAGGGGCCGTTTGTCAAGGCTTTCTTCCATAGCCTCTAGTGCAGCCGTCCACAACCCTACGCTGTATCCGGATCCGGCAGGTCCCGGCCGCATCCGGCAACGCGGTCCGGATACCACCGCACCAGGCGCACGATCACGGAGGACGCCCATGGTCTCGAACAGCACACACAGCCGGCACCAGAGCGCCGAGGGCGCCCCCGCGTGTCCGGTGGTGCATCTGTACAGCCGGGAGGTGGACGACGGCCGAGACCGGCTCTCCCGCTTCTACCGGGTGCCGTTAGTGGTCAACCCGCAACTCACCGACCTGGCACTGTTCCGCGTGGGCTTGCACGGCGCCCAGGTGGGCCCCACCGCGTTCGGCCTCATCTCCTTCGGCGGCGCCACCGCCCTGCACACCCCCGCCCAGCACAACCTATACATGTTCTACGGGGCCCGCGCCAGCAGCATCGTCCTCTCGCAGTCCGGCATCGCCGACACCTACTCCACCCACGGTGACGGCCATATCGCCACCACCGATTCACGTGTCCCCATCATGGCCCGTTTCGACACGGGCGCCGAGCTGTTCGCGGTCTCCTTCGACCGGGCAGCCGTCGACACGGAACTGGAGGAAGAACTCGGCCACGCCGTCTCCCCCCTGCACTTCCCCTCGTCCCTGGAAACGGACATCCCTTCCCAGCGGACCTACAAGGGCCTCCTCGCTCTGATCACGGACGAGGTCGCCAGCCCGACGGGGCTGCTCGACCGGCCCGCGGTCGCCGACCGGCTCGGCCGCGCACTCCTCACCACCATGCTGCACAGCGCTCAGCACCAGTACGCCGACGAACTGGCCACACCGCTTCCGGCAGGCCCGCACGCGGTGCGTATCGTCACCGCCGCCCTGCACGCCGACCCCGCCCACCCCTACACCGCGGTGGAACTCGCCCGCCTGGCCGGGGTCTCCTTACGCTCCCTGCAGGATGCCTTCCATCGCCACCCGCTGGGGCTTCTTCCACCTCTCCCGCTTCGCCACCTACTACCGCCAACGCCACGGAGCCCTGCCCTCCCAACACCTGCGCCACTGACCGCGAGGGATGTGCCGCCCGTGCGGCGACCGCTGCGGGCAGGCGCATGGTTGATGGCCGATACAGGTGCTGAGGTGCTCGTTGCCCCTTCGCCTCGGGTCCGGTGAGCGAGTTCCATCTCTGACCACGCACCCACGCAGGTTGTAGGGGCGAGCAACCCGTGACAAGCGGCCGGATCTATCGTCGGCTCAACTGGCCACCGCAACTGTCAAGACATCGGAGCCCGGTCATCACGTGAGCCGGTAGGTCCTCCAGGTGCGATGTTCGGTGCGGGCGAGGATGTCGACCTCCTCAAGGCGGCGCAGCTGGTCGTGGACGGAGGAGGGGCTGGCCCTGCAGGACCGTCATTGTGGCCACACCACTCTGCACACCCACTCCTGACGCCCGGTATCGCCCCCCGGTGGGACGAGGGCGGCCGGCGAGACGGGCGCAGCCGGAGTCAGGCACCCTGCCGGGGTCTGGGGCGGGTGCGTCGAGCGACCCCGGCTGCTCCCGCCGCTTACAGCCTTCTACCGGCGCGTGCCGCTGACTGCTCCGGGAACGAAACGCGTGCCGAGCCGTCGGCCGGAGAACGAATGTGTCCGCACCGCGTGAGGGGTCACCGGTCGTGCGCGGGATCTGCCTCACGCGACGAGCGGCGGCACATCCCTCGCGGTCAGTGGCGCAGGTGTTGGGAGGGCAGGGCTCCGTGGCGTTGGCGGTAGTAGGTGGCGAAGCGGGAGAGGTGGAAGAAGCCCCAGCGGGTGGCGATGTCGGCGACGGTGACGCCGGGGGGCTGCTCGTTCAGGAGGTCCTGGTGTGCGCCATCGAGGCGCAGGTTGCGCAGGTAGGTCATCATCGGCATCCCGTGGTGGGCGCGGAAGGCATCCTGCAGGGAGCGTAAGGAGACCCCGGCCAGGCGGGCGAGTTCCACCGCGGTGTAGGGGTGGGCGGGGTCGGCGTGCAGGGCGGCGGTGACGATACGCACCGCGTGCGGGCCGGAAGGGCGGGGCACGGCCAGTTCGTCGGCGTACTGGTGGGGAGCGGAGTGCAGCATGGTGGTGAGCAGGGCGCGGCCGAGCCGGTCGGCCACCGCGGGCCGGTCGAGCAGGCCCGTCGGGTCGGTGAGTTCGTCGGTGAGCAGGCCGAGGAGGGCCTTGTAGGTGCGCTGGGGTGCGGCGTTGGTGCTGAGGGAGGCGGGGAAGTGCAGGCCGGAGACGGCGTGGCCGAGTTCTTCCTCCAGCTCCGCCTCGACGGCCGCCCGGTCGAAGGCGACCGCGAACAGCTCGGCGCCCGTGTCGAAGCGGGCCAGCAGGGGGATACGGGCGTCGGTGGTGGCGATGTGGCCGTCACCTCGGGTGGAGTAGGTGTCGGCGAGGCCGCTTTGGGAGAGGACGATGCCGCTGGCACGGGCGCCGTAGAAGATGTACTGGTTGTGCTGGGCGGGGGTGTGCAGGGCGGTGGCGCCGCCGAAGGAGATGAGGCCGAACGCGGTGGGGCCCACCTGGG
The DNA here is from genome assembly GCF_040654435.1 of Streptomyces sp. NPDC050703. Lineage (NCBI taxonomy): Bacteria > Bacillati > Actinomycetota > Actinomycetes > Kitasatosporales > Streptomycetaceae > Streptomyces > Streptomyces sp. NPDC050703. Next base: position 42,041 of record NZ_JBFAHX010000015.1, read on the forward strand.
CGCCGTGCAGGCCCACGCGGAACAGTGCCAGGTCGGTGAGTTGCGGGTTGACCACTAACGGCACCCGGTAGAAGCGGGAGAGCCGGTCTCGGCCGTCGTCCACCTCCCGGCTGTACAGGTGCACCACCGGGCCCGTGACACCGTCCCCCGTGCCGGCATCTGGGCTGGGGTGCGGGTGAGGTGTGGAGTGCGGGGTCATGGCGTCCTCCGTGCTGCTCTGCAGCGTGCGGCAACCGTCTTGGCCGCATCGCCGAATACGGCCAGGATCTGCCGAATCCGGCTACAACGGAAGGCAGCTCACTGCTGCACTGGGGGGTATGGGAAAAAGCCTTGACAACCAGCATCCGCGAGTACAGGACGAGGATCCCGCGACGCTGACCACCGACGGACGCGCCCCCGGCAACCTGCTTGCCGACACCACCGTTCACGCCCTGCTGGACGTCTTCCCGGCGACTGAGACGGACGGGAGGGTGATGACGGGCGAACAGATGATCCACTGGCTGCGCGATGTACTGGGCCGCATGGGGCTGGAGGGGCACGCCGCCGTCGTCCGTACCCGCCCCACCCTGTCCCTGGCCACCACCACTCTCGCGCGCACCCTTCAGCAGATAGAGGCGCACGACGAACAGGCCCCTACCACGCAGGCACTCCGCGGTGTCCGCCTGCCGGACCTCGCCGTGCAGGCGACCACACCCCGCCTCCTCCACGGACGCTTCGCCGCGCACGCGCATCGGCTCGGTGTCCGCTGGGTCGGCACCCGCCTGCTGATCACCACTTCGGGCTCGGCCCCGCCGCCCTCACGCGCTACCCCGGACGGCCACACGGCAGCCAACGCGGCCGCTGTGCTGGTGCACTACCGCTGTCGGCCACCCCGGCTCTCCGCCGCGGACCAAGACCAGCTCACGCTCGTGGCCCACCTGCTCGGCGTGCGGCTGCGCTACGACGACGCGCTGCTCCATGCCGCCCAGCTGCAGACCGCCCTGCGCAGCCGCATCGTCATCGAACAGGCCAAGGGATTCCTCGCCGCCCAGTGGAAATGCCTGCCCGAGCAGACCTTTCCCGCCCTGCGCGGCCACGCCCGCGCCCAACAGCGCCTCCTGCATGAACTGTCCCTGCGCATCACCACGCACACGGAAACCATCCCCCCACCCGCCGACCTGCTGTGACACCGCCTTCCGGTGTGTCGTCCCAGGGCGGCGGGGGTAGCCAGGAACTCGGCAACAGCTCCGTGTCACGTGCCGGGGGGGCGCTTCGGGGTCGATGCGGGTGGTGGCCTTCAGAGCCGCCACCGCCGGCGCGGCCCCGGTCAACTCCAGCGCATCGTCCTCGCGGCCGCCGTGTGGCTGCTGGTGCAGGTCGATGCTCACACTGCTGCCGAGCGCGGGAAGCAACTGCGGCACGGTGACCGGGTGGTTGCTGTTGCTATACATAAGGCGTTGCGGCCGAAAGGAGGGCAGCATGAGTGCCAACAGCAGGTTGGCCGTCGCCGCCCACGCGCTGGCCCGGATCGGTCTCTGTCAGCGCCAGGGCCATGAGGTCGCCACCTCCGAGCAGATCGCGACGAGCGTGAACACCAACCCCGTAGTGATCAGGCGGCTGCTCGGCGAGCTGCGCGGGGCCGGGCTCGTGGAGTCCCGGCGGGGCGTGGGCGCGGGCTGGTCGCTGGCGCGCGAGCTGGAGTCGATCACCCTGCTCGACGTGTATGACGCAGTGGAACCCGGCCCGCTGTTCGCCATGCACCGCACCACCCCGGACCAGGGATGCGTGGTGGGTCACGGCATCCGGCAATGCAGAGCATCTATGAGGGCATCGAGGAGATCTTGAGACGTGAGCTGGCCCGCGTCACGCTCGAGAACGTACTCCGGGACGTACTCGCGGCACCTCGCCAGCCTCCCCGTTACGCCATCTCCCACTCCAGGAACAGCCTGCCGGTTCGCACTCACCGTGACCCGGTGGCCTTCCAGGAACCGGCACATGCTCGATCCCGAGCTGCTGGAACGGATCACCGCGCGGCACGCGGAGCTGGACGAACTCGAAGAACAGCTGGCCGAGCAACTGGCGGAGGTGCGGGCCGGGCGAGACGAGATGGGTGCCACGTACCGCGACGGTGAGCACACCGCTGCCGGCATCGGTGGCGGTTGCCACCTGGTCACTGAGGCCCGACACGGCGTTCCTCTGCAGCGAGCACTTGTTGCGGAACATGGGTATGCCTATCAGCTCGCGCCCCGCGCGAGCGTGCACCGGCCCGCTGCCTGCTCGGCCGGCCGGCCCCGCCCACGACCTGACCCGCACCTCCGTCATGTGAACGTTCGTGTGCAACGACGCCACCGCCCACGCTGCGACCGCACCCTCCCAGCTGGTCGGCTGCACCTGCGCCCGCACCAACGCCCCCCGACCGTTCCCTGGTCGAACCGCCGCGTGGAGGCCCGCTCTTGGCCCTCACTTACTTGCCGGATCAGTAGCGGCGGGAGGGCCGCAACGGTACGAGGGAGCGGCTGTTCAGAGACGCAGGCCGAGGGTAGTGCTGGGCGAAATCTTGTACGCGTCGCGGTAGTGGGCGGAGAAGTGGCCGGGGTGGGCGAAGCCCCAGCGGGCGGCGATCTCGGTGACCGTGGTGGAGCGGGGATCGCCGGCCAGCAGGTCGTGGTGTGCGGCGTCCAGGCGCACTCGGCGCAGGTAGGCCAGAGGGGTGGTGTCCAGGTGGCGGCGGAAGGCGTACTGCACTGCCCGCGGGGTGACGTACGCGGCGGCTGCGATCTGGGCCACCCCGATGTCACGGTCGGCGTTGGCCTCGATGAATGTCATCGCCCGGCGCACCGTCTCCGGGGTCGCGTCGGCTCCGTCGCGGACGGCGGGGGTGGTGTCGGCGAGCAGGGTGTTGGGGAAGACCGCCAGCGCGGTGTGTGCCAGCAGGCGGGCGGCGTTGGCGATCAGCAGCGGACTCGCGTGTGTACCGGGGTCGGTCAGCAGTCGGCGCACGTACGTGGTGGTGGACCGCCACAGGTCCGCCTCGGCCCCGCGCGGCGGAGTGGGGTCGAGGAAGCGCAGCGGCCGCCTCAGGCCGCCGGGCGCCAGGGGCGCCTGTTCGCGCAGCAGGTCGGGCGGCAGCGTGACGGCGTGCTCGCGCAGCCGATCCCCGCAGGCCGCTCGGTAACCCATTTCCGGTGCCAGAGCCACCGCCGCATCGCCGGGGCCGTACCGCTGAGTCATGTCGTGCTCGTACCGCTCGTAGAAACCCTCCTGAAATGTATTGATGGTCACCAGCTCGGTGGGCTCCAGCAGGAACGAACAGTCGGGAGCGATCATGATCTGAGCGGACATGATCGGACCGGCCGCCACCTGGGCCACCGACACGACCGCCCCACTCCCGCCTTCCCGGGTCAGGCGCATCCTCGGCGCACGCTCGTACGCCGCCTCCAGGAAGTCCCGGGCCACATCCCCGTCAGCCGTCTCGAACTCCAATCGCCGCACCAACTTACCGCTCATGACCCGCCCCCACCCCGCCGATCTACAGCCCTCCGGCCAGCACCGAGGAATCCGCTGTCATCTAAACGCTACGCCCTGCCGACCGCCCCGGTCTGCCCCTGGCGCTTGGTGACCGGTCGGACAGAGAAGCGGGGTGAATCGACCCGGGTCTGATGGAAATCGTCAAGGCCCGGAAGGATGCCGATCATGGCTGCCTCCCGTAAGTACCCTGATGAACTGCGCGAACGCGCGGCGCGTCCGGCTGTCGAGGCCCGTAAGGGGCCGGCCTGCCGGGTCGGTGCGATCAAGCGCGTCGCTGACCAGCTGATGTACATCCCGAGGCTTTGCGGGCCTGGTGAAGCAGGCCGAGACCGACGAGGGCACCATCGCCGGGACCACCACCAGTGCGGAGGCCACCCGGATCGCGGAGCTGGAGCGGGAGGTGAAGGAACCGCGGCGGACGAACGCGATACTGAAGCCCGCCTCGGCTTTCTTCGCTGCGGAGCTGGACCGTCCACCGCGCCGAAGGCGCCTACATCGACCAGTACAAGGAGACGTGCGGTGTCCAGCCGATCTGCGACGTCCTCGCCGTGACGGACGCACGGATCGCACCGAGCACCTACTACGCCGCCCATTTGCGCCCGCCCTCGGCCCGCAGCCTGCGCGACGAGGCAAATCATCGACCAGATACGCCAGATCCATACCGCCATCTACGGCGAACGGGGTCCGTAGGGATCATGCCGCTCTGGTCCGCGACGGCGTCCGGGTGGCCCGCTGCACGGTCGAACGCCTCATGCGCCAGGCGGGACTGCGGGGAGTGATCGCATCCGGGCCAAGAGCCCACGTACCACCCGGCCCGCCCCGGAGATTTGCCGTCCTGCCGACCTGGTCGAGCGGCAGTTCAGCCGCGACCGCCCCGAACCAGCTGTGGGTCGCAGACATCATGATCTGGCGCATCGATCGGTTCGACCAGCGACGCCTGCACAGCGAACTCGGACACGTCACTCCCGCCGAGCACGAGGCCGCCCACTACGCGACCGAATCCTCTGCGTCACTCCAGAAAACCAGCCAACTCTCTGCACAACCCGGTGCTTCGCACAGACAGTCACCCCGCCGCTCAAGGAGTCGAGCCATCACACGCCGCCCCTCTGTCCACAGATGCACACTCCGGGCAAGCGATGGCACACACGGGCCATCTACACCACGCATCTCGCCGGCCCAGTGCCAACTCGGCTCAGCAGCAGTCGATTACACCCATAGTTACAGGTAAGAGGCTCAGGCGAGCCTGTACCACCAGCAGAGGAAGAACCTCTTAGCGGTCAGAGCGCGGCGATGACTGCGACGGCACGAGCTCGACGGATGTGGGGTCGGTAAACCCAACCGGGGCAGCGTCGAACTCTCGATGCGGGGTGCCATGAGAACGCTAAGGATCGAAGACCGGCGCCCCTGAAGCTGCTGGGCGCATACGGTTGTGGAGTCTCTACAACCAGCCACACCAGTTGGTACACCGGGTCAACGCTGCCGGGGCCCCTTCTGCCACCTTGCCCACCTCAGGCGTGCAAGGGCCCATCCCCCGCAGCCTCGCTCACGGTCTTCGGCGCAGTGGCGAACGGCCGACTCCGTCACCGGGTTCCCTGCCACCCGCGCGTCGCCTTCGACACGCATCCCCGCAGTTCAGCGCGCCCGACCCCGCGGTTTCAGGGGCACGGACGGCAGTTCCGGGGCGGGGAGCGGATCACCGTCGTACCCCTTCACCTCACCGAACCGGGTACCGGTCGTCCAGTCCGAGCGCGCCTGAGCGATATCCTGGTGCGACCGTCCGATGAAGTTCCACCACATGATGATCTCCTCGCCGAACGGCGTGCCTCCGATCAGGACCACGCGCGCGGGTGTGTCCGACTCGTTGGTCAGCGTCAGGGTGGTGTGTCCCGGACCGAGGTAGCCCAGCTCCGCCGGGTGCAGGGTGGTTCCGGCCATGAGGACCTGGCCTTGGTCGACGAGCAGGCCGTGTTCGAAGGCCGCGTCCACGGTGAGCGTGATCGTCGCGCGCGGCTCGACGACCAGTTCGGCGCCGAGCAGCGGCGAGAACGTCCGCACCGGGGAGACCGAGCCCGCCAGCGTGCCCAGGAAGACCCTGACCTCGGCGCCGTCCACGCGTACCGGGGTGGGCACATAGTGCTGGAAGTCGCGGTCGGCGTTCCGGTGCGCGTCGGGCAGCGCCACCCAGAGCTGGACCCCGTGGAGCACGGTGGTGGCCGACGTGGAGACCTCCGAGTGGGCGATTCCGTGGCCGCCCGTCATCAGGTTCAGCTCCCCGGGCCGGACGAAGGCGTGGCTGCCGAGGCTGTCCCTGTGCTCGATCTCCCCGCTGAACAGCCAGCTCACGGTCTGGAGGCCGATGTGCGGGTGCGGTGCGACGTCCATGCCGCCGGACTCGGAGACGTCGTCGGGGCCGTAGTGGTCGACGAAGCACCAGGCGCCGATCAGCGTACGGGCACGCTGGGGAAGGGTGCGCCGCACCGTCATCGCCCGCGGGCCGCCCAGTGGGACGTCGCGCGCGGAAAGGACCTCGGCCCGGTCCGCGGTGCCGCCGGCCTCCGCTCCGCAGCGCAGTGCGGCGGGTTCACGCTCGGCATTGCTCATCGCTGCCTTCCCCCATCAAGATATTTTGGATTTCAACAACTGCGTTCGATCATAAACGTTCACGAGTCCCAGAGGGAGCCCACATGGAGCGGCACGGCCAGTCGGAGCAGCGCGTCCCGGAGCAGCGCGTCTACATCGACAAGCAGAGCCCCAAGGCCTATCACGCGATGGTCGAGGCGTCGGCCGCGGTCAAGGCCACGGCGGCCGACGCGGGGCTCGACCGCATACTCGTCGAGCTGGTCAACCTCCGCGTCTCGCAGCTCAACGGCTGCGCGTACTGCCTCGACGTACACACCCGTACCGCCCTGCGCGAGGGCGAGACGACCCGGCGCCTCGGCGTGCTGGCCGCCTGGCGGGACACCGAGCTGTTCACTCCGCGGGAGCGGGCGGCGCTGGCTCTGGCGGAGGCCACCACGCACCCGGCGGACGCCGCCGCGCAGGAGGAAGCGTACGCCGCCGCGCGGGAGCGGTTCTCGGACGCCGAGATCTCGGCGGTGATCTGGGTGGCGATCACGATCAACGCCTTCAACCGCGTCTCCATCCTGAGCAAGCACCCGGTGCGGGGCGCCCAGGGCCGGTGAGAGGGGCAGTGCGACGGGAGGGGCCATCCGACCGCGCGACGCGGACAGTCGGCGCCCGCGTGACGCGGACTGTCGGCACCCGCCCGACGCGCACGGTCGTGCCGTGCGCTGCGGGGTCACAGCCGGTGCGCTGAGCGTCAACGCGGGCGGCCCGGCCGCCCCTAGCGTGGCGGACGACGGCCCCGCGAGGTGCTTGCACGCACCGTTCGGGGCCGCCGTCCCCCACCCGCGGCGCCACGCGCCCCGGGCGGGGTTCCGACGTGCCGGAGAGACCGGCGCACCGCACGGCCCTCACCCCTCAGGAGTACGCATGTCCGACGTCGCCGAACCGCTTCCCCCGGTCCTCCTCGAACCCGCCGCCGCCGCTTTCGCCGAGGCGACCGCCCAGCCGCCCTACCTCTTCGAACTCGCCCCCGCCGACGGCCGCAAGGCGGTCGACGAGGTGCAGTCCGGCGAGATCGCGAAGCCTGCGGTCGACGAGGAGTGGATCACCGTCTCCGGCGGCCCCACGGGCAGCGTCCGCGTCCGCGTCGTGAGGCCCGCCGGGGCCGGGGGCACCCTGCCCGTGGTCCTCTACATCCACGGCGCCGGCTGGGTCTTCGGCAACGCCCACACGCACGACCGCCTGGTGCGCGAACTGGCCGTGGGCGCGAACGCGGCCGTGGTCTTCCCCGAGTACGACCTCTCCCCCGAGGCCCGCTACCCGGTGGCCATCGAGCAGAACTACGCGGTCGCCCGCTGGATCGTCGAGGAAGGCGCGTCCAAGGGCCTGGACGGCACCCGGCTCGCCGTGGCAGGTGACTCCGTCGGCGGCAACATGACCGCCGCCCTGACGCTGATGGCGAAGCAGCGCGGCGACGTGCCGCTCGTCCAGCAGGTCCTCTTCTACCCGGTGACCGACGCCCGCTTCGACACGGGCTCCTACGAGCAGTTCGCCACGGGCTACTTCCTGCGCCGCGACGGCATGCGGTGGTTCTGGGACCAGTACACGACCGACGAGGCCGAGCGCGCCCAGATCACCGCCTCCCCGCTGCGCGCCACCACCCAGCAGCTCACCGGCCTGCCGCCCGCGCTGGTCATCACCGGCGAGGCGGACGTGCTGCGCGACGAGGGCGAGGCGTACGCCAACAAGCTGCGCGAGGCGGGCGTCGCGGTCACCGCCGTGCGCTTCCAGGGCGTCATCCACGACTTCGTCATGCTGAACGCCCTGCGCGAGACGCACGCCGCGGAGGCCGCGATCACGCTGGCCACCGGCACCCTGCGCAACGCGCTGCACGGCGCCTGACCGCACCCCGGCCCCGCCACCCCGCGGCCCCGGCCCGCTCACCTCACGCCCCACCAGGAGAACGTCCCTTCATGAACACGCCCTCGCCTTCCGGTTCCACCCCCACCGTGCTCCTCGTGCACGGCGCCTTCGCCGACGCGGGCAGCTGGTCCGGGGTCGTCGCCGAGCTGCAGAGCGACGGCATCCCCGTCGTCGCCCCGCCCAACGAGCTGCGCGGCCTCGCGTCCGACGCCGCGTACATCGCCTCCGTGGCGTCACAGCTCGACGGCCCGGTCGTGCTGGCGGGACACTCCTACGGCGGCGCCGTCATATCGGTGGCCGGAGCCGCGGAGAACGTGGTGGGCCTCGTCTACGTCGCCGCGTACGTCACCGAAGAGGGTGAGAGCCTGGCCGAGCTGCAGGACCGTTACCCGCTCTCGCCGCTCGGCGGCAGCCTGGTCGAGCACAGGTACCCGGTCGCGGGCGGCGACCCGGCCGTCGAGTTCACCATCGCCGCCGACGCCTTCCCCGAGATCTTCGCCGCCGACGTCCCCGCCGAGAAGACCGAGGTCCTCGCGGTGGCGCAGCGCCCGCTGACCGCGGCGGCGTTCACGGAGAAGGCCGCCGTCGCGGCCTGGCGCTCGAAGCCGTCCTGGGCGCTGGTCGCCGGCGCGGACCAGGCGATCAACCCCGACGTCCAGCGCTTCGGCGCGGAGCGGGCGGGTGCGACGACCGTCGAGGTCGAGGGCGCGTCGCACGCGGTGGCGGTCTCGCGCCCGAAGGAGGTCGCGGACGTGATCCGCGAGGCGGTACGCGCGACGAGCTGACGTACGGCGGGCGCCCGCTCCGGCCGCCCGCCCCACGTCCACTCCGCCCGCCTCCACCTCCCCCAGGTACGCCCCCCATACACATCCCGAAAGGCAGTCATGACCACCACCGAACCGACCAAGCCCCTGAGCGGGAGCCAGCCCTGGTTGCACCAGAAGGGTGCGGTGATCCAGGAGTACGGCACGGTCAAGCAGTTCCCGATCGGCCTGTCCTACGAGGCGCGGATGTACTCCTGCCAGCGCCTCAACCGGGTCCTCGCGGACACGCAGATCCTGTACGGCCTCTACAAGAAGCACCACTGGCTGATGCGCGGCGCGACCTTCTACCAACTGCACCTGGTTCTGGACAAGCACGCGTCGGAACAGCTCGACATCGTCGACAGCATCGCCGAACGCGTCCAGGCCCTGGGCGGGGTCGCGGTGGGCGACCCCCGGCACATCGCGGAGATCACGTCGATCCCGCGTCCCCCGGACGGCGTGGAGGAGGTCCCCGCCATGCTCTCGCGCCTCCTGGAGGCCCACGAGTCGATCCTCATCGAGGCGCACGACGCCGCGAACCGCACGGGTGAGCTGGGCGACGACGGCACGAACGACCTGCTGGTCTCGCAGGTGATCCGGACGGGCGAGCAGCAGGCGTGGTTCCTGGCCGAGCACCTGGTGGACACGCCGCTGGTACGGGTCTGAGCGACTCCGGTACCGGTGTGAACCGGTCGGGCAGGCTGACGCGCCCGCGTCACAGCCGCTGCGGTGCCGCGCGCGCCACGTGTGCCGCCGCCCTCCGCGACCCCGCCGATCTCCTAGTCCATGCCGGCGAGGAGATCGGCGAACGCTTCCGGGAGGCCGGTCGCGGTCAGCCGGTCCCGCACCGCCTCGCGCGTGACGGCGCGATGGCGGACCGTACGGCCCGTGGCGCGGGTGAACGTGGCGGCGACGTCGGCGTCGATGGACGACATCGCGGCGGCGGCCGGGGCCGGGGCCGGGAAGGGCACGCCGCTCCGCCGGTTCGGCGACCGCGTCGGGCTCGTCAAGGCGCTCGTGGAGCGGCGCCCCTCTCCCCCCCCCCCGCCCACGCACTGCCGTCCGCAGCGACCCGACCGAACACCTCACCATGAACGGCGCTCCCCCGGACCGCAGCCGCGCGGGAGTCACCACCCTCGCACGCGCCGCCCTGCGGCGTCCGGATACAACCGGCCGGCCCGCGCGGGCGGCCTACACTGCCCGCCTCCGACGAAAGGCGGAAGGTGACACTCACGCCGACCCCGCCCGCGGCTCCCGGCCTGCTGGTTCACCCGGTACGAGCCGGCCCCGGGGCCGGACCCGGACCGGGGCCTCGGATGAGCCGTCGGCTCACCAGATCCGGACCCGCTCCTCCGGGTCCAGCCACAGGCCGTCGCCCTTCGTCGTGCCGAACGCCTCGTGGAACTCGTCGAGGTTGCGGACGATGTTGGCGCGGAACTCCGGCGGGGAGTGCGGGTCGATCGTGAGGTACTGCTGCTCCTGCTCCTTGCGGCGCTTGGTGCGCCAGCAGTACGCCCAGTTCATGAAGAGCCGCTGGGAGCCGGTCGTGCCGTCCTCGCCGCGCGGCATCGGCGCCCCGTCGAGCGCGATGAGGTACGCCGTGTGGCCGATGGTCAGGCCGCCGAGGTCACCGATGTTCTCGCCGACCGTCAGGGAGCCGTTGACGTGCTCGCCGGGCAGGTTGCGCGGCGAGAAGGCGTCGTACTGCTCGATCAGCGCCTTCGACTTCGCCTCGAACGCGGTCTTGTCGTCGGCGGTCCACCAGTCGTTGAGGTTTCCCGCCCCGTCGTACTGCGCGCCCTGGTCGTCGAAGCCGTGGCCGATCTCGTGGCCGATGACCGAGCCGATGCCGCCGTAGTTCTCCGCGGGGTCGGCGTCGGGCGAGAAGAACGGCTTCTGCAGGATGCCCGCGGGGAAGCAGATCTCGTTGGTGCCCGGGTTGTAGTACGCGTTCACCGTCTGCGGCAGCATGAACCACTCGTCGCGGTCGACCGGCGAGCCGATCTTCGCGAGCTCGCGGTCCGACTCAAAGGCGGCGGCCGCCTGCGCGTTGCCCAGCAGGTCGTCGGCGCTGACCCGGAGCGCGGAGTAGTCGCGGAAGGTGTCGGGGTAGCCGATCTTCGGCCGGAAGGTGGCGAGCTTCTCGTACGCGCGCTCCTTCGTCTCGTCCGTCATCCAGTCGAGACGGGCGATGGACTGCCGGTAGGCCTCCAGGAGGTTGGCCACCAGGTCGTCCATCATCGCCTTGGAGGACGGCGGGAAGTGCCGTGCCACGTACTCCTTGCCGACGGCCTCGCCCATGGCGCCCTCGACGAAGGAGACGGCGCGCTTCCAGCGGGCGCGCAGCTCGGGCGTGCCGTTGAGGGTGCGGCCGTAGAACTCGAAGTTCACGCGCACGAACTCGTCCGGCAGGTACGGCGCGCAGGCGCGCAGGACCCGCGTCGTCGCCCAGTCCCGCCACCGCTCGATCGGCACCTCGGTGAGAACGGCGGAGAGGTGGGAGAGGTAGGACGGCTGGCGCACGCACGTCTCGGCGATGGTCGCGTCCGAGCCGCCGAGGCCGGCCACATAGCCGCTCCAGTCGAACTCGGGTGCGAGGGCGACCAGTTCGTCGTAGGTCGTGAGGTTGTAGGTCTTCAGGACGTCACGCGTGGCCGCCCGCTCCCAGTGCCCGGAGGCGAGCCTGGTCTCCAGTTCGAGGACCGACTTCGCGGCGGCCTCCGGCTCGGCGTGCTTGCCGAGGGTAAGCAGTTCGGTGAGGTGCGCGACGTACTTCTCGCGGACCTCGGCGAACTTCTCCTCCCGGTAGTACGACTCGTCGGGCAGGCCGAGGCCGCCCTGGAGGACGTTGAAGAGGTAGCGGTCGGAGTCGCGGTCGTCGGAGTCGATGTACGAGCCGAAGAGACCCGAGCCGCCGACGCGCTCGAAGCGGCCGAGGAACGCCGCGAGCCCGCGGACGTCCCGCAGCGCGGCGACCTCGTCGAGCAGTGGCTGCGCGGGGCTGAGGCCGCGGGCTGCGATGGTCCCCTCGTCCATGAAGGAGGCGTACAGCGCGGCGATCTTCTGGGCCTCTTCGGCGGAGGCGCCCTCGCCGGCCGGGGTGTCGGCCAGGTCCTGGATGATCTCCTTCACCTGCTGCTCGGCCGTGTCGGCGAGCTGCACGAAGGGGCCCCAGCTGGAGCGGTCCTCCGGGATCTTCTCCGTGTCGAGCCAGCGGCCGTTGACGTGTCCGAAGAGGTCGTCCTGCGGTCGGATGTCGAGGTTCATGCCCGGGCGGGCGTCATCCAGAATGCTCATCCTGGCAGCCTATGCGAGCGATCAGCCCGGCACGAAGGGCTTGTGCCCGGCAGAACACGGCGGATCGGCGCTCGTGGGGCTTCCACGCGGTTCCCACGGCATTCCTACGGGGTTCGCGCGGCCTGCTGGTGGCGTGGCTCACGTGGTGACTCGCCCGCAAAACGTCCCAATCGGAGCGATAAAGTATCGCGTCAGCCTTGTCCCCCCACTGCCTCACCGGGAGCACCTCCGTGACCGTAGCCATGGCCCCTTCCGACGCATTCTGGTCGCCCGAGGAAGCGGAGGGACCCGAGGAGCCGGCGTCCGCCTCTCCCGCGGACGCGGAGTCCCCCTCGCCCTCGGCCGGCGAGGCCGGGCCCGCCGACGCCGCGCGTCTGATCTCCGAGGACGCCCGCGCCTTCGGGGCCTACGCGCGCACCGGCGGCTGGGCCTTCGGCCTGAAGGTCGCCCGCAGCGTCCGGCCCGGCGGGCAGGGCGCGGGCGAGACGCCGAAGATCTCCGCCAAGGAGTTCGCGGAGCTCGCGGGGTGCTCGGCCGAGCGCGTCATGCGGTACTACAAGGCGTGGGACAAGGCCGCCGACGACGGCATGGTGCCGCACTTCGAGGCGCTCACGCCCGGCATGGAGGTGGAACTGCCCGACGCCGACGCCTGGACGACGTACTACGCGTCGCGCTCCAGCGCCCTGACCCCGCGCGGCAACGCGATCTCCGAGGCCGCCGAGGCCGAGGGCATCCGGCCCACCAAGGCCCTGGAGGTCGCCGAGAACCCGACCGCCCTGCGCGCCGCGATCCTCGCCGACCCCGGCACCGCGGAGGCGGCCCGCAAGGCGCTGATGGACCGCATCGACGAGGACCCGGCGCTCCGCACGGAGCTGGTCCGCGACATCGTCCGCACCGACGACCTGAAGAAGGCCGTCGCCGCCGGGTCCAAGGCGGGCGACCGCGTCGACTACGTCCGCCAGATCGTGGAGAAGGGCCAGGTCAAGACGCCCGCGGGCCAGCTGATCGACGCCCCGGCCGAGCTGCGCGAGGAGGCCGAGCGGCACCTGTCCCTCATCGACGAACTCGACGAGGGCGAGGACTCGGGCGAGTGGGCGCGCGAGGCGTACGACACGGTGCGCGACCTGATCGCGGAGACCGTGCAGAGCAACCCGGAGCTGCGGGTGCGGGAGCGCCGCGCCAAGTTCTACAGCAGCCTGCAGAAGGCGACGAAGGTCTTCGAGGAACTGACCTTCGACGACGTCGACGACATCGACGACATCTACGAGGACGACATGGTCGAGCGGCTGGAGGACCTGCGGCAGGCCATCGGCGCGTGCATCGCCGCGCTCCAGTCGGCCACCACGCAGGGGCAGGCCCCCGTCGTGCCCGCGCAGCAGGGTCCCGCCGACGCCTCGCCGGAGCGGCGGGAGCACAGCCCGGCCTGACCTTCGCGGCCCGGGGCGAGCACGCCGGCCCGCGGCCACGAGACGCGGGGCGACGTCCTGGTGCCGCGCGGGGCGTCACGCCGAGGCCCCGCGCGGCACGGCGGTCGTCTCCCGCGCCGAGACGGCGGACGCGATCGCGGAGGCGGTGGGACGGTCGGACGCGGCGGTCAGGGCGTGAGGGTGATGCGGACGCCGACCGTTCCGTCCAGGCCGCGCCGCATCCGGCTGCCGAGCAGGGTGAGGAAACCGATGAACTTGTACTTGCGGACGATGAGGGTGCGGTAGCGCGCGGTCACCTCGGGCGGGCAGACCTCCGCGGTCGCGGGCACCTGCGCCCCGGTCGGGTTGCCCCGTACGTCACAGGGTCCGACCAGGACGTCCGGGCGCCTGCGGATGCGCTTCACCTTCCAGGAGTCACCGACCGTCCAGATGCCGAGCGCGTCCCCGTCGAGGACGACCCAGACCGGGCTCGGCACCAGGGTGCCGTCCTTCCGGTAGCTGCTGACCAACAGGTATTTTCCGCTGCCGAGTCGGGTGAGCTGGGCGTCGGGAGTACCGGGGGTGTCAGGAGTGTCGGTGGCGTCGTCCATGACGGGAGTCTAGGCCGCCTGTCCGGCCGGGGCGCCGCCCGTAACCGTTAATGTTGGTTACATGTCCTCATCCGCGTCCCCCGGCATCCTCATGCGCTCCCACACCGGTGCCGGCTACCGCTTCGACCCGGGCGCGCTCTGCCTCGAACTGCTGACCACCGGCGGTATCGGCGAGTTCCGGCGGTACGAGATGCTGCACGCCCCCGACGACCTCGCCGCGTGGGCCGAGCGCTCGCGCCTCACGCCGACGCCCGGCCTCCGGGTGTCCGGGGCGGAGGTGGCGGACGCCCGGCGGCTGCGCGACGCCCTGTGGCGCGCGATGACCGCCCGCGCCCTCGACGAGACGCCGGCCCCCGCCGACATCGCCGCCGTCAACGAAGCCGCCGCCCGCCCGCCGCTCATCCCGGCGATCGGCCCTGACGGGAAGCGGGCCTGGGCGGGGGACGCCGACGGGACGGGACTGCTCTCCACCGTCGCGCGCGACGCCGTGGACCTGCTGACCGGCCCCTTCGCCCACCGCATCCGCATGTGCGCCTCCGACAACTGCTACCTCGTCTACGTCGACACCTCCCGCCCCGGCCGGCGCCGCTGGTGCTCGATGGAGCACTGCGGCAACCTGCACAAGGTACGGACGCTGCGCGCGCGCCGCTCCGAGGAGGACCGAGGCCCGGTACAGGCCCCGCGGGACGTGTGAGGCCCGGCGGTCACGTCACGCGCCGACGCCCCCTGGGCCGACCGGCTCGCCCCGAGCCGTACGGAAGCGCGCGGCGTACGCGGACGGGGTCGTCCCCAGGTGCCGGGCGAAGGCCCTGCGGAGCGTTTCGTCGCTGCCCAGGCCGCTGCGCAGGGCGGCGTCGGTGACCGAGGCGCCGTGTTCGAGCAGGATGCGGGCGGCCTCCAGGCGTATGGCCTCCACGTGGACGGCGGGGGTGCTGCCGACCTGCTGGACGAAGAGCCGGTAGACGTGCCGGCCGCTGAGACCGGCCCGCGCGGCCAGCGCACGCAGGCTGTGGTCGGCCGCCGGGTCGGCGGCGATGGCGTCGAGGAGCGGACGCAGCACCGGGTGGCGTGTCGTCGCGGTGCGGGACGCCGCCGAGAACTGGGACTGGCCGCCGGGGCGCTGGAGGAAGACGACCAGGTCGCGGGCGACCCGGCGGGCCTCGTCGGGGCCGTGGTCCTCCTCGACGAGCGCGAGGCACACGTCGATGCCCGCGGTGACGCCCGCCGAGGTCAGGACCGGGCCGTCCTGGACGTAGATGGCGTCCGGCGTGACGGTCACGTCGGGGTGGGCGCGGGCCAGGTCGTCGGCGTACTCCCAGTGCGTGGTCGCCCTGCGGCCCCGCAGCAGCCCGGCCGCCGCGAGGGCGAACGCCCCGGTGCACACCGACGCCACGCGGCCGGCGCCGGGGGCGAGCCGGGCCACCAGGTCCACGAGTCCCGGGCGTTCGTCGAGGAGGCGCAGGTCGGCGGGGCCGGGGACGATGAGCGTGTCCACCCGGCCGGCGTCGGCCGCCGGCAGGTCGGCGGCGATGCGCAGCCCGGTGGAGGTCGTGACGTCGCGTCCGTCGGGCGTGCAGACCCGCACCCGGTAGGCGCCGGTGGTGCGGGCCGCCGTGTGGAAGACCTCCAGCGGCGCGGCCACGTCGAGGAGACGGGCGCCGTCGAAGGCCAGGACGAGGACGTCATGGACGCGCTGGGAGCGGGGCATGGGCTCAGCGTAGGCGGCGCGTACGCCTGCATCTGTGGTGTCCGGATCTGTGGGCTTCCTGTCCCTGGAGACATGGCGGGCACGGGTCGTCTGCCCCAGGCTTGAGTGACCGCAGGCCCGAGCACCACTCGGCCGATCGACAGGAGCCGCCCGATGAACGCCCAGCCACCCTCCTCCGCCGCCGGCATCTCCGTTCCGGACTCCAAGCTGGCCGCTGAGGCGACCGAACTCGTCCGTGACGTGACGGACGACTTGATCTACCACCACTCCCGCCGCGTCTACTGGTTCGGCAGCCTGCAGGGCCGGAACCGCGGCCTGCGCTTCGACCCCGAACTCCTGTACATCGGCGCCATGTTCCACGACCTGGGTCTCGGCGAGCGCTTCCGTTCCAGTGGGCGCCGCTTCGAGGTCGACGGCGCCGACGAGGCGCGCCGCTTCCTGGAGAGCAGGGGCGTGCCGGAGGACGGTGTGCGGCGCGTCTGGACGGCCATCGCGCTGCACACGACCCCCGGCATCCCCGCGTACATGGAACCGGAGGTGGCCCTGGTGACCGCCGGGGTCGAGTACGACGTACTCGGCATCGGTTTCGACGACGTCAGCGCGGCCGACCGCACCGAGATCACCGCGCTGCATCCGCGCCCCGACTTCAAGCGGCGCATCCTGCGGGCGTTCACCGACGGCATCGCGCCGAAGCCGGAGACGACGTTCGGCAATGTGAAGGCCGATGTCCTGGAGCACTTCGTGCCCGGCTTCACGCGGGGCGACTTCGTACGGGTGATCCAGGACTCTCCCTGGGACGAGTAGCGCGGACGCGTGGCGCGGACGGTGGCGGCCCGGCAACCCGGCGCCCCGGCCCGGTCGCCGTCAGGGCCTGACGGCCTCCAGCGCCTGGGCGAGGGAGGCACAGAAACGGGCCTGCCGTCGGGCGCTCGGCGGCAGTTCGGGGTTCCAGGGCAGGGTTCGGACGCCCGGTCCCAGGGCGTCGCCGAGTTCGGCCGCGTTGCCGCGTACGTCGGTGAGTACGAGGTCGGGTTCGAGGGCGGCGGCCTCGGCCCACGTCGTCGTGGACCAGTTGCCGCTCTGCCCCGGCGCCGGGTCCACGAGTCCGACGCCGAGGCCGGCGAGCGCGGCCAGGTCGGGCCAGGCGTAGGGCCTCGCCAGGTGGACGGAGTCCGCGTCCGCCGGGGAGAGGGCGAGCACGCGCGGCCGTACCGGACCGGCCGCGGCCTCGCTCAGCCCGGCCTCCGCGGTCGCGAGCACGTGCTCCGCCTCGGGCTGTGCGGGAGCGCCCAGGCTGCGGGCGAGGGCGGTGACGCGGCCCCTGATGCCGGCGAGACTGCGGCCACGGCCGACGTCGAGGACGACGAGCGGGACCCGCTCCTCCAGGTGCTTGGCGGCCTCCGGATCGATGCCGTAGACCTGGCCGCCGCCGTAGGTGAGGGCGACGATGAGGTCGGGCTCCGCGCCGAGCAGCGCCTCGGTGTCCAGCGCGGCCCCTGCCCCGAAGTAGGTGACGTCCGGCAGGGGCAGGTCCCCCGACTTGGCGGGGTCCGGCACGGCCGGGTCGTCGTGCGCGGAACCGAAGACGCCGAGCGGGCGTATGCCGTGGTCGTGCAGTGCCGCGCCGGTCGGCAAGTAGGCGACGAGGCGGGCCGGGCGCCCCGGCGCCCTCACCAGATGGCCCCGGTCGTCGGTGAACTCCCATGCACGGGCGGTCTCGTGTGCCATGGTGCGACTCCTCCTGCTGCTCCCGTACCACGGCCCGGCCCCTCGCGCCCCTGCCCGGCCGCGCGGCCTCCACCGTGGCCGTACCGGAGCTACCTGCCCGGGCCCATGGCGCGGTACACAGGGTCCCGGGGGGCGCCGAGCCCCGGAGCGCGAGTTCACCGCGAGCTCGCCGGGAACCGAGCTGACCGAGCGGCGACCGGAGGGGGCGGCGAACTGAGGGGCCCGGGCGGGGGTCGTGCCTAGCGGTCGGGGGCGCGGAGGGCACCGCGTCACCGCGTGATGGCTCCCAGCAGCGCCTTGGCGCACAGGTCCCTGACCTCTTCCCGCGTGAGCCCGGGTTCCTCCAGCCACTCCAGGCAGACCGCCACCATGAACGCCAGCCAGCCCCGGACCGCCAGTCGCAGCGCCGGGGGGTCCTGGATGGTCTCCGTGGCGGACGGGTCCGCCGCGAGGGCCGCGAGGATCTGCCGCTCCTGGGCCGCGAGGCCCTGCGCGTAGACCTCGCGGACCAGCGGGTCACCGGTCGCCTCCGCCCGGTGGAAGGCCCGGAAGCCCTGCGCGTGGCTCTCCACGTAGCCGAGGAACGCGTCGAGCCCCGTGGTGATCTGCTCGCGCACGGGCAGGCCCGGCTCGGCGGCGGTCAGGCGCAGCATGCGCACGCTCTCACGCCGGACGACGGCGGCGAAGAAGTCCCGTTTGGTCGGGAAGTAGTGGTAGAGGAGTCCGCGCGACACGCCCGCGATCTCCGCGACCCGCTCGATCCACACGTCGTCGTAGGGCTTCTGCGCGAACAGCCGCGATCCGACGGAGAGCAGCTGCTCACGCCGCTCCTCGCTGGTCAGTCTGCGACGCGTGCGCTCCTGCGGGGTGGCGGACATGGGAAAACCTTACTTGACGCGAATTCAATAGCGGGCCCAGACTGGGGAGCCCTGTTGAATCCACGTACAACAGGCCCAACGGGCCGCTGTGACAAGGGGAGATGGCGCGCATGGCGCAGACGACGCGGCCCGCGGCGGAGCAGGCGGGCCCGGCCGCTCCCCTGCCCAAGGGGTTCCGCAGCGCGGAGCTGGGCTGGCCCGAGCTGCACCGCATACCGCGTCCGCCGTACCGCCTCCCGCTGCTCGGTGACGTCGTGGGGGCGAGCGTGCGCACACCGCTGCAGGACTCGATGCGGCTGGCCGAGCGGCTCGGGCCGATCTTCCGGCGCAGGGCGTTCGGCAAGGAGTTCGTGTTCGTGTGGGGCGCCGATCTCGCCGCCGACCTGGCGGACGAGTCGCGGTTCGCCAAGCACGTGGGCCTGGGTGTGGCCAACCTCCGCCCGGTGGCGGGCGACGGGCTCTTCACGGCGTACAACCACGAGCCCAACTGGCAGCTGGCCCACGACATACTCGCGCCCGGGTTCAGCCGCGACGCGATGGCGGGCTACCACCCGCTGATGCTCGACGTCGCGCGGCAGCTCACGGACCGCTGGGACGAGCGGGAGTCGGCGGGGCGCGCGGTGGACGTGCCCGGTGACATGACCAAGCTGACGCTGGAGACGATCGCCAGGACCGGCTTCGGGCACGACTTCGGGTCCTTCGAGCGGGCGGCCCCGCACCCCTTCGTGACGGCGATGGTCGGCACGCTCTCCTTCGCCCAGCGCCGCAACGTCGTACCGCCCCTGCTCTCCCCGCTGCTGCGCCGCGCGAACCGGCGCAACGACGCCGACATGGCCCACCTCAACCGCACCGTCGACGCCGTGGTGGCGGCCCGGCGTGCCTCCGGCGGCTCGGGCGCCCACGGCGACCTGCTCGACCGCATGCTCGACGTGGCCCACCCGGAGACGGGGGAACGGCTGTCCGCGGAGAACATCCGCCGCCAGGTCATCACCTTCCTCGTCGCGGGGCACGAGACGACGTCGGGCGCCCTGTCGTTCGCCCTGCACTACCTCTCGCGCTCCCCGGACGTGCTCGCACGCGCGCGTGCCGAGGTCGACGAGGTCTGGGGGCGGGACGGGGAACCCGCGTACGAGCAGGTGGCCAAGTTGCGCTATCTGCGCAGGGTGCTGGACGAGTCGCTGCGGCTCTGGCCGACCGCTCCCGGCTTCGCCCGCGAGGCGCGTGCGGACACCGTGCTCGGCGGCGTGCACCCGATGCGCCGGGGCGCGTGGGCGCTGGTCCTCGCCACGATGCTGCACCGGGACCCGGCCGCGTGGGGCGAGCACCCCGAGAGGTTCGACCCCGACCGGTTCACGCCTTCGGCGGTACGGGCCAGGCCCGCGCACGTCTTCAAGCCCTTCGGCACCGGGGCGCGGGCCTGCATCGGGCGTCAGTTCGCGCTGCACGAGGCGACCTTGGTGCTCGGCCTGCTGCTGCGCCGCTACGACCTGCACGCCGATCCCGGCTACCGGTTGCGGGTCGTGGAGCGGCTGACCCTTATGCCGGACGGACTCACCTTGCGGCTCACGCGCCGCGCCCCGGCCGCGTAGAGGCGCCATTGTCAGACCCTTGCGCCACAGTGGAGGTGGGCATCGTCGCGATGCCGCCACGCCACCCAGCGCAGAGGAGTCGCTCGACATGACCGGCACGACGTCCGAGGAACTGCTCGCCGCCCAGGCCTGCTTGCGCCTGCTGCACACGGCGCGCGCCGCGCTGTCCGACGCCTCCGAGGTCCCCCCGGCCGCCGCGGCCACGCTGCTGGCCGGGCCGATCGCGGAAGCCGACGCGGCGCTGCGCCGCGCGGGCCTCACGGGCAACGAGGCGGCGCTCATCGACCGTATGTACGACCTGTCGCCCCACCCGCCGGCCGTCCCACCGGCCCCGCCGGCCCAGCGATCACCGCAGGGCGCGCCGGTGCGTCCCCGGGCGCGGGAGGGGAGCCAGTCATGAGCGGACGTGACGACGAGAACGGCGCAGGCGCGGAGGGCAACGCCTCGTACGGCCACAAGGAGTTCAAGCGCTCGAAGAGCCACTTCGCGGACCGGGTCACCGCCGACGGCAGGGACGGCTGGCCGGTGGAGGCCGGGCGGTATCGCCTGGTGGTGAGCCGGGCCTGTCCCTGGGCGAGCCGCGCCCTGGTCTCGCGGCGGCTGCTCGGCCTGGAGGACGCCCTGTCCCTGGGCGTCACCGACCCCGTCCAGGACGACCGGAGCTGGCGGTTCACGCTGGACCCCGACGGCCGCGACCCCGTCCTCGGCATCCGGTATCTGAGCGAGGCGTACGACGCGCGGGAGAGCCGCTATCCGGGCGGCGTCAGTGTCCCCGCGCTCGTGGACGTGCCCAGCGGCAAGCTCGTCACGAACGACTATCAGCAGCTCACCCTCGACTTCGCCACGCAGTGGACGGCGCTGCACCGCGAGGGGGCGCCCGACCTGTACCCGGAGCCGCTGCGCGACGAGATCGACGAGGTGATGGACGGCATCTACCGCGACGTGAACAACGGCGTCTACCGCGCGGGCTTCGCGCCCGACCAGAAGGCGTACGAGGCGGCGTTCCACGACGTCTTCCGCCGTCTGGAGGCGACGTCCGAGCGGCTGGCGACCCGGCGCTATCTGGTCGGCGACACCCTCACGGAGGCGGACATCCGCTTCTTCACCACGCTGGTGCGGTTCGACGCGGTGTACCACGGCCACTTCAAGTGCAACCGGAGGAAGTTGACCGAGGACCCGGTGCTCTGGGCGTACGCGCGCGATCTGTTCCAGACGCCAGGCTTCGGCGACACGGTCGACTTCGACCACATCAAGCGGCACTACTACCAGGTGCACTCGGGCATCAACCCGACCCGTGTCGTGCCGCTCGGCCCCGACCTCGGCGGCTGGCTCACGCCGCACCACCGCGAGGAGCTGGGCGGGCGTCCGTTCGGCGAGGGCACGCCGCCCGGACCGGTTCCCGCGGGTGAGGAGGTGCCCGCGACCGGAAGGCCCTGACAGCCGGTCCGCCGACCTAGCCGAGCCTCCAGGTGAATTTGTCGCCGCCCACCCACCGAACGGTGTCCGGGTCGTCGAGGTCGTGCACGGTGATGCCCGCCATGGCGGCCGCGTCCAGGACGTCCGTGACGGTCTTGGCCTTGCCCACCACCTCCCCGTCGATCTCCACGATGCGGAACGGCGGGGTGCCGGCCTGGACGCCGAGCACGGTGATCCGGGGGTTCGCCATGTACAGGTACGCGCTTTCGGTCATGCCTGGACTCTTCCACGGCGCGCCGCGAACCCGCCTCGGCGCTCGGCCGCTCGGGCTACGTGGGGGCTGCCGTCACCCCTGGTGGGGCGGGCGCCGGGCGCGGACCCAAGGCGTCGCTCGGCGCGCGGAGTTCGCGGCGGCGCCGGCGGCGCTCATCGGGCCCACGCCGGTGTCCACGTGGCGCCGTCGTGCTCCGCGGGGTGAGCGGCGGCGAGGTGGGCGCGGAGTCGGGCCAGCGCGGGGTGCGGGTTGTCGGCGTGCTGGACCAGGGAGTGCGGGTAGACCGGTGTCGGGTCACGCAGCGGGATGCGCCGCAGGTCGTCCCCCGCGGGCCAGACGACGCGGGTCCACTCGCCGACCAGCGTGGCGATGCCGGGTGACTCGGCGATGGTGTCGAGGAGCGGCTCGGTGCCGAAGTCGGGCCCGGTCGCCTCGATGCTGAGTCCGAACGCGGCGGCGAGGTCGTCGTAGTAGGCGGCCCACTCGGTGCCCGCGACGAGGCCCGGCATCCAGATGCGGTGCCCCGCCAACTGCTCCGGGGTGACCGAGCGGGCCGCCGCGAGCGCGTGGCCGGGCCCGGTGAGCAGGTGGATGGGCTCGTCGTGCACCCGGACGGCCTCGATGCCGTCGGGGAGCCGGTTCGCGGGCACCGTGACCGCGCGGAAGGTCGCGTCGATCGTGCCGGAGCGCACGGCGGCGATGGCAGCGTCGGCGTCGAACAGCGTCACCACGTCCAGGGCCACGTCGGGGTGCGCGCGGTGGAAGCCGCGCACCAGGTCCGCCGGTGCGAGCCGCCTGCCGATCACGTCGACGCGCAGCGCCCGGCTGCCGGGCCGCACGGAGGCCGCCGCGCGCTCCTCGGCCCTGAGGAGGTCCCGGGCGTACGGCAGGAAGACCTGTCCGTCGATGGTGGGCCGGGCGCCGCGTGGCGTGCGGTGCAGGAGCCGCACCGCGAGGTCGCCCTCCAGCGCGGCGACGCGCTTGGAGACGGCCTGCTGGGTGATCCCCAGGTCGGCGGCGGCCCCCTGGAAGCGGCCCGCGTCGACGACGGCGACGAAGGCGCGCACGGCGTGGAGGTCCATGCCGGGCAGCCTATTCCCACAACCGATGGTTGTAGCCGGTCCCCCGTGACGGTTGTTTGATGTGCAGGCCGGTCACCCGCTTGGATGTCCGTCGGCAACGCGCGGTTGTCACGACGGCGGGACGGGATGACGGGCGACGGGATGTCGGGGCGACGGGATGACGGGGTGAGGGGGCGACGGAGTGAAGGGATGACGGGCAGGCAGCCGTGGGCCGGTGGCGGGCGGTCGCTCGGGCGGCGGTTCGGGTGGCTCTGGGCGGCGTACGCGGTCAGCTCCTTCGGGACGCGGCTGGCGTTCGACGCGTTCTCGATGATCGCGATCCTGGCGCTGGGCGCGGGCACGGCCCAGGTGGCCCTCATCTCCGCCGTGGGCCTCGCGGTGGGTGCGGTGGCGGCGGTGCCGCTCGGCCCGTGGGTGGAGTTCCGCCGCAAGCGGCCCGTGATGATCGCGATGGACCTGGTGCGGTTCGGGGCGCTGCTCAGCGTTCCCGCCGCGCATGTGCTCGGTCTGCTCGGGTTCGCGCAACTGCTGCTGGTGTCGGCCGTGGTCGCCGCGGCCGACATCACGTTCACCGCGGCGAGCGGCGCCTTCCTCAAGGGGCTGGTGCCGCCCCGGGACCTGCTGGCCGCGAACGGCCGCTTCGAGTCCACCACCTGGACGGCCACCATGCTCGGGCCGCCGCTCGGCGGTGCCGCGGTCGGGCTCTTCGGCCCCGTGCTCACCGTGCTCGCCGACGCGGTCAGCTATCTGCTCTCCGCCATCGGCATCAAGGCGATCGGCGGCGATGAGCCGCTGCCGGAGCGGGGCGGCACACGGCGCCGGATGCGGGCGGGCGATCTCCTCGACGGCTGGCGGTTCATCCTGACGGACCCCGTGCTCCGCCCGCTGTTCCTCAACACCGTGCTGGTCAACGGCCTGATCATGGCGGCCACCCCGCCGCTGGCCGTCCTCATGCTCGGCGACCTCGGCTTCGCGCCCTGGCAGTACGGCCTCGCGTTCGCGCTGCCGTGCCTCGGCGGCCTGGTCGGCGCGCGGCTCGGCCGGTTCCTCGTCCCGCGGCACGGACAGCGCCGGGTCCTGCTGACGGCGGGAACCCTGCGGGTGTGCTGGCCCGTCGGCCTCGCTCTCATCGGGCACGGCACCGCGGGGCTCGTCCTGGTGATGGCCGTCGAGTTCGCCCTGATCACCTGCATCGGGGTGTACAACCCGGTGCTTGCCACCCTCCGGCTCCAACGGGCCCCGGCGGACCGCGTCACGCGCGTCCTCTCCGCCTGGTCGGTCACCGGCAAGACCACCATCGCGGCCATGACCGCCCTGTGGGGCCTGCTGGCCTCCGTCACGGGACCCCGTGCCGCTGTCGCGGGGGCCGGCCTGATCATGCTGGCCACGCCCCTGCTGCTGCCCTGGCACGACCGCGCCCCGCGCCAGGCGCCCGCCGAAGCGGGCAGCGGCTAGGCCCGGCCCAACAGTGGGACCAGGGCACGGGGTGCGGGGTGCGGGTTGCGGGGCACGGGGTTCGGGGCACGGGTTGCGGGTTGCGGGTTGCGGGTTGCGGCTAGACCATCCGCTCGATCGCCTTCAGCACATGTCCGGCGCCGTCCTCCGCGGACATCGTCCGTGCGATGCCCGCCGCGGCCCGTGCGTACGACTCCTCGCGCACCGCCCGGCCGAGCGCCGCCGCGAGCCGGGGCGCGGTGAGCCGGCCGAAGGGCAGCGGCTCGGTGGCGGCGCCCAGTGCCGCGATCCTGGCCGCCCAGAACGGCTGGTCCGCCGTGACCGGCACCGGCACGGCGGGCACCCCCGCGCGCAGCCCGGCCGCCGCCGTGCCCGCGCCCGCGTGGTGCACCACGGCGGCCATGTGCGGGAAGAGCAGGGCGTGCGGCACGTCGCCGACGGTGACGATGTCGTCCGCGGTGGCCGCGAGGCCCGCGCGCCCCGACTGCAGGACGCCCCGCAGCCCGGCGGCGCGCAGTGCCGTCACCGCGATGTCGCTCAGCCGTTCGCCCTCACCACCGGCCATGCTGCCGAAGCCGATGAACACGGGCGGCGGCCCGGCCCGCAGGAACTCCGTCAGCTCGGCCGGCAGAGCGTCCTCAGGGGCTGCGTACGGCCACCAGTTGCCGACGACGTCCAGCCCCGCACGCCAGTCGGCGGGGCGCGGCACGACGGCCGGGCTGAAGCCGTGCAGCACCGGCCATCCCGCCCGTTCCCGCCGGGCGCGCACCTCGCCCGGCCGGGCCGCGGGCAGCGCGAGGCGGGCCCGCAGGTCTCGCACGGCGTCGGCGTAGACGCGGTCGACCATGCGCAGGGAGAACCGGCCGAGGGCCCGGTTGCCTGGCCCGCCGAGCGAGCGGGCGGCGCCGACGACGGGCGGGAACGCCCCCGTGGGGTGGACCGGTTGCAGGTAGGCGCCGAGCGCGGGAATCGCCATGGCCTCGGCGATGTGCCAGCCGAGCGGGGCGGTGGTCGTGGAGAGCACGAGCAGGTCGGCGCCCTCTCCCCCGGCGTCGGCGAGCCCGTTCCCGAGCCCGCGGACGAAGGCTGCCGCCGTCCGCATCAGCTCCCTGCGCCCGCCCGCGCGGGAGGCCCCCTCGTCGGCGGGCAGCTCACGGAAGGCCAGGCCCGCGGCGCGGACCTGCGGCGCGAACGGTGCCTGCGCGGCGAGGGCCACGTCGTACCCCGCCTCGCGCAGCCGGGCGCCGAGGCCGGTGTAGGGCGCGACGTCCCCGTACGAACCGGCGGCGGTGATGAGGATGCGCGTCATCGGTCTTCTCCGGGCACGAGGAGGGATGTGGATACCGGCGCCAGAGCGGAAGCGGGTGCCAGAGGGGAAGCGGGTGTCAGAGGGGAAGCGGGTGTCAGAGCGGAAGCGGGTGCCAGAGGGGATGCGGAGGAGGAGGCGGAGGCGGAGCTGGGGTGACACTCAACCTCAGGTCTAGGGTGAGACTTCGCGTCGGATTCGCCCGCGCCCCGCTCCCGGGCATTGGCCCGGATCGCCGTACGCAGATACCGGGCGAGCCCCTCCCGCTGCCGGCTCGGCGGCACGACGAGGGCGAAGGCGCGCGGGTCATCGGCGAAGTCGTCCGCGATCCGCACGTGCATCTCGGGAGGGCACGGGGTGAACCAGCGGGAGATGTGCTGCCGATGCGCCTCGGCCAGCCCCCTGGCACGCTCGCCCTCGGCCGGCTCTTCGGCGTCGAAGGCGTCGAGCAGTTCCTCGCGCCACCGGGCCGCCTCCCCCATGAGCCGCGCCCAGTCATCCTTGGAGTGCGCGGCGGCGCTGCGCATGGCCGCCCGGTGACCCGGACTGTCCTGCCACTTCAGCTCGGCCTCGGTGGCGTAACTCAGGTCGAAGGTGATCTCACCGAACACCTCGAACCGCTCCTGGGGGCTGAGTGTCACGCCGGTCCGCTGCACCTCCATGGCGCGTTCGGCGACGTCCACGAGCCGTTCCAGTCTGGCGATCTGTTCGCGCAGCGCTTGGCGGCGCGCCTTCAGCTGGTCGAGGGCTTCGGCCTGCGGGTCGGCCAGGATCTCGCCGATCTCCTCCAGGGTGAAGCCGAGTTCCCGGTAGAAGAGGATCTGCTGGAGCCGGGCCAGGTCGGCGTCGCCGTAGAGCCGGTAGCCGCCCGGACTGCGCTCGCCCGGCGTCAGCAGCCCGGCCCGGTCGTAGTGGTGCAGGGTGCGGACGGTGATCCCCGCGAAGCCGGAGACCTGCCCGACGGTGTAACTCATGGGCCTCACCTTTCGTCGGCGTACAGCGTGCAGCCTGACGCGACGTGAGGGTCAACCCGGCAGCGCCCCCATTTGTTAATGGAATCCATTTTCATATAGCGTGCGGTCCCGTCCCCGCACACAGCTCACGACTCACCGCACACGACACACCGAGGAGACCCCCATGGCCGTGCCCAAGCGCAAGATGTCCCGCAGCAACACCCGTCACCGCCGCGCCCAGTGGAAGGCCGTCACACCGCAGCTCGCCCCCGTCACGGTCGACGGCGTGCGGCACATGGTCCCGCAGCGCCTGGTCAAGGCGTACGAGCGCGGGCTGCTGCGCCCCGAGGACCAGTAGGCGGCCCACCCCGGCCCCGGCTCAGCAGGTCAGGTCAGCAGGCGCAGCATGTGCGCGCAGGCCGATGCCTCGTCGCCGTGCCGGGTCAGCGGATGGTGCGCCCCCCGCTCGTACGTCCCGACCTCCCACGCCCCGTCGCCGACCGTGCGGAGGTAGACGAAGTCGGGGGGCGTGGGGACCGGTTCGTGGGCACCCTCGATCCAGTAGTAGCCGTCGGCCACGCGGGCCGCGCGGAGGGCGGACAGCAGCGCCGGGACGTCCACCGGCCTACGCCCTGGCGGGCTCCAGGTAGCCGTGGTCGAGCAGCCACTTCACGTTGAGGCGCTGGCCCTCGCCGGGGTTCAGGAAGGCCGGGTCGAGCTTGATCTGCTGTCCGCCGCCCGGCTGCTCGAACCAGGGGGCGATGCCGCCCTGCCACACGGAGAACGGCTTGCGCACCTCGTACACGCGGTAGTCGCAGGAGTGCGCGGCCTCCCGGGTGTTGAGGTTCTGCGGCGGCAGGGCGCGTTCCGCGTAGGAGTCGCCGGCCGGGGCCAGGTAGGAGCCGAACTCCGACCCGAAGCGGTCGAGCCGCTCCCCCTCGTCCAGCCGCTCGCGGTGCTTGTCGACCCGCCCGTTGACGGTCCCGAAGCCGTCGTTGGGCGGGTACTTCCAGCTCCCGGTGGAGGCCGGCCCTTCCCAGTACTTCTTCAGGAAGTCCTGCGGCGACAGCTTGCCCGTCCGCTTCCAGCCCCTGAGGAGCGGGCCCACCGGACGCTGCCCCTTCTTGGGCAGCCATCGGGGGCCGAGGCGGGAGTCACCGCGGAACTCCCCCGTGCACGGCTCGTGCGCCGCCGCGCCCACCGGGGGCTCCGGAGCGGCGGCGGCGTTCGCGGCCGGTGCCGCGGCCAGGGCTCCGGCGACACCGAGGGCGGCGAGGGCGGTTCGGATACGGGGCAGGTGGCTGCCTGTCCGGTGACTGTGGGTCAACTCGGTCTCTCCTCGTCAGGCGTCCGCGTACGGCGCGGGGTGGCTCGCACAACGTATCCGAGCGGTAGCCGTGCGTGGCCTGAGGCACGAGTGGCGCGCCTTCATCGGCCGAATCGGTGCGGTGTATGTCCGAGGGGGCCCGGAGGCGGTGTGACCCGGAGGGGCCCCGGAAGCGGTGCAGTCGGGGAAGGTCGGAACCGGTGTAATCCGGAGGGGCCGGAAACGGTGTACGTCGACGGTCCGGGGGCGGTGCGCCTCTTGTCGGGGCCGACGGGGACCGGGCAGGGTGGCTGCCACACCCGTCACTCCCGACCCGGATGTCCGACCCCAAGTCCCGACCTCAGACCTCCAACCCCCAAGGTGCAGCCATGAACAGCGGAGCAGGGCCGGAACGAGAGCCCGTGAGCCCCGGTGGTCCCGTGAGCCCCGGTGGTCCCGTGGGCCCCGTGCGTCGCCCGGGGCGGCGGGCGGTTCTCGGGGCGCTGTCGGGGGCCGCCCTCGCGGCGGCCGGTGCGGCCTGTGGTTCGCCGGGCTCGCCGGGCGCGCCGGAGCGCGGGCGGCCGGAGGCCAGGCGTGCGGAGACGGCCTCGTCGGCCGCGCACCGGCCGCGCCGCGCGGGACGGCTGTTCCTCGGGACGTACACCTCGCAGGAGGGCGGCGGTAAGGGCATCGGTCTGGCGACGTACGACGACACGACGGGGCGGATCACCGGTACCGGCACGATCGACGGGGTGCCCGACCCCTCCTACCTGGCCCTGCACCCCTCGGGCCGCACCCTCTACGCCGTCGACGAGCGCGAGGAGGGCGGCGTGACGGCCGTCGCGCTCCTGCCCGGCGGCGGGCACGAGGTCCTCGGCACACGGCCGACCGGCGGCGCGGCGCCCTGCCACCTCTCGGTGCACCCGAGCGGCAGGTGGCTGCTCAGCGCGGACTACGGTTCGGGCAGCGTGGCCGTCCATCCCATCGGCGCCTCGGGCGCGCTCGGCGAGCGGACGGACCTCGTCAGGCATACGGCCCCGCCGCCGGGCCCCGGGCAGGACGGGCCGCACGCCCACCAGATCGTCACCTCTCCCGACGGCCGCCACGTCCTCGCCGTGGACCTGGGCACCGACACGGTCTACACCTACCGTCTCGACACGAAGGCGGGCACCCTGCGCCAGGTGTCGTACGCGCGGCTGCGGCCCGGCGCGGGGCCGCGCCATCTGGCCTTCCACCCCTCGGGGCGCTTCGCGTACCTCGCCAACGAGCTGGACGACACGATGGTCGTCTGCGCGTACGAACCGGGCAGCGGGCGGCTCACCCCCGGCGCACCGCAGCCGACCGGCTCCGGTGCGGGCACCAACTATCCGGCGCAGCCCGTGGTGACCTCGGACGGACGGTTCGCCTTCCTCGCCAACCGGGGGCACAACAGCGTCGCGCGGTACGCCGTCGAGGGAGCGGGGGCCCGGCTCCGGCTGCTCGGCACGGTGGCCGTGGAGGGGGACTTCCCCCGGCATCTGGCGCTCTCGCCGTCGGGGCGGCTGCTGTTCACCGCCAACCAGAAGTCGGACTCGGTGAGCGTCTTCCGGGTCGACGCCGGCACCGGCGAGCTGCACCTCGCGGGGAAGCCGTTCTCGGCGCCGGTCGCGGTGTGCGCGCTGCCGCAATCGCCGCCCGTCGGCGACGCGGGGCGCGGCAGTCGCTAACGTACGTACGTATGAGCACGGATATGGCCATTTTCCTCACCGTCGCGGCCGTTGTCGTCGCCGCGACGCTCGTCGTCGCCGTCATGCTGCTCGTACGCCTCGTCCGCACCCGGCGCCACCTGCGCAGAGCCGGACTCCCCGCCGACCGGCAGTGGGTCTTCTGGGGGGCCGTCGCCTATCTCCTGCTGCCCGCGGACCTGCTGCCCGACCCCATCCTGCTCGACGACATCGGGGTGCTCCTGGTGGCGCTGCGGTCGATGCGGTCAGCCGCCGACGGGCCTGCCGCGCCAGGACGCTGAGAGGCGGGCCTTCATCAGCAGGGCGTGCATGCAGTCCGTCACCTGGGTGACGTCCTCGACGGGCTGGTGGAAGGGCAGGCGCACGTCGGCCTGGCCGCGGGCGCGTTCGAGCCGCAGGGAGATGCCGTGCATGTCGACGGCGAGCGGGCGGACGCGGACCACGCCGTGCAGGCTGTCCGGGCTGATGAGGCGGGTGAGCTGTTCGACGGCCTCCGGGTGGGCGTCGGCGAGGTGTGTGAGGAGGCGCGACTCGGCCTCGGCCAGCGGATCGGGGACGGTGAGGGCGAGTTCGTCGAGTTCGATGCCCTGGCGTTCGCCGTTCGCGTCGTGCAGCACCGCGCATGTCGGCTCGAAGAGCAGGTGGTCGCCGTCGTGCCCGAGGATTCCCGAGAGCCAGAGGCGGGCGCGGATGCGCTCCCTCATGGGGACCGGCGCGACGTCGGCGAACTCGATCAGCGTGGACGGTTCGCCGCGCGGCGCGCAGATGAGGGCGGCGGCCAGCGCGCTGTCATCGGGCGGGCAGAGCAGCAGTCTGCCGTCCTCGGTGACGCTGTGCGCGCCGACGAGTTCGTCCCTGCCGATCTGTGTGGTCACCGCGCAGGACCACGCGGTGGCGAGCAGGGTACGCGCGCGTGCCGCCGCTGTGGGCACGATCGTGCTGCTGTGACGGACACCCATCCTGAACCTCCATTAGGTAAGCCTTGCCTAACTTATCGGAGATCGTGGAGTGCCGCCAGTACGCGCGAGGCTCCACGGGTACGCGAAAGGCCCCGCACGGCGGACCGTGCGAGGCCATCCCCGTGGGGCCGGACGCGCCCGTGAGACCGGACGCGTCCGGGGGAACCGGACGCGGCGGTGGCCGGAAGGCTCAGTGCCCCCGGGCGATCCACTCCCGCAGGTGCGGCGCCTCCGCGCCGATCGTCGTGCTGTCGCCGTGCCCGGTGCGCACCACCGTGTCGGACGGCAGCGTCAGCAGCCGCCGCTCGATGGACTCCACGATCGTCGGGAAGTCGCTGAAGGAGCGGCCCGTCGCTCCCGGGCCGCCCGCGAACAGCGTGTCGCCGGTGAAGACGGTGCCGAGGGCGGGGGCGTACAGGCTGACCGCGCCGTGGCAGTGGCCCGGCGTGTGCAGCACCTTCAGGACGGTGCCGGCGACGGTGAGTTCCTGCCCGTCGGCGAGTTCGCCGTCGGGGGCACGGTCGGGGTGGGTCTGCTTCCACAGCTCCGTGTCGGCCGGGTGCAGCAGGACCGGAGCGCCGGTGCGGGCGGCGAGCGCCGGGGCCGCGTCGATGTGGTCGTCGTGGGCGTGGGTGCAGACGACGGCGACGAGGCGCCGGTCGCCCACGGCCTCGGCGATGGCGTCCGCGTCGTGCGCGGCGTCGATGACGACGCACTCGCTGTCGTCGCCCACGATCCAGACGTTGTTGTCGACCTCCCAGGTGCCGCCGTCGAGGGAGAACGTCCCCGACGTGACGAGGTGGTCGATCCGCGCGCCCGAGGCGCCGCGCGTGCTCTCCGCGGCCATCAGAACACCACCACCGAACGCAGGACGTCGCCGTGGTGCATGCGCTCGAAGGCCTTCTCCACGTCCTCCAGGGCGATGGTCTCCGTGACGAACGCGTCCAGGTCCAGGCGGCCCTGCCGGTAGAGGTCGATGAGCATCGGGAAGTCGCGCGAGGGCAGGCAGTCGCCGTACCAGCTCGACTTGAGCGAGCCGCCGCGGCCGAAGACGTCGAGCAGCGGCAGCTCGATCTTCATCTCCGGGGTCGGCACGCCGACGAGGACGACCGTGCCCGCCAGGTCGCGGGCGTAGAAGGCCTGCTCGTACGTCTCGGGGCGGCCGACCGCCTCGATGACGACGTCGGCGCCGTTGCCGCCGGTCAGCTCGCGCACGGCCTCGACGGGGTCGGTCTCGCGGGAGTTGACGGTGTGGGTGGCGCCGAGGCTCCTGGCGGTCTCCAGCTTCTTGTCGTCGATGTCCACGGCGATGATCCGCGCGGCCCCGGCGAGCCGGGCGCCCACGACGGCCGCGTTGCCGACACCCCCGCAGCCGATGACGGCGACCGAGTCGCCGCGGCCGACCTCGCCGGTGTTGATGGCCGCGCCGATGCCGGCCATCACGCCGCAGCCGAGCAGGCCCGCGGCGGCGGGCGAGGCGTCGGGGTCGACCTTGGTGCACTGCCCCGCGGCGACGAGGGTCTTCTCGGCGAACGCGCCGATGCCGAGGGCCGGGGAGAGTTCCGTGCCGTCGGCGAGGGTCATCTTCTGCTTGGCGTTGTGCGTGGCGAAGCAGTACTGGGGGCGCCCGCGCAGACAGGCGCGGCACTGCCCGCAGACGGCTCGCCAGTTGAGGACCACGAAGTCGCCCGGCGCGACCTCGGTGACGCCGTCGCCGACCGACTCCACGACGCCCGCGGCCTCGTGCCCGAGCAGGAAGGGGAACTCGTCGTTGATGCCGCCCTCGCGGTAGTGGAGGTCCGTGTGGCAGACCCCGCACGCCTGGACCTTCACCACGGCCTCGCCCGGACCCGGGTCCGGCACCGTGATCGTCTCGAACCGTACCGGCTCGCCCTTCGCGCGTGCGATCACGCCTTGCACCTGCTGCGCCATGACTACGGCCCTTCTCTCTCTGCACGTCTTTCCCACCCCATCGTTACAGGTCCGGCGCCCGCTGTCCGCAGCGGTACGGCCACCGCGCCGGTGCGGGCGGGGCACCCGCGGAACGGCGCGCCCGGCGCCCCTTAGGGTGTGCGCGTGCGTGATCTCGCTGTCCAGGCGCTGCTGCCCGTCGGCACGGCCCTCGCCGTGGCCCTGGCCGTGCTGCTGCTCGTCGCCGCGGCGACGGCGGCGGTGTTCCGACTGGCCCCCGACGGTTCGCGCGGCCGGGCGCGCGAGATCCTGCTGGCCGGGGTCCGCGCGACCGTGCAGCTGGGTGCCGTCTCGCTGGTGATCGGCTGGGTGGTGCACCACACGGCGGCGCTCTACGCC
Organism: Streptomyces sp. NPDC050703; assembly: GCF_040654435.1. Lineage (NCBI taxonomy): Bacteria > Bacillati > Actinomycetota > Actinomycetes > Kitasatosporales > Streptomycetaceae > Streptomyces > Streptomyces sp. NPDC050703. The sequence continues at coordinate 74,841 of NZ_JBFAHX010000015.1, forward strand.
TTCCTGCTGCTGATGTTCGCCGTGGCCGCCCGTACCGCGGGGCGCCGCGTCACCCGGAACGGCACGTGGTGGTGGGCCGCGCTGCCCGTCGCGGGCCCCGTCGTCCCCGTGGTGGCCGTACTGACACTGGCGCGGCTGCTGCCCGTCAAGGGCATCGCCATGATCCCCGTGACGGGCATCCTCATCGGCGGCGCGCTGACCGCCACGGTCCTCGCGGGGCGCCGCGCCCTGGACGAACTCCACTCCCGCCACGGCGAGTTCGAGGCGGGCCTGGCTTTGGGCCTCGCCGACCACGACGCCCGCATGGAGGTCGTCCGCCCCGCCGCGTCGGACGCCCTGCTGCCCGGCCTCGACCAGACCCGCACGGTGGGGCTCGTCACCCTCCCCGGCGCCTTCGTCGGCATGCTCCTCGGCGGCGCGTCGCCGGTCCTCGCCGGAGCCGTGCAGCTCTTCGTCCTGATCGCCCTGCTCGCCGTCCAGGCCGTGGCCGTGGCCGTGACGGTCGAACTCATCGCCCGGGGGCGCCTCCACCGCGACGGGACCGGCCCCACGGACTCCGGGACGGGCCGGGCGTAAGCTCGACGACCATGTCTGTCTAAGAAGACCATGTCTGTCCAAGAAGAAGAAAACGGTGGCGCGGCCGTGACAGCGATGCGTCAGACCTCGGTGACGGCTCGCACGATCAGAGTCCCGATGTGATCCGCCCTCGGGGCTCCGAGCACCATCGCCTGCGCGCCCGTGAACCCGGCGCGCGTCAGCAGCCTCTCCCACACCGCGGGCCTATAGCTGTAGCGGTAGGTGAACATGGCCCGCCCGGCGAAGCCGCCCTTGTACATCCCCTGCGGGCCGTACGCCCCGGGGATCGCGGGCGGCTGGGAGAACACGAACGCCCCGCCCGGCGCCAGGCGGGCGCGCACGAGCGGGAAGAGCCGGGAGGGGTCCGTGAACCACGCAGCCCCGAAGATGCTGTAGATCGCGTCGTACGTCTGTGTGTCCTCGCGCAGGAAGTCGAGCGCTTCGCCGCACTCGAACCGTGCCCCTGTACCGGCCCACCGCTCACTGGCCTTCTTGACCATGACCGGCGAGAGGTCGACGCCCCGGGCCTCGATGCCCTGCTCCGCGAGGTGCGCCAGCGCGCGGCCCGTGCCGCAGCCGATCTCCAGGATCCTGGCCGGCTCCCCCAGCAGCTCCGGCCCGGGGCCGTGCCCGGCGTACTGCGTCCAGCAGAACGCGGGCTCCATGTCGTCCTTGAATGCCGACTCCGCGTAAGCGTCCCAGAGGTCGGTCTCCGCGGCGATGTCGTGAGGTACGGGCACGGCGGTCCTTTGCGGTAGAAGGTGAGCCTGCCCTCGCTCGGGGGCGCGGAGGCAGGCGTTCGTGGCGGTCAGTGGCTGTCGGGGACCTTGTCGTCGCACGGCGAGCATTCGGTGCCGTCCACGGCCCACAGGTGTTCGCTGGGCTCGAAGCCCTGGCCGCGGATGACGTCCACGGAGCGGAGCACGAGCCCGTCGGTGCGGCGCTGCACGAGCGGCGCATGGTGCTTGTACCCGCCGCCGCGCGGGCCGTTGTAGAGATCGCAGAACGCGAAGTAGACCGGCGAGTCGAGAATGATCTGATGCACACCGAGGTCGACGATCTTGCCGACGCCGATGTGCAGGTCGGGGCGCTCCATCGCGGTCATCAGGTACATCACCGCGTTGCTCAGGATCTCCTCCGCCCAGGAGCGGGTCAGCAGGTTGTCGCGCATCAGCAGCGCGATCTCACGGTCCCACAAGGTGCCCTCGTTGCCTGGGGCATCGAGCACGTTGTAGGTGCACTCCTTCACGTGGGGGCGCACGGCATTCAGCAGTGCGCGCGGGTCGCGGGTCGTGGTGACGGCCGGACTTTCGGCCAGTACGGTCATGGGCTGATCCCTTCAGGTGAGTGGTGCTGAATCCGCCCGTTGCAGGCGGACAGGCCATGGCGGCAGCCATGGTCACAGCGGTAGACGAAGAGAGGCGGCTCGCCGGGAGCGCGTTTGCCGGGGGCGAAGACCGGGATGCCATCACCGGGACAGAAGCCGCACTCGCCGATCGAGCACTCGGGGCTGAGCTGCTTGGGCGCCCCGGCCACGGCCGTCATCACGGCTCGCCCCGTGCCGTGCGGCACCCCGGGCACCCGCACAGCGGGTAGGCCGTGCTCGTACTGGGCTCCTGCGCGCCGTCCACGTGCATCGTGCCGGTGTCGGAGGTGACCGTCCCGTCGGCGTCCAGCGTATACACGCGCAGGCTGAAGTGGGGCGAGTCCTGCTCCGGTCCGAAGCGCTCGGGCGTCATGCCCTCTCGCCTCCCCTCCGGATGACGGCCGCCAGCCGCTGGGCCACATGTGCGCGGACGTTGCCCAGCGCCACGAGTCCGTACGACGGTGACGCGTGGTCAGGTGCGAGCGACGGCAGAACGATGCCCGCGCCGCCCAGCGCATCGCGCAGGGACTCGGTCGCTGCGACGGCATCGGCATGGGTCGGCGGCTTGGGCTCGGCTCGTGGGGACATGACCGGGACGGTAGGGACGGACAGGCAGGGGCCGCCACGCGATATGCGCGATTATGCGCGGCAGTTGGCTTGAAATGCGGCTGTATGCGCGACGGATCAGCGCCACGCTGTACCGCAGGACGACGGCCCGCTCCCATGCTGAGCGGGTCATCGTCCAGTGGAAGGAAAGGCCATGAGGCGACTGCGCTTCAACGGATCGGGCAGCGGTGTGGACGGCTGCCCCTCCGTACATGAAGATCTGGACTCGGGCGAGATCGTCGTGCACGGCCCGCCGCTCACCGACCCCGCAGAGACTGCCCAGTTGCAGCACCTCTCTCCCGGCGAGACGGCGATCGTCGTTCCCCGCGACGTACTGGCCGACTTCGGCCCCAAGGAGGTCAGCCAAGTGCCCCACATGATCGGCCTGAAGGAGTTCCCGAAGCTCTTCACCACGCTGAAGCACACCGCCTGGCGCCTGGAGAGCAGGCGCCGCTACGCATCCGACGAACTCACGCCGACCTACGCGCAGTTTCTGCGCGGAGAGCCCGTCAGCTGGGACGGCGTGGATGCCGAGTGGTGCGCCAACCGCCGCGAGCAGACCGCACTCGGCAAGCGCTTCGAGCGGGTGCGGATCGTCGATGACCCGCCCACACCCGGTCAGCTCTACCTGCTCAACAACGCCAGGCGCAACAGCGCGGTCGGCGAAGACATCCGCTGCCTGTGGCGCCGCGACGCGGAGCGCCTGCACCTTCCCGAAGAGGATTTCTGGATCATCGATTCCCGTCTCGTCGCCCTGCTCCACTTCGAAGGCGACGACCTGACCGGGGTGGAACTCATCACCGAACCGGCCAGGGTCAACAGCTACGCCCAGATTCGCGATGCCGCGATGCATCACGCCATCCCCTACCAGCAGCTCGCGGCGCAGGTGGCCGCGGCGGACTGACGAGAGGCCGCCAGTGAACGCCGACTACCAGCAGGCCAGGCAGGCGCTCGGACTCCGCCTACGGGATCTGCGCCTCAACGCTCCTGGTGGTCGGCTCACCGGCCTGCAACTGGCCGCCCGCACCGGGTGGGCGCAGTCGAAGGTCAGCCGTCTGGAGCGGGGCAACCAGACGCCCACGGCCGAAGACATCGAAGCCTTCGCCAAGGAGTGCGGCCGGCCGGAGGCGGCCGACGAACTGAAGGCCATGCTCCGTGATGTCGAGTCCCATGTCAGGCCCTGGGGCCGCCAGCTCGCCCGCGGGCACCGGGCCGTGCAGAACGCCCACAATGCAGAGCACGCGAACGCTGCACTCTTCCGCGGCTGGCAGCCCGCCATGGTCACGGGCATTCTCCAGACCCCCGACTACGCCCGTGCGGTTTTCACCAGGAACTCCGAGCTGCAACGCTCACCGCGGGATGCCGACGCCGCTGTGCGCTCGCGGCTGAAGCGGCAGGAGGCCCTGTACGACTCCACGAAGCGTTTCCACATCCTGATGTGGGAGGCTGCGCTGCGGGCGCTCGTCTGCCCGCCCCCGGTCCTCATCTCCCAGCTCGACCGGCTGCACGGCGCCGTCGGGATGGACACGGTGGAACTGGGGATCATTCCCCTCGCGGCCTCCCTGAAGATCCAGCCCGCGACGGGCTTCTGGGTGTACGGCGACCAGCGGGTGATCGTGGAGACCTGGCACGCGGAACTGTGGATCGACGAGACGGCGAACGTCCGCACCTACCTGCGCACCTGGGACACCCTGCGCGAGTCCGCCGTCTACGGCGCCGACGCGCACAACGTCATCAACGCGGCCAGGCGGGCGCTGGGTCCACGGTAGTCCAGGCTCCGGTCCAGCGGCGGATCAGGCCAGGACGCCGCAGCGGGCCGCAAGCGCACGCAGCTCCAGCGGCGGCTGCCCGGTCACCAGAAGTCCACCCAGCAGGGCGCGCACCGCTGGCCGGGTGTGGGTCTCCTCCGGCGCCAGACGCTCTGCGACCAGCAGTTCGTGCACGCAATCGTCGCGACGCCCCCACTGCGCGTAAGCGGTCGCCCGGTCCGTGTGGTAGCGGACCCGCCGCTCCACCGTGGGCAGTAGTTGCGGGAGCAGCCTGTCCGCTACGGCAATGGCGGCGGCCGGGTCCCCACACTTGTACTCGGCACTCACCAGATGCAGTTGCACGGTGGCCGGCGTGAATCCCCCGGCGGTGTCACGCAGGTGCGTGGCCCGCCCCAGCCCATCAGCGATCGACGCGGCCTCACCGGTCAGTTCACGCATGCCCGCCCGGTCGCCCTGGTGAGCCACCGTGAACGCTGCGCACTGGATCAGCAACCCCTTCTGCGCCCGCCCGGCGTTGCCCAGTTCGCCGAGCACCGGATCATCGGCCGCCGACAGTGCAAGGCTCAGGGCCTGGTCGTACCAACCGGCCTGGCGGGCAAGGACAGCCTGTTGACGCGCGGCCTCCGCAGTCACCAGGGAGGACCCCGCAGTGTTCGCGAGCTGCCGGGCCCGGTCGGCTGCCATCCATCCCAGCTGCGGTTCATGCAGCTTGATCAAGAGACGGGTCGCGAGCAGGTAACTGTGCGCGAGAGCCTCATACTGGTCGACCCCCGCCTGATGCCCGGCACGCAGAACACGGGGCAGACGGTCGGCAAGGCTGCGGTACCGGGTATTCGCGTAGTCGGCGTTCGCTCGCGCCAGTTCAGCAGGCACATACTCCGGTGGCAGGGCGCTTTCCGCAGAGGCAAGTCCGAGCATCGCATCTCGCACACCGGCAACGAGGAAGTCGCGCAGCTGCCTCCCATCGCGTCCGCTGTCGCTCCCGCCGACGAGCGGGGCGCTCGCCGCCTCGGCGGCTGCCGCCGTCAATGCCGCAAGAAGTGTCCGTCGATGCATCTGCGTATTCTCCCCACTGCCCACTCCTTTCGCCCCAGGAACGGGCAGGCTCGGATATGAGTCTGCCCCGGCGCGGAAAGGGGCGGCGGGCGACCGGAGAACCTGAGGCGGAATACCGAGGGCGGAGGCGAACCGGCCCAGCACAGTAGGGTCCGTGAGCGGTGTGCGCCCCCGCTCCAGTCTGGACACCTGGGCTGCGGAGTAGCCGGTGCGGTGCCCAAGCTGCGCGAGTGTCATTCCCCGCGCGAGGCGCGCTCCGCGGATGTGCTCACCGGGATTCAGCTCCGGTGCGGTCTGCCGGTTCTCGGAAGCATCCATGCCCATCCCCGCGGTGACAGAGGCCACTAACCCGCCCAGCGTAGGGCGTCAAGGGCGACGGGGGGACGTTTGCATGACATGCAAATACCTTGCAGCACTGGCATCGAAGTCTCCTGCCGAAGGCCGACGGGCGGTTCTTTGGACCTGCAACAGCCCATAAGGGCCGTCTTCATCGACTGGAGGCACTGATGAACCGACAATGTGCGTGGTCCGAAAGCCTCGACGGCGCCACCGTCCTCGTGACCGGGGGTGCCGGGCTCGTTGGCAGCCGAATCTGCCGGGACTTGCGCGCCGCCGGAGCCCGGCCATTGGTGCTGTGCAGCCGCGACGCCTACCCGGCAGAGGTTTACCGGGACCTGTTCGACGTGCGCAGCGAAGAAGTGGAGACCGGAGACATCCGGGACGCCGCACTCGTGCGAGGGCTTGTCGCCCGCAGCGACGCCGTGGTGCATGCGGCGGCACTCGCCGACGTGGCCGCGTGCACACGGCGCCCTCAGGACGCCATCGACGTCAACATCGCGGGAACCCAGGCGGTACTGGACGCCGTCGCAGCCTGCGACCGACCTCGTCGCCTCGTATTCGTTTCCTCTGCCAGCGTCTACGGTCACGGTGAGATCAGCCCGGCGCACCGCACCACAGCCGAACTCCTGCGCGAGGTGCACGGCCGCAGCGCCCCCGCATTCCACGAGGACATGCCCCTCAAACCGACCAGCGCCTACGGAAACACCAAGGCATGGGGCGAACAGCAGACCCGGCTTCAACTCGACGAAGCCGCCCGGTCCTGGTCCGTCGTACGGTACTTCTCCGTCTACGGCCAACCGCAGGTGATCAAGCCGGGGTCGCACTCATGGGTCGTCGCCTGGTTCGCTGCCCACGCCTCGTGCGGCATGCCACTGCATCTCAACGGGGGCGGACAGCAAGTACGCGACTTCGTCCACGTGGACGACATCGCTCAGGGCACCTTGCGTGCTTTGAGCGTGCCCGGCGCCCACCGCCAGGTGATCAACATCGGCACAGGCCGGGCAACGACCATCCGCCGGATCGCTGAACTCGTCATGCAGTTCTACCCGGGTACAACACTGACCGAGGCACCGCTTCCCGTGGGTGACCCCATGGGCGGCTACGCCTCCACGCACCGGATGACCAGCACCCTGGCATGGCAGCCGTCTGTGACAGTCGAAGACGGCGTGCGACATTATGTCCAGTGGCTCCAGGCGCACCCGCAGGCCGTGCCGAACTGGCTGCGTACGGATACCGGGTACGCATGCATCTGACGCACGGATCAGATCACGGGCGGGCGTCCGAGCCGTGTCATCCGCCACACGGTGTACCAGCGCATCGGTCGGCGAGAGCCGGCCGGAGTGCGCACACCTTCGGCGAAACCGGACGCCCACGCCCGCAGTCCTCTGCCCGACCGCGTCCGCGCCACGGTCAGCAATGTCCAGACAGCCAGATACACCGGAACCAGGACGGCGGGCAGATTACGGCGAGCCAGCCAGACTCGGTTCCGGGCGGTCATCCGGTAGTAGACCGCATGCCGGGCCGGCGAGGTGCGCGGGTGCCGCAGCACAAGCCGAGGGTCGTAATGGATGCGCCACCCGCCATCGAGGGCACGCCACGCCAGGTCAGTTTCCTCGTGCGTGAAGAAGAAGTGCGCGGGCCAGTCTCCGACGGCGTCCAGCATCGGCATGGAGAAGGCGTGCGCCCCACCGAGAAACGCGGTGACGTCGCCAGCACGCAGCGCGTCCCGCCCCGAAGCCCTGAGCCGCGGAATGTGGCGGCGCTGGGTGTGTCCGGTCTCGTCCGCGATGCGGAAGGCAAGAATGCCCAGATCAGCCTTGGCGGCGAAGTGCTCCCGGACGCGGGCGAAAGCCTGCCGGTCCGGGAGGCATCCGTCGTCGTCCAGTTCCACCACTACATCCACGTTGCCGCAGGCCCGCAGTGCCGCGATGGCAGCATTGCGTCCGCCGGGACAGCCCAGATTCTCCGGGGTCTCCAGCACTGTCACCCGGCCCGGCAGCCCTCTGCGGGCATAGTCGGGCAGCACGCCGCGGCCTTTGGTTCCGTTCCCGACGATCACAACATGGTCGGCTGCCTCCGTCTGAACGGCCACCGACTCCAGCAGCGCGTCGACCTCAGCGGGGCGGGTCCCCATGGTCACGATGGCCACGCCCAGGCGGGGGCGGCGGGGGGCGGCGCTGCCCGTGTGCTCCGTCTGCATGGCCGGAGCATAACCGCCCCGTTCCACAGTGTTCCGCCAGCGTTCACCCCCAGGGAGCTGCCGTGACGACGATCGCCCTGTCCGACTACCTCTCCGACTTCACCGATCCCGACCACGTTGCCGCGCCGCTGGGACAGTGGCAGGGCTGGGACCTTGCCGCCTTCCTCGCGGCGTGGCCCGACCTGCATGCGCGAGCCCTCGCCCGTCTGAACCACCGCATCCACCCCACCGCATTCGTGCACCCGACCGCTCAAATCGGGCCGGACGTCATCATCGGGCACCACGCCAAGGTGTTCGAATTCTCCAGCGTGCGCGGCCTCACGGTCGTCGGAGCCGGAGCGAGCATCGGCTTCAACAGCGAGATCACACAATGCTGCATCGGCGAAGAGACAGTGCTCGGCCACCGCATCGGCATGAACCGCACGCTCGTCGGCTCCCGCGCACACCTGTCGGCCCACGTGCTCGCCGCAGCCATCCACCTCACGAGGGACATGCGCAGTCCCGACCGCGAGGTCTTCACCCGGACCCCGGGTGGTCTCGTCCGGCTGCGTACCCCCCGCTTCGGTGCCCTCATCGGAGACCGGGTACAGAGCGGTGCACGAATCACACTGAACCCGGGCTGCGTCATCGGCCGCGGCACTCTGCTGGGAACCGACGTGACGGTGCCGCCGGCCAGGATGATTCCGTCAGGCATGCGGGTGACCAATCCGCACAGCGGGCATCTGCACATCGCTCCCCCATACCGGGCAGGGCCCTAAGAGGAGACGCGTCCCCTCCGCCCGGCGCACCTAGCCCGCTGGCAGACGCCTGGCCTTCGCACTTGCCGCGCGAGGACGGCCCGGCGGACTGGTGACCAGCCGCTTACTGATCAGGGTCGCGGTCCCGTTCCGCCGGGCACGCCGCGACCGGGTCATGGTCGCCATGACCCGGCGAACTCGCCACCCGCGTGGGTGACGCGCCCCTCCCGCGACGGCACCCGCGCGGCCAGCTCACAGCAGCCGCTCCGCCTCCGCGTCCTCGCCCGCCGCGGCGCGGGCGAGGACGTCCATGACGTCGTGGGCTTCGGACAGGGTCAGCAGCGGCAGGCGCTCTTCCATACTCACCTCCGCGCTCGCGATCAGGTGGGCAGCACAGTAGGAGACGGGGCGGGGGAACAGGTGTGCCTGTGGACAGCTACGCCTTCCGCCCAATGATCTGGCCGTGCTCCACTCCCGCGCGCACAGCGGCGGCAACGTTCACGGACTGGTCCACGGTCAGGCCGTCGACCGCACGCCAAAAGGTCTCCACTACTTCCAGGTCTTCCCACGGCAGCTCGACCCCCCGCTTGTCGAGTGCCGCCTTCCCGGTCCGCCGCGAATCCGGGGTCGATGCTCATATCGCGATGATCCCGTATCGCAGCACCGCCGGAGCAGGAACAGAAGCGCTGGCCGAAACTGCGCCCTACGCCGCCTCGTACTCATGGGCCCGCCCGCCGCGCCAGCGGATGAGCCGGGAGTCCCCGAGCACCAGGGCCTCGGCATCCTCCAGGCCGGCCCGGCGCAGAAACTCGATCACATCCCGGTCCGAGTGCGCCAGGCCCAGGATCGCGCTGCCCACGGTGACCCGGCGTCCACCGCTCGGGGACGGCCGGTGGACCACTATCTCGGGTGTCATGCGTCCAGGGTGCGACGCCGCGCCAGGCGGCGCAGCTCCGCACGGGCCGCCGGGTCCCGCAGCCCGGGATGGAAGTGCAGCCGCGCGGTCAGCCGGACCAAACGGCGCCGCAGGGCGGTGTGACCCGGGCGGCCGGCCAGCTCGCGGTACGTGCGAGTCCATTCCCGCTGGAGAGGAATGAGGTCGTCGGGGATGGTGGTGCGCATGCGGCTAATTAGATCGTGTGTTCGATTTCTGGCGCAATCCGCACGTGCAGTGGCCACCGGCCCCCGCGCGAGTACCGTCGGGGGGCAGAGGGAGGGGGGTGCGAAATGATCACATTCGACCCGGACAAGAAGCCCACCAAGCGCACCTGGCTGCGCAGGATCTTCGGCCTCAACCCGGCGGCGGACATCCGCCGCGCCCGGCTCGATCACCGGGACGCGGCGGCGAAGATCAACGAGAACAGGGCCAGGATCAACGAGAACAAGGCGAAGATCAAGAAGGCACGCAGCGACCGGGCCTACGTCAAGCAGCTCAAGAAGGACGGCACGCTGAAGTGACCGGGCATGCGAAAGAGCCCCCTCCACCCGCAAAGGGGCAGAGGGGGCTTCGTTCTGCTCGGAGTCAGAGACCCTGGGGGCCCTGTGGCTTGTTGGGCACCGCCCAGGTCAGTCCCCACACGGCGAGCACGGCGGCCACGGCGGTGAGACCGTCCTGCGCGGACAGGGTGCCGTCGGCCAGCCCGGTGGCGAGCGACGCGGCGCCCGCGGCCAGACCGGCAGTGACCGCCTTGGCGTACTTCGAGACCTTCATGACTGCCTCACTTCTCGGGGATCTTCAGGACCCGGCCGGGATAGACCCGGTAGGGGGACGTCAGGCCGTTGGCGCGGGCGATGTCCGGCCAGCGCACGCCGTACATGGCGCCGATGCTGGCCAGGTGCTCGCCGGGGCGGACCGTGTGGGAGCGCTGTGCCAGGCGCGCGGCGATCCGCTGCCGCAACCAGCTCATCGAGAAGCCGCGCGGGTCCACCTTGCCCGGCTGCCACTCCAGGTGCCCGACCACCGAGCGCTCCGTCCAGCCGCGGATTCGGCACAGGGCGGCGGACGCCTTCTCGACGGCACCGAGCTGCGCGGCCGGCCACGGGTCCTCGCCGTCACCGATGTTCTCGCACTCGAAGCCGTAGAAGGCGTGCTGGCCGGGATCGAGTGGCAGTGCGCGTTGACCGACCTCGTACCGTCCGACTCGCCGTCGGCGGGAGACCCGATCTTGTGCGTGGTCGGACCTGGGCATTCCACGGCAGGGGCCAGGGCCGGCGAACACCTCGGAGACGGAGAGGAGTACACGTCTCCGGGGTGTCCCTGCTCCCCGCGCTGCCGCCAAGCGCGCGGGGTCCCTGCCAGCATGCGGCTTCGGCGTAGTCCTGGGTGCTGGGGCGTTCGGGCGCGGTCAGGCCGACGTCCAGCTCCGCCTGGTAGCTGCTCGTACGCGCCTCCCCGGACATGTCTGCTAAGGGTTGTCCCGAAACTGTGTCCGGCGTCAAAGCTGATCCGATGGGCAGCAGGCAACTGGTTGGCTGGCCGGAGAGAACGGGACGACATTGTCTGCCGTACCTACCCGTCACACCCTGCCTTCCCTCCAGCATGATCCCCTGATCCAGCGGACAGTTCCTGGACGGCCGGTTCACAAGTACGGAAAAAAGGACCTGCGAGCACCCCAGACGGCGTGCTGGGATGGATCATCATGAACTCCATGCACATCCCCTCCGTCAATGAATCCGACCTTCCGCTCGCGATGGAGCAGAATCTCGCCGAGCACGCCTGCCACCTGCACCGAACCCTCAAGGGCGCGTCTGTCACCGAGACCGGCGACCTGCTGATCGCCGACAGCGGTCTCGACGACGACACCTTCAACATCGTCGCGACGGCCCGCTTCACCCCGGGCACCGCCCCGGCCCGCGCCGCGGAGACGGCCCGGACCCTGGCCGCCACCGGCCGCCCCTTCTCCTGGTGGGTGGGACCCGCCTCCACGCCGAACAATCTCGCCGAGCACCTTCAGGCCGCTGGCCTGGAGGCGTCGGAAACGGAGGCGGGTATGTGGAAGGACCTGCGCGATCCCCTCCCCGACGCGCACGTCGACGGCCTGACGATCCGCCGGGCCACCACCTCGGAACAGCTCGCCGACTACGCCACGGTCCTCGCCGCGAACTGGAGCCCGCCCGCCGCCACGGTGCGCCAGTTCTTCGCCGACACCGCCGACTGGGCGCTCGCCGAGGACTGCTCCGCCCGCTACCTGGTCGGCTACGTCGACGGCCGTCCCGTCTGCTCGGCCGAGGTGTTCCTGCACGCGGGCGTCGCCGGGATCTACAACATCGCCACACTCGCCACCGACCGCCGCCGCGGTTATGGCGGCGCCATCACCGCGGCCACCCTGCACACGGCCCGGGACGCGGGCTACGAGACCGCGGTGCTGCAGGCATCCGCCGACGGGGAACCCGTCTACCGCCGCCTTGGGTTCACCGTCAGCGGCCACTTCACCGAGTACGCCCTCACCCCCTGACCCGTCACGGCAACCGCTCCGCTCCTCACCAACGCCTGGTAGCCCATCGGCAACGCTTCACGCCCCGGGGCACCGCGTCGATGGGCCTCCAGCCCCGGCCTCATGTCTGACCAGCGAAAACAACACATGGAGGTCGGAGAGAGAACGCCCTCTCAGCCCATCAGGGCCAGGTTGTGCAGGCGTGCGATGCCGAGCATCGCGTGGTGCACGCCGTCGCCCTTGAGGCGGCAGCCGCGCAGGATCTTCCACCCCTTCATCCAGGCGAAGGCGTGCTCGACACGGGCCCTGACCTGTTTGTGGGAGCGGTTGTGCTCTTGCTTCCAGCCCCGCAGTTCAGCTTGGCCTGTCGCGCGGCGGTGAGGAATCACCAGGCCGGTACCCGGATAGCCTCCGTCTGCGATGGTCATCGTGGCGCCGACGGCGTCCTTCGCAACGGATTCCGCCCACGCGCGGCAGTCGTTGCGGTTGCCGGGCAGCGGCCGGCCGACCACCACGATGAGGCGAGTGTCGGCATCGATGACGACCTGATGGTTGGTCGAGTAACGGTAGTTCTTCGACTGCTCGGCCACTGTGTGATCGCGGGTGGGCACGAGAGTGCCGTCCACGATGAGCACAGTGTCCTGGCGGAACCGCCTACGCGGCTGGAAGGCGAGCTTGGGGCCGAGGTGGTCGATGATCCGGTCGGCCGCCGACTTGGAGATACCGAAGAGCGGACCGAGCTGGCGCAGCGTCAAATTCGTGCGCCAGTACGCAGCAACCAGCAACACTCGATCCTCCAAAGGAAGGCTCCACGGCCGCCCACGCTGCGATTCGCCCGCGGTCCCGCGGCGCACGTGTGTCACCAACTTGCTGAAGCAGCGTGGGCTCAGCCCAGTGAACGGGGCTATCCAGGACGGCTCCGACGCCGTGATCACACCAGCCACATGAAGAGCATCCCACTGTGATCAGCAGTAACGGGACAGCCTTTAGACACGGAAAGGTACCCTTTCGGGCATCGTGTTCTCCTCGCGTTCTCCTTTTCTGGGGTCAGTGATCGCGCTAACCGTTGGCGTGGCACTCGGCGTCATCTCACCTCTCCTCGATACGGTCGGCGGGTCGATAGGACAGGTGGCGCACCTTACCTTTGACGCAGGATGGTCTTGGGCAGCCCTGGCCTTCCTTGTCGGATTATCGCGGAAGCTCAGGAGCGAGTCCGCCGCCTTGGCTGCTGTGTCACTGATAGCCGCCGTGGTGGCTTATTTTCTAACGAAACTTAGCCAAGGGGAGTTTCTCACCGCTGACCTGAGCGATCTCTCCGGTGATGCCACACAGACTTCATGGCAAAGTTTTCTTTCCAAGACGGCATATTGGGGCATTCTCGCTTGCGTGCTAGGCCCTCTGTTGGGTTTGGCTGGGAACCTGGCGCGGAAAGAAGGGTTCGGTGGACTTGCCTTCCGAATCTTGATTCCAGTGATTGCCGTCGTCGACACTTCAGAGCGCCTGAGAGTCGAGGCTCAACTGCAAGGGGAGGTCGCTGGGACGACCTGGGGCGTCATCCGCCTTGTGGCGGCGGCCACCGTGCTCGTGTTGACAGGGCACGCAGTGATTTCGCGGAGACCTCGGGTGTCAGCCGGACGCGGGCGAGAATGAAAGCACGCATGCCAGGCGGCCTCAAATCACCTTGGGTTCGGGGCCACTCGCCGCACCGGCCAACCGGTCGGCAGGCTCGTGCGCGACGGATCGTGCGGACGTTCCTCCTCACCCCCTGCGGCTGATCTCGGTTCGCTTCTGCAGCCCTCTGTCTCCATGTTGGTGTCCAGTCCGGTTGCCTTCCGGTAGAGGGCCGTGGCGTCTCTTCTCGGCGAACGTGGGAAGGCCCCGACCTGTGGCCGGGGTAGGCCACGGACACGAAGCGCTTGCCCGCGTCGCCGTCCGGTTGCGCGAGCCACTGCGGGGCATGGGCGAGCACCGCATGGACCATGCCGTTTGCCCGAGGGGCATGACGCTGTCCTGCGGCGCCGGCGACAGATCCCAGATGTCGTTCAGACCGCTGTGGTGGACGCGCAGACGCACATCGTCGGTGGCCTGGCCCCAGACGTCCCCTTCCACCGTCCAGCTGGACGACGCGAAGAACAGAACGTGGTCGCCGGCCAGGTGGCGCCAGCCCTCTTCGGCAGCCTCGCGACGCAAGACGTCGACCGACACAGTGGCCGATCGCCGCCGTACTCGCAGTCGCACACCTCACCGCTTTCCGTGGCCAGGCGTATCCCGTCCAGCAGTTCGTCCCGCGTGTGCGCCGCGTACTGCGCCTCGCGGCTCTTCTCAAGGCGCCTGTCGTTCTCAGCTCGCTCCACACGCCGCCGCTCGTGCTCGTCCAAGACGGGGCGTGCGTTCTGGACGGTCCCGAGCCCGGAGTCGGGTAACGCCGGGTCCCGGTGCGCCATCCACGAATCCCGCCCACCCGGTGTCGAGCCACTTGCCCGACGCACCGTGCAGCTCGGGGCTCAAGGGAGGTGCCCGGCCCGGGGTACGGCGGGGCGCCTTGGGGTGTTGGCCCGAGGCCCGATGATGCAAGTCGCCACTGGGGCGTAGGCTCCGGATCATGTCTGTCTACGAAGAAGAAATCGGCGCCCTGCGGGGCGGTTCCGCCGACCTGCGTCAGTTCGAGGGCAAGGCCGTGCTGGTCGTCAACGTCGCCTCCCGGTGCGGGCTCACTCCGCAGTACGCGGGCCTTGAGCGGCTGCACGAGCAGTACGCCCCGCGCGGCTTCAGCGTGCTCGGTGTGCCCTGCAACCAGTTCATGGGCCAGGAGCCCGGCACCTCGGAGGAGATCGCCGAGTTCTGCTCGGCGACGTACGGCGTGACGTTCCCGATGACGGAGAAGGTCGACGTCAACGGCGCTGACCGGCACCCGCTGTACGCGCGCCTCGTCGACACGGCGGACGCCGAGGGCCACACCGGCGACGTCCGGTGGAACTTCGAGAAGTTCCTCGTGAACGGTGCCGGCGAGGTCGTCGCCCGGTTCGGTCCGCGCACCGAGCCGGACGCCCCGGAGGTCGTCGCCGCCGTCGAGAAGCACCTGCCGGCCTGACCACCGTCCGGCGCGGCCCGCAAGCGCGGCGCCTCCGGCCGGGTGAGGGCGGCCCGGGCGGGGGCGCGGGCCGCCGGACGGGTGATACATCCGGCCGGTCCAAGCCGATCTGCGGAGACGCGGCGGCGCTCATACGGTGACCGAATGGTCATCAGGTACCTTTCGCGCTCCTCGTCCGTACGCACCACGGCCCTCGCGCTCGGGGCCCTGGTCCTCCTGTCCACGCCCGTGACGGCCGCCGCGTTCCCGGCGGAGCCCGCGCCGCCGCGCCCCGTCCCCGCGTACACCTCCGCCTACCTGGACCGTCCTGGCGTGCAGGTCAGGCCCGACGCCGACGCGCCGCCGCCGCCCGCTCACGTCTCCGCGCTCGCCTGGGTGGTGGCCGACGCCCGCACGGGCGAGGTGCTCGCGGCGCGGGACGCGCACCGCCCGCTGCCGCCCGCCTCGACGCTCAAGGCCCTCTTCGCCCTCGCCGTCCTGCCGCGCCTGGACCCCGAGAGCAGGCACCTGGTCGCCCAGCGCGAGCTCGACCTGGTCGGCGCGGGCAGCAGCCTGGTCGGTGTGGCGCCCGGCCGTGACTACCGCGTCGCCGACCTGTGGCGCGGTGTCTTCCTCAGCTCGGGCAACGACGCCGTGCACGTCCTCGCACGGCTCAACGGCGGCCTGGACACCTCCGTGCGGCAGATGCGCGAGAAGGCCCGTGAGCTGGGCGCCCGGGACACGCACGTGGTCTCCCCCGACGGCTACGACGCCGACGGGCAGGTCTCGTCCGCCTACGACCTCGCGGTGTTCGGCAGGGCCGGGCTCGCCGACCCGCAGTTCTCCCGCTACTGCTCGACGCGCGTCGCCCGGTTCCCCGCGGGCGGCTGGTCGTACCCCATCCAGAACACCAACCGCCTGCTGACCGGCTCGGACGGCGTCGCCCCCTACCCGGGGCTGCTCGGCATCAAGAACGGCTACACCAGCCACGCGGGTGCCACCCTGATCACCGCGGCCCAGCGCGGCGGGCGCACGCTCGTCGTGACGGTGCTGAACCCGCGGGAGGGCGGCGGGTACGCCGTCTACGAGGAGGCCAGGTCCCTGCTCGACTGGGGCTTCGCGGCGGCCGGGAAGGTGCGGCCCGTGGGTTCGCTGCTGCCGCGGCCCGCGAAGATCTCCCGCGCGCACGCGGCCCCGGCGACCGCCATGCTGGAGCCCGACGACTCCGACTGGCCCGCGCTCATGATGGTCATGGCGGGCGGCGTCGCCGTGCTCGCGGGCCTGATCGTGGCGGTCAGGCGGCGGGCGGCTACGGTGTCCCGGCGTACGGAAGCGAAGAAGAAGATCGTCGAGTGAGGCCCGCCGCCGCGCGGGCGCCGCGCGAGCGTGGGGAGACGTCGGGTGGGCGGAGTGCTGGGGGTGGCCGTGCTCGGCGCGGGCCACATGGGGGCCGACCACATCCGGCGGATCGGCGGGACGGTGGGCGGGGCCCGCGTCGTGGCGGTCGCCGACCCCGACACCGCGCGGGCCGAGGCCGCGGTGGCCGGACGCCCGGGGGTCTCCGTGCACGGCGACGCCCTCGCCGCGCTCGGCGCCCCCGGCGTGGAAGCGGTCCTGGTGGCCTCGCCCGAGGCGGCGCACGAGGAGGCGCTGCTCGCGGCGTGCGCGCGGGGCCTGCCGGTGCTCTGCGAGAAGCCGCTGACGCCCGACTCCGCATCGGCCCTCCGGGTGGTGGAGGCCGAGGCGCGGCGGGGGCGCAGGCTGATCCAGGTGGGGTTCATGCGGCGGTACGACGCGGAGTACGCGGCGCTGAAGTCACTGCTCGACTCCGGGCGGCTCGGCCGTCCCCTCATGCTGCACTGCCGCCACCGCAATGTGTCCTCTCCCCCGTACTTCACCTCGTCGATGCTGATCAGCAGTTCCGTCTCGCACGAGATCGACGCCGCCCGCTGGCTGCTCGGCCAGGAGATCACCGCGGTGACGGTGCTGCGGCCCGCTCCCTCGTCCGGCGCGCCGGAGGGGCTGCTCGATCCGCAGCTCGTGCTCTTCGAGACGTCCGGGGGCGCGGTCGTCGACGTGGAGATCTTCGTCAACTGCGGCTTCGGCTACGAGGTGCGGTGCGAGGCGGTCTGCGAGCACGGCAGCGCCCAGGTGGGTGACGCCCGCACGATGGTCGTCCGCTCGGCGGGCGGCGCGCGCGAGGACGTGCCCCAGGACTACCTGGTGCGCTTCGCCGACGCCTACGACCGCGAGGTGCGCGCCTGGGTCGCCGCCGCGCGCCGGGGCCGGGCCGAGGGCCCGAGCGCCTGGGACGGCTACGCGGCGGCCGTCGTCGCCGAGGCGGGGGTCGCGGCGCTGCGCGGCGGGCGGCGCACGGAGGTGGCTCTTGAGCGGCGGCCGGCGTTGTACGGCGCAGAGCGCGGGCGCTGAGGGCCGCTGCCCTCAGAGCCTGTCTTGAACCCCCGTCGTCCGCGCGGAGCGCGGGCGCAGCGGCGGTCGGTGCGTGCGCTCGGCGTGCGGGCGTGCCGGGCGTCGGGGCGCAGGCGAGGGTTCAAAGACAGGCTCTCAGGGCTCCCGGGAGTCGTTGTTCAGGCGGCGCCTGTCCTGCTCGTCCCACTTGGCGGTGGAGCGCGGTTCGACGTAGGGCTCCTCGTCGGCGGGGTGGCCTCCGGCGATGGCCCGCTGCCGCGAGGTCTCGGCGTCGAACTCCAGGCCGAGCAGGATGGCGAGGTTGGTGAGCCACAGCCACACCAGGAAGACGATGATCCCGGCGAAGGTGCCGTACGTCTTGTTGTACGAGGCGAAGTTCGCCACGTACAGCGCGAAGGCGGCGGAGGCGATCAGCCAGATCAGCAGGGCGAGGAAGCTGCCGGGCGTGACCCAGCGGAAGCCGCGTACCTTGGCGTTGGGCGTCGCCCAGTACAGGATGGCGATCATCAGGACGACCAGGAGCACGAGCACCGGCCACTTCGCGATCGACCAGACGGTCAGCGCGGTGTCCCCGATGCCCAGTGCGGTGCCCGCCTGGCGGGCCAGCGGCCCGGTGAAGACCACGATGAGGGCGCTGAGGACGGCGAGGACCATCAGGACGACGGTGACGCCGACGCGGACCGGCAGCACCTTCCAGACCGGTCGGCCCTCGGGCATGTCGTAGACGGCGTTGGCCGAACGGATGAACGCCGCCACGTAGCCGGAGGCGGACCACACCGCGAGGAGCAGGCCGACGACGGCCATGACCGAGCCGACCCCGGCGTTGCCCTGGAGCTGCCGTACCGCGTTGGTGATCACTTCGCGTGCGGCGCCAGGCGTCAGCTCGGTGATGTTGTCGAGCACCTCGTCGGTCGTCGACCTGCCCGCGATGCCGAGCAGGGAGACCAGCACGAGCAGGGCCGGGAACAGCGCCAGGATGCCGTAGTACGTCAGGGCCGCCGCCCGGTCGGTCAGCTCGTCGCGCCGGAACTCGCCGAGGGTCCTGCGCAGCACGTCCCGCCACGACTTCCTGCCCAGGGCCGTGGGGGTGTCCGGCGCCCGCCGCTCGACCTCGGGCCCTGGTCCGTGCTCCGGGTCCCGTCCCTCGTCCCCGCTCCGCCCCGGTTCATGTAGCCGTGTCATGTGTCCAGCAGTACCCGTGGTCCGGGCCGCCCGCATGCGGGCCGGGGCTCCGGACGCGTCAGACGCCGCCGAGCAGCCGCGAGAGTCCCTGGTCGAGATCGAGGCCGGACTCCTCCTCGCCCGCGGGGACGGCGGCGTAGGTGCGCGAGAGGAAGCGGCGCAGTACGGAGGTGTCGAACTGGACCACGGCCAGCCCCTGGTACGAGTGGAACTCCAGCACGGTCCGTGCCCGGCCGGACGGCCATACGTGCACGTCACCGCCGCCCGCCGGGGCGGTGAGGCCGTCGTCGAGGAGCTGCCGGGCGAAGACCCAGGTGACCTCCATGCCGTCGAGCGATGCCTCGGAGGGGAAGGTGATCTGGACGGCCAGGGGGTCCGCGGCGGCATAGCGCAGGGCCACCGCCAGGGCGCGCTCGCGGCCGTCCGGGGTGACGAGGCGAGCGCGGGCGGGCTGCTGGAGGGTGTCGGCCATGATCGAGCTCCACTTCGGTTGTTCCGGTTCTCGGGACCTCCGGCGGTGAGGTCCCCTGCCCTTGGGACCCGTGACACGGGCCGCCGTCACGGCGGCTCGCCACATGATTCATGTGACCTGTGTCACTCCTGTCGCCCGCTGGGATTCCCGTGACGGCCCGTGGTCGGCCGCGCCGCCGCGCCGTCCGAGTGCCCTGCACGACGGGGCGCACACGTCCCTCGGGTGAACAGGGGTCCCGGCTGCGCCCGGCGGGCACCCGATGCAGGATGGCCCCATGCTGCTCGCCCGGCTCGCCCACGTGTCCAAGGAAGTGGCCGCCACTTCCGCCAGGTCCCGGAAGATCGCGCTGCTCGCCGAGCTGTTCGGCGCGGCGGAGCCGGAGGACGTGCCGATCGTCATCCCGTATCTCGCGGGGCGTCTGCCCCAGGGGCGCCTCGGCATCGGCTGGAGCACGCTGAAGGAGGCAGGGCCGCCCGCCGAGGAGGCGACGCTGACCGTGGCCGGGGTGGACGCGGCGCTCACCGCGATCGGCGCGGTGTCCGGCGCGGGGTCCCAGGCCGAGCGCAGGCGCCTGGTGGGCGAGCTGATGGGGGCCGCGACCGCCGACGAGCAGAAGCTCCTGACCGGCCTGCTCACCGGCGAGCTGCGGCAGGGCGCCCTGGACGCGGTCGCCGTCGAGGGGCTCGCGGTGGCCACGGGCACCCCGCCGGACGCCGTGCGGCGCTCGGTGATGTTCGCCGGGGGTGTGGCCCCGGTCGCCGAGGCCCTGCTCGCCCGCGGCGCCGAGGCGCTGGACGAGTTCCGCCTGACGGTGGGCCGGCCCCTCCAGCCGATGCTCGCGCACGGCGCCGCGTCGGTCGCCGACGGCATCGACAGGCTCGGCGCGTGCGCGGTCGAGGAGAAGCTGGACGGCATCCGCGTCCAGGTGCACCGCAGCGGCGACGACGTACGCGTCTACACGCGCACCCTGGACGACATCACCGACCGGCTGCCCGAGCTGACCGCCGCGGCGCGGGAGCTGAGGGGGGACGGCTTCATCCTGGACGGCGAGGTCATCGCCCTGGACGCCGACGGGCGCCCGCGGCCCTTCCAGGACATCGCGGGGCGCGTCGGCTCGCGCGTCGACGTGGCGGCAGCGGCGGCCGGGCTGCCCCTGTCCCCGGTCTTCTTCGACGCGCTGGCCGTGGCGGGCCGGGACCTGGTCGACCTGCCGCTCACCGAGCGGCACGCGGAACTGACCGCCCTGGTCCCCGAGCCGATGCGGGTGCGCCGCACCCTGGTCGAGGACCCGGCCGACGAGCGGCAGCGCGCCGGGGCCCAGGAGTTCTTCGAGGCCACGCTGGGGCGCGGCCACGAGGGCGTGGTGCTCAAGGCGCTCGACGCCACCTACAACGCGGGCCGCCGGGGTGCCTCCTGGCTGAAGGTGAAGCCGGTCCACACCCTCGACCTGGTGATCCTCGCCGCCGAGTGGGGCTCGGGCCGCCGCACCGGCAAGCTCTCCAACCTGCACCTGGGCGCACGGCGGCCCGACGGGAGCTTCGCCATGCTCGGCAAGACCTTCAAGGGGCTGACGGACGCGATGCTCGCCTGGCAGACCGAGCGCCTCCAGGAGCTGGCGGTCGGCGCGGACGGCCACGTCGTACGGGTCCGCCCCGAGCTGGTCGTCGAGATCGCCTACGACGGACTCCAGCGCTCCTCGCGCTACCCCGCGGGCGTCACCCTGCGCTTCGCCCGCGTCGTGCGCTACCGCGAGGACAAGCCCGCCGACCAGGCGGACACCGTCGAGACGGTGCTTTCCCGGCGCGACGTGTGACCGTGCGCGGCGCCTCCCCGCGTAATTTTGCCAATCCTTAACGCCCGATAGGGTGACAGCTTGGGGTCGATCACTTCATACGCAAGGGGAAAGCTGTGCCCGCATCACGTCTCAGCCGTACGCCGCTCCCAGGCATCGGCATCCGGTACGACCTGACCACCCGAGAACAGCGCAGGCTCTCGGTGGTCGCGCACCGGGACGGTGCGCGGACGCTGAGCGCCTACCGCTCGGACGACCCGGACGAGTGCGCGCTGTCGCTGCGGCTCAGCTCGGGTGAGGCGGACGCGCTGATCGACGCCCTGATGCCCTCGCACCACAGCCCGAACCTGCTGCACACCACGGACCTCGGCCTCGTCGCCGAGCGGGTGCTGCTCTCGGCCACCTCGCACTGGAACGGGCGCCTCCTCGGCGAGACCCGGATGCGCACCGAGACCGGCGTCTCGATCGTCGCGGTCCTGCGGCGGGCCGACGCCATCCCGTCCCCCGCGCCCGACTTCCGGCTGGCGGGCGGCGACACCCTCATCGTGATCGGCACGCGCGAAGGCGTGGAGACCGCGGCGACGATACTCGGACGGGAGTGAGCGCGTGCACTCCGCTGTCTTCCTGATCGAGTTCGGCGCGATCATCCTGGCCCTCGGCCTGCTCGGCAGGTTCGCCGGGCGCTTCCAGTTCTCGCCGATCCCCCTGTACCTGCTGGCGGGTCTCGCCTTCGGCCAGGGCGGGCTGCTGCCGCTCGGCGCGAGCGAGGAGTTCGTCGCCATCGGCGCCGAGATCGGCGTCATCCTCCTGCTGCTGATGCTCGGGCTCGAATACACCGCGAGCGACCTCGTCAGCAACCTCAAGACGCAGTACCCCGCCGGGCTCGTCGACATGACGCTCAACGCCGTGCCGGGCGCCGTCGCCGCGCTCCTCATGGGCTGGGGCCCGGTCGCCGCCGTGGTCCTCGCCGGCGTCACCTGGATCTCGTCGTCGGGCGTGATCGCCAAGGTCCTCGGGGACCTCGGGCGGCTCGGCAACCGCGAGACCCCGGTCATCCTCAGCATCCTGGTCCTCGAAGACCTGGCGATGGCCGTCTACCTGCCGATCATCACCGCGCTCCTGGCGGGCGTCGGCCTGGCCGCGGGCAGCCTCACACTGGCCATTGCGCTCGGCGCGGCCGGCGTCGTCCTCTTCCTCGCGGTGCGCTACGGACGGCTCATCTCGCGCTTCGTCTCCAGCGACGACCCGGAGAAGCTGCTCCTCGTGGTGCTCGGCCTGACCATCCTGGTCGCCGGGCTCGCCCAGCAGCTCCAGGTGTCCGCCGCCGTCGGCGCGTTCCTGGTCGGCATCGCGCTCTCCGGTGAGGTCGCCGAGGGCGCCCACTCGCTGCTCGCACCGCTGCGGGACCTCTTCGCCGCCGTCTTCTTCGTCTTCTTCGGCCTGCACACCGACCCCGCCAGCATTCCTCCGGTGCTGCTCCCCGCCCTGGCGCTCGCCGTCGTCACCGCGCTGACGAAGATCGCCACCGGGTACTGGGCGGCGCGCCGCGCGGGCGTCTCGGTCAAGGGCCGCTGGCGCGCGGGCGGCGCGCTGGTGGCGCGCGGCGAGTTCTCCATCGTCATCGCCGGGCTCGCGGTCGCCGCGGGCATCGAGCCCATGCTGGGGCCGCTGGCCACGGCGTACGTCCTGATCCTCGTCATCGTCGGCCCGCTGACCGCCCGTTACACGCAGCCCGTCGCGGGTTACGTGAGCGGGGTCGTCGCCCGGCGCCGCGCTTCGGCGGACCCCGGCGCCGTGGTGGTACCCGGGCCGCGGGAGACCGTCGAGTCGCTGGACGGCCAGGACGCGGGCGAGCGGTCCTAGGACCTCTCCGCCGCCCCTGTCCTCCGGGGGCGGACACAGAGATGTCCGTTGCTGCCGCCGCGGTTCCCGATCCCGCCTGGCACGATGCTTCCCATGACCTCAGGGCCCGCGTTCCGCCTCGCACGAGCCGCCGTGTTCGCGGCCGTGTGCGTGGTGGCGACGGCCCTGGGGCACGCGCTCATGTCCGGTGCCCCGCTGCCCTGGTGGGCGGTGGGGTACGCGTTCGCCGCCACGTCGGCCGCCGCCTATTGGCTGACCGGGCGGGAGCGCGGGGCCGCCGCGGTCACCGGGGCCACCGTCGCGGCGCAGCTGGGCCTGCACGAGCTGTTCGGCCTCGCCCAGCGGGTGAGCGCCCCCGCGCCCGGGGCCGTGCGGACGTCCGCGTCCACGGCCACGGGTGGCGGCATGGACCACACCGGCCATCCTGTGCCCGGGCCCGTGCCGGTGTCACCGCACGCCGCCATGCCGGACGAGGGCGTCTCCCACTGGATCATGTCCGTCTTCGGGCACAGCGCCCTCGGCATGTTCCTCGCCCACCTCACCGCCGCGCTGCTCTGCGCCCTGTGGCTGTGGCGCGGCGAGGCGGCCGTGTTCCGCACCGGGCGGGCCCTCGCCGCCGCCGTCTTCGTACCGCTGCGGCTGGTCCTCACGGTCCTCGCCGTCTCCCCTCCCCCGGCCCCGCCGCACATCGGCGCGCTCGCGCCCGTACCGCGACTGCGCGGTGTCCTCCTTGAGGACGCCGTCTCCCGCAGAGGTCCGCCGGTCCGCACGGCCAGTTCCTGACACCGCCCCGCACCCCACGTGCCGGGCGGATCTTCGGCGTTCCGCGCCGAAGCACCGGACTCTCCTCACCGAAGGACCTCTTGCGATGCCTCATGCCCCCGTGCACCCCGGACACGGCAAGGACGCGGCCCGGGACGAGCTGATAACCGGATGGGCCCTCGCCGCGCGCGACGGCGACTCCGACGCGTTCGAGCGGTTCGTGCGCGCCACCCGGCGTGACGTCCTGCGCTTCGTGACCCATCTCAGCGGCGACCCGCACGCGGCCGACGACCTGACCCAGGAGACCTACCTCCGGGCCCTGACCTCGCTGCACGGCTACGCCGCCCGCTCCTGCGCCCGCATCTGGCTGCTCACCATCGCGCGGCGCACGGTCGCCGACCGGTTCCGCACGGCGGCGGCCAGGCCCCGGATCTCCGACACCGGCGACTGGCAGGCCACCGCGGAGCGGACCCAGCCGCGCGGTCTGCCCGGCTTCGAGGAAGGCGTGGCCCTGCTCGACCTCCTCGCGGCCCTGGACGCGCCGCGCCGCGAGGCGTTCGTGCTGACCCAGCTCGTCGGGCTCCCCTACGCGGACGCCGCCGCGGCTGTCGGCTGCCCCGTGGGGACGGTGCGCTCCCGGGTGGCGCGGGCCAGGGAGCGGGTGAGCGCGCTGCTGCTCGCGGCGGACCGCGTCGCGTGACCCGCACCGGCTGAACACGGCCGGCCACGGCCGCCGGCCCGCGACCAGCGGGGCCGGCGGCCGGGCCCTAGCCGGCGTTCTCGCGCACGAACAGCGTCACCGACACGCTCGCCTCGAAGCCGTTGGCGCGCATCAGGGCGGCCGACGCCGTGTTGCGGGATTCGACGTCCGTGACCACGGCGTCGGCGCCCGCCTCCGTGAGGCTCCCGCAGCACGCCTTGACCAAGCGGCTCGCGACGCCCTGGCCCTGGTACTCGGGGGCGCACGCGATCCACTCCAGGTTGCCCCAGTCGGAGCGCTGGTCGAAGCCCATCGAGCCGAGCACGAAACCGGCGAGCCGCTCCTCGTCGAGCGCCACCCAGCAGGCGGACGCCTCGCTGTCGAGGTGGCCCGCGATGGCCGAGAGGGACCAGGACGTGTACGGCTTCACGGAGGTGTCGTAGACCCTGCGCCCCAGGGCGAGGACGTCGGCCAGATGGGTGGGCGTCATCGGGACGAGAGCGACGGCCCGGCGTTCCGGCGACGCGGCGGTGCTGGACATGCGGGCCTCCCTGGGGGCAGGCGCGGCGCCGGGCCGCACCCTCGTTCACCTCACGCTATGAGGCGGCCCGTGGTCACGCACGCGGAGCGGCCCCGAGGCGGTGGCGGGGCCGCGCGCGCCACCGGGACCCGGCGCCCCGCCTGTCACTGGGCCAACTGGGTCGCGGCGGAGGCCCCTTGTCCCGCCTCCCGTATCGGGGACACCTGCGCGCCCCGCCCCGGCGAAGCCCTATCGTGGAGCGCATGTCCGCTCCTGAACTGATCCGCATCGTCTCCCGCTCCTCCCCCATGGCCCTGGCCCAGGTGGAGCGCGTCCGCGCCGAACTCGCCGCGCTGCACCCCGGCATCCGCACCGAGGTCGTGCCGGTCACGACCTCGGGCGACCGCTGGATGGGCGACCTTGCGCAGCTCGGCGGCAAGGGGGCCTTCACCAAGGAGGTCGACGCCGCGCTGCTCGCGGGCGAGGCGGATCTCGCCGTGCACTGCGTCAAGGACGTACCGGCGGACCGGCCGCTGCCCGCGGGCACGACCTTCGCCGCGTTCCTCAAGCGCGACGACATCAGGGACGCGCTGATCCACCCCGGCGGCCTCACCCTGGACGAGCTGCCGGCCGGTACCCGCATCGGCACCTCGTCGGTGCGCCGCCGGGCGCAGCTCGCCGCCTCGCACCCCGAGCTGGAGTGCGTGCCCATGCGCGGCAACGCGGGGCGCCGCCTGGAGAAGCTCGCCGCGGGCGACGCCGACGCGCTGCTGCTCGCGCAGTCCGGGCTCGACCGCATCGGCCGCCCCGACCTGGCGACCGATGTGCTCTCCGTCGAGACGATGTGCCCGCCGATCGGTGCAGGCATCCTCGCCCTGCAGTGCCGTGAGGACGACACCGCGACCATCGACGCGGTGTCGGACCTCGGCGACAGGGACGCCTGGCGCGAGGCGACGGCCGAGCGCATGTTCCTGCACGTGCTGCAGGGCCACTGCAACTCGCCCATCGCCGGGTACGCGCGCTCCGAGCGGGGCGGCGACCTGTCGCTGCGCGCCTGCGTCTTCACCCCCGACGGCAAGACCGTGCTGAACGCCCACGAGTGGGCGGGCCCGCTCGACCCGGCGACGCTCGGCACGTCGGTGGCCGTCGCGCTCCTGCGCCAGGGGGCGCGGGAGCTGATCGACGGCATCGCGCACTGACGGAGGGCGTCCTCAGCGCCGCTCGAAGACGGCGACCGTACGGGCGGGCACGGTGAAGGTGCCGGTCTTCCGCTCGTACGAGGACGCCTTGACGGTGGCGTCGGCGCCCTTGGCCTGTACGGGGTGCAGCCGGTACGCCGCGTCCTTCGGGCCGGGCACCCGCTGCTCCTGCGCGTCCGGGGTCGCGTTGAAGACGACGACGAGGTCACCGACCCGCATGGTGACGACGCCCGGCGTCTCCGCATCGGTGCCGGAGAGCGGGAAGGAGAGCCGGGACTGGACCTCGGCGGCCGTGTCCAGGGAGAAGGCGGGCTCGCTCGCGCGCAGCTTCACCAGGTCCCGGTAGGCGGCCGACGCCCCGTCGATCTCCCGGCAGCCGGGGTTCAGGGCGGTGGAGGCCAGGAGGGGCTTGGCGTAGCTCCACTTGGCCTTGTTGTCGGCGGCCACCGGCAGGCCGCGCCCGAAGCCGTTGCCGTCGCGGCAGCTCCAGTGGATGGCGTTGAACCAGTCGCCGCTGTCGAAGGAGTTCCTGTCGAGGGACTTCGAGCGCAGCAGGTCGCTTCCGGCCTGGGAGAGCGAGGGGCCCTGGGCCAGGGTCGCGGTCGCCATGGCGAGGACCTGCATGCGGGCGCGGTCGGCGGGTGAGGTGCCGGCGGGGAGCTTGAAGGCGAGCGCGTCGTACAGCGACTCGTTGTCGTGCGCGTCGGCGTAGGAGAGGGCGTCGCCGGGGGCCGCCGCGTATCCGGCGGGGGAACCGTTGTAGTCGACCTGCGAGCCCTTGACCCTGCGTCCCGCGGAGTCGGTGAACGTGTACGAGGCCAGGTTGCCGGTCAGACCCACCTTCAGCAGGTCCTGGTAGTGCAGGAGGCGGGCCTTCTGCTCGGCCTTCGTGCCGTTCGCCTTCGAGGCGTTGGGGTCGGTGTAGAGGCCGCTGGCGAAGCCCTGGACGCCGGGGTCCTCGTCGAAGGGGCTGCCGCCGCGCACGGCGTCGCGGCTGCGGTCGGAGAAGGTGGCGACGCCGGTGCCCGCCATGTTCTTCTGGGTGGCCTGGACGAAGCGGGCGTCGTCGGCGACCTCGCCGAAGTTCCAGCCCTCTCCGTAGAGGACGACCTTCTTCCCGTCGACTCCGTCCTTCTTGGGCGTCAGCGCGTCCAGGGCCTTCCGCACGGCGACGATGTTGGCCTTGGGGTGGTGGCCCATCAGGTCGAAGCGGAAGCCGTCGACCTTGTACTCCTTGGCCCAGGTGACCACGGAGTCGACGACGAGCTTGCCCATCATGGCGTTCTCGGTCGCGGTGTTCGCGCAGCACGTCGAGTTGGCGACGGTGCCGTCGGCGAGGAGCCGGTGGTAGTAGCCGGGCACGATCTTGTCGAGGACGGACTCGTCGGCCTGGCCGCTCGCGACGGTGTGGTTGTAGACGACGTCCATGACGGTCCGCAGCCCCGAACCGTTCAGTCCCTGGACCATCTGCCGGAACTCGACCGTGCGCCGGGTCCCGTCCGGGTCACTCGCGTAACTGCCCTCCGGCACGGTGTAGTGCACCGGGTCGTAGCCCCAGTTGTAGCCGTCCTTGACGGCCGCCTCGGCGACGCACGCCTGCTGCTCCTCGGAGTCGGGGGCGGGCGCCGTCAGGTCGCAGTCGGGCTTCGCCTGGTCGTCGCGGCGTTCGGGGACGATGCCGAAGTCGGACGCGGGCAGCAGATGGACGTACGACGTGCCGGCCTGGGCGAGCTTGCGCAGGTGCTTCATGCCGTCGGACGCCTTGTCCGTGAAGGCGCGGTACTCGCCGGGGTGGCGGGACGTGCGGTCCTCCACGGAGAAGTCGCGGATGTGCAGCTCCTGGATCTGCGCGTCCCGCAGCGGTGTCGCCCTCGGCTTCCGCAGCCGGTCCCAGCCCGCGGGGGCGAGCGCCGGGTCGTCGAGGTCGACGGCGAGGCTGCGGGCGGAGTCGGCGGTGAGGGCGGTGGAGTAGGGGTCGGTGACCTTGTTGGTGACGATCTTCTGGACGCTGGGCGCCCACACCTTCACGACGTACCGGTACGGCTTGCCCTCCCAGGCCCTGGGGCCGCTGACGGACCACACGCCGCCGGCGTCGTCGCGCCGCATGGGCACGGTCCTGCCGCCCAGTTCGAGGGCGACGGACTGGGCGGTGGGCGCCCAGACGGCGAGCGAGGTGCGGCCGTGGCGGAACCGCGGGCCCAGCTTCGCCTCGGTCGCCGCGGCGCTGTAGAGGTCGTCGAGGACGCCCTGCGTCTGGACGCCGGTGGCGTCGAGCAGCTTGCCGCCGGTGTCCTCGCGGACCGCGACGACCTGGCCGGTGAGGGCACGGCGTGCCTGGCCGCGGTCGCGCGGGTCGACGGTGAAGGCGGCGTAGCCCTTGAGATGCGGGTACTTCTCGCGCTGGGCGCCGGTCAGGCCGCCCTCGGCCGGGGTCAGGCGTATGCGCCGCCCTTCCCCGGCGAGCTCGCCGTCCCGCACGGTGAGCCGCCCGTCGGCCGCGTACACCAGCGCGTGCCGGGTGCCGGCGGCGTCCGGCAGGTCCCAGGCGACGGTGTTCTCGTCGATCCACTGGGCCCCGGCCCTGGTCGGATCGACCGTGCCGGCCGCTTCGGCGGCCGACGCGGCGGGTGACGCGGCGACGGAGGAGGCCAGGGGCGCGACGACGGCGAAGAGGGCGAGGGCGGTGGCGAGGGGTCTGCGGACCCTGGTCTTCCGGGCAGCCATGACGGCCTCCTGAGGTGGGTGGGAATGGCCCAGAGCGGCAACGCGCCGTGCCCTTCAGGCCGTTGAAGGATGTTGCAGCAACATTTCAACGCCGATTTCGGACGAGACCGTACGACCCCGGGGAACCGGGGTCAACCCTCCGGGCACAACTGGTCGTCACACTGCGGTTTCCGGGATTTCGTGCACCGCAAGACCTTCCGCAAGAGATTGCAGCGATGTTACGTTCAACCACGACTCCGGTTCGAGCGGCCGGGGGCCCTGAGCAACGGGCCCCACGCGCCCGGCCGTTCGGACCGGGTCCCGGGAACGGGAAGGCCCCGGGGCCACATCGTCACCCCGCTGCCCCGACCGGGCCGGTCCCGGGGCCCTCCCCTCGACTCCCCGCTCTCCGAGCAGGGGCTCTCAGCGCGGCGCCTGCGCCGTGGAGCCCCGCACGACCAGCTCGGGCTGGAAGACGAACTCCGTGTGCTGCACGGGGTTCCCCTGGATCTCCTCCAGGAGCGCACCCACCGCCGCGGTCGCCATGGCCTGCACCGGCTGACGCACCGTGGTCAGCGGCGGGTCGGTGAAAGCGATCAGGGGCGAGTCGTCGAAGCCGACGACGGAGACGTCCCCCGGCACCGAGAGCCCGCGCTGGCGCACCGCGCGCACGGCCCCGAGCGCCATCATGTCGCTGCCGCAGACCATCGCCGTGCACCCCTGGTCCAGGAGTGCGCTGGCCGCCGCGTGGCCGCCCTCGACGGTGAACAGGGTGCGCTGCACCAGCCGCTCGGCCTCCCCCTGTGCCAGGCCGAGCAGGCCGTGCAGTGCCGAGGTGAACCCCTCCGCCTTGCGCCGGGACGGAACGTACCTGGTGGGGCCGATGGCCAGGCCGATCCGCTCGTGTCCCAGGTCGACCAGGTGGCGCACCGCCATCCGGGCCGCCGCACGGTCGTCGGGCGACACGAAGGACACCGGGATGTTCTCGTTGTAGCCGTTGATCAGCACGAACGGCGTGCCCCGCCCCGCCAGTTCGAGGTAGCGGGTGGGGTCCGCCGTGGTGTCCGCGTGCAGCCCCGACAGGAACACGATGCCGCTGACACGGCGCTCCTCCAGCTGCTCGACCAGCTCGTCCTCGGTCGCGCCGCCCGGCATCTGGGTGCACAGCATGGGCGTGTAGCCGTGCCCGGCGAGGACCTGCTCGACGACCTGCGCGAAGGCGGGGAAGATCGGGTTGCTCAGCTCGGGGACGACGAGCCCGACGAGGCCGGCGCTGTGCCGCTTCAGGCGCAGCGGGCGCTCGTAGCCCAGGATGTCCAGGGCTGCGAGCACCCGCTGCCGTGTACCCGTCGCCACCCCCGGTTTGCCGTTGAGCACCCGGCTCGCGGTGGCTTCGCTCACCCCGGCCTGGGCCGCGATGTCCGCGAGGCGCGGAGCACCGCGGTCGGCCCAGTCCGAGGCGCGCGGCGGGGAGGTGGTCACACCGCCCACCAGACGGTGGTGTCGGCGGGCAGCTCGGCCTTGCCGTCCACGGCCTCCACGGCGGCGTTGGCGAGCAGGCCCCGGCCGGGAGCCGGTATGCGCACCGGGGCGCCCGTGGTGTTCGCGGTGCACACGAAGCCCTCGCGGCGGAAGGCGAGGACCCCCTCGGGGGCGTCGAGCCACTCCAGCGAGTCACCGGCGCCGAGGCCCGGCTGGGTCCGCCGCACGTGCAGCGCGCGCCGGTAGAGCTCCAGGGTCGATTCGGGGTCGCCGGTCTGGGCCTGCACGCTCAGCTCGCCCCAGCCGGCGGGCTGCGGCAGCCAGCTCCCGCCCGCACCGAAGCCGTGGCTCGGCCCGTCGACGGTCCACGGGATGGGCACCCGGCAGCCGTCGCGGAAGCCGTCCTGGCCGCTGGCCCGGACGAACGAGGGGTCCTGGCGCACCTCGTCGGGCAGGTCGGTGACGTCCGGCAGACCGAGTTCCTCGCCCTGGTAGATGTAGGCGGAGCCGGGCAGCGCGAGCATCAGGAGGGTCGCGGCGCGGGCGCGGCGCAGGCCGAGCTCGCGGTCGCCGGGCGTGCACAGCTGGGTGCCGAGCCCCGGCGGGTTGGCGAACCGCGTGGCGTGGCGGGTGACGTCGTGGTTGGAGAGCACCCAGGTGGCGGGGGCGCCGACGGGCCGCATGGCGGCCAGTGACTCGTCGATGACCGCGCGCAGCTCGGCGGCGTTCCAGTAGGTGCCCAGGTAGTGGAAGTTGAACGCCTGGTGCATCTCGTCGGGGCGCACGTAGGCGGCGGCGCGTTCGACGGTGGGCGTCCAGGCCTCGGCGACGAGGATGCGCGCGCCCGCCCGGTGGCCCCGGCCGTCGGAGCCCGCCGGTCCGAGGTCGTTGCCCGCGTACTCGGCGAGGACGGCGCGCCAGCTGCGGTAGATCTCGTGCACACCGTCCTGGTCGAAGAACGGCATGGCGTCGTTGCCGAGCAGCTTGAGCTGGTCGTGCGTGCCGAGGTCGGGCAGGCCCTCGGCCTTGACCAGGCCGTGGGCGACGTCGACGCGGAAGCCGTCGACGCCCATGTCGAGCCAGAACCGCAGGATGGAGCGGAACTCGTCGCGGACGGCCGGGTGCTCCCAGTTGAAGTCCGGCTGCTCGGGGGCGAAGAGGTGGAGGTACCACTCGCCGTCCTCGACCCGTGTCCAGGCGGGGCCGCCGAAGATGGACTCCCAGTCGTTGGGCGGGAGTTCGCCGTCGGCGCCCTTGCCGGGGCGGAAGTGGTAGCGCTCGCGCAGCGGTGATCCCGGCCCCTCGCGCAGGGCGCGCTGGAACCAGTCGTGCTGGTCGGACGAGTGGTTGGGCACCAGGTCCACGATGATGCGCAGGCCCAGCGCGTGGGCGTCGCGCAGGAGGGCGTCGGCGTCGTGCAGGTCGCCGAACATCGGGTCGATCGCGCGGTAGTCGGCGACGTCGTATCCGGCGTCGGCCTGCGGCGACGAGTAGAACGGGCTGAGCCAGACGGCGTCGACGCCGAGGTCCCTGAGGTAGGGCAGCCTGGCGCGGATGCCCGCCAGGTCGCCCATGCCGTCACCGTTGCCGTCGGCGAAGCTGCGCGGATAGACCTGGTAGATCACCGCGTCGCGCCACCAGTCCGTGCGAGTGCCGGAGGCGGGGGCTGTGGGGGCAGCGAGATGCTGGGTCATGTCTTCCCTGGGATCGAGAGATCGAGAGTCAGGACTTGGTCGCGCCGGCCGTCAGTCCGCCGACGAGGTGGCGCTGGACGAAGCCGAAGATGATCGCGGCGGGGACCGCGACGATCACCGCGGCGGCCGTCAGCGAGCCCCAGTCGCTGGTGTACTGGTTGACGAAGGTCTGCAGACCGCCGGCGAGGGTGAGGTTCTCCTCGCCGGTCATGAACGCGGACGCGTAGGCGACCTCGGCCCAGCCGGTGATGAAGCTGTAGAAGCCGGTGACGGCGAGACCCGGCTTGGCCAGGGGCACGATGAGGCGCCAGAAGGTGCCGAACGGGTTGAGGCCGTCGACGCGTCCCGCCTCGTCGATCTCCACCGGGATGGTGTCGAAGTACCCCTTCATCATCCAGGCGCAGAACGGCACGGCGATCGTCAGGTAGGTGACGACGAGGCCGATGGGCTGGTTGAGCAGGCCCAGGCTCGCGAGGAGGTTGTACAGCGGCACGATGAGCACCGCGACGGGGAACATCTGGGTGATGAGCAGCAGCCACATCAGCGGCCGCATGCCGGGGAACTTGAAGCGGCTGACGGCGTACCCGGTGGTCGCGGAGATGAAGACACCGATGACGGTGGTCAGGCCGACGACGAGCAGGGAGTTGCCGACCCAGCTCACGAACTCGGTGTCGTTGATGACGTGGTCGTAGTTGCCGAGGGTGAAGTCCTTCACCAGGGCGGTGGAGAACGCCTCGCTCTGCGGCTTGAACGACGTGACGAGCAGCCACAGCGGCGGCAGGACCGCGATGGCGGAGGCGATGAGGAGGGTCACGTGGAGCCCGACGGAGGCCAGCGGCCCGCGCTCGCCGCGCGGCCTGGACCTCCGCTTCGGCCCGGTCCCGTCCGTGGTTCCGGTCGTGGTTCCGGTCGGTCGTTTCGTCACGGTGGTCACCAGACTTCTCCCTGCTTGCGGAGCGCGCGGCGGTAGAACACCGCGAAGAGCGAAAGGAGCAGCAGAATGATCACGCCCCAGGCCGCGGAGCCCGCGAAGTCGCGGGGACTCACGACGAAGGAGAGCCGGTAGGCGTACGTCACCAGGATCTCGGTGGCGTCACCGGGACCGCCCCGGGTGAGCAGGAAGATCACCGGGAACATGTTGAAGGTCCAGATGCTGCTGATGAGGATCACCGTGCTGCTGACGGAGCGCAGGCCCGGCAGGGTGATGTGCCGGAAGCGCTGCCAGGCGTTCGCGCCGTCCATCTCGGCGGCCTCGTACAGCTCGCTCGGGATGGACTGGAGGCCGCCGAGCATGGCGACCAGCATGAACGGCACGCCGAGCCAGACGTTGACGGTGATCACCGAGAGCTTGGCCCACGTCGGGTCGTTCAGCCACGGGATGGCGTCGATGCCGCCGCCGGCCAGGAGCTTGTTGAGGATGCCGTTCTTCTCGTTGAAGATCAGCCGCCAGGTGAACACGGAGACGAAGGCGGGCACCGCCCAGGGCAGGATCAGCGCCATCCGGTAGATGGAGCGCCCCGCCAGCTTGCGGTTGAGCATGTTCGCCAGGGCGAGGCCGAGCGCGAAGGACAGCGCGACACAGGAGACGGTCCAGATGACGGTCCAGGTCAGCCGGTCCCAGAACACGCCGTCGGAGAGGACCGCTGTGTAGTTGTCGAGGCCGACCGACTCGTACGTCGCCGGGATGTGGTTGACGCCGATGGTGCGCTCGACGTTCGCCTCGTTGGCGTCGGTCGTGGACAGGTAGAGGCCGCGCACCAGCGGGTAGCCGATGATCACGCCGATCACGGTCACCACGGGGGCGACCATGGCCCAGGCGTACCAGTGGGTGGACAGCGCCCGGCGCAGGCGCCCGGGGTTCTTGCCGGTCCGGTGGTTCTTCTTCCCGGTCCGGTCGGTGTTGCCGGTCAGGTGGCCGCGGCCGCGGATGCGCGTGGCATCCGCGGCCTTCACCACCGACTGGCCGCTCTCGACAGCCATGAGGCGGTCAGCCCTCCTCTTCTTCCCGTTCCCGCTGCTTACTTGTAGTCCTTGAGGAGCTTGCGGTAGGCGTTGCCGACGCCGTCCGCCGCGTCCTGCGGCGATGCCTTGCCGCTGAGCACCTTGCCCATCTGCAGGCGGATCGGCTCGAAGAGGGAGTTGGCCTGCGGAATCCACGGGCGCTCGACGGACTTGTCCACGGCCGGCTTGAAGAACTGCACCATCTGGTTGCTCTTCACGGACTTCTCGTCGTAGACCGACTTGCGGGTGGGGAGCAGGCTGAGCTTCTCGGTGGTCTGCTGCTGCACCTTGGCCGAGCTCATGTACTTGATGAACTCGTAGCTCGCGTCGAGGTTGCCGGAGCCGGCGTAGGCGGCGAGGTTCCAGCCGCCCTGCGGGGCGGCCTGCCGGTCGCTGCCGCCGGGGACGGGGGCGACACCGAGGTTGCCCTTGTCCGAGGCGAACTCCTTGCCCTTCAGCGCGCCCTCGATGGACCACGGGCCGTCGATCGCCATGGCGACCTCGCCGTCCTTGAAGGCGTTCAGCTGGTTGTTGTAGCCGTCGCTCGCGTCGGTGGTGGCGGCCTTGGAGTCGACCAGGTCCTTCATCACCTTGAACGCGGCGACGCCCTCGGGGTCGTCGGCGGTGATCTTCTTGTTCTTGGTGTCGAGGAGGTCGCCGCCCTCGCCGTAGAGGTACGGGAGGTAGTAGTACGGGTCGTCGCCGCGCAGGTAGAGGCCGGTCTTGCCGGTCTTCGACTTGATCTTCCCGGCGGCGGACTTCACCTCGTCGAAGCTGGCGGGCACCGGGACGCCGGCCTTCTTGAGCATCTTCTTGTTGTAGAAGAGCGCCAGGGTGTCGATGGTCTGCGGGACCGCGTAGGTCTTGCCCTTGAACTTGGTGCTCGCCGCCGCCTGCGGCAGGTAGTCGTCCGCCTCGTCCAGGGCGGCGGTGCCCTCCAGCGGGGCGAGGTAGCCGAGGTTGGCGAAGTCGGCGACCCAGGCGACCTCGGTGCGCATCACGTCGGGGGCACCGGAGTTTCCGCCCGCGGCGTTCTTGAACTTGGCGTTGGCCTCGCCGAACGCGACGCTCACGTAGTTGACCTTGACGTCGGGGTGGAGCTTCTCGAAGCCCTTGGCGAGCTTCTCGTAGGTCCCCTTCTCCGCGTCGTTGGAGGTGTCCCAGAAAGTGACCGTGCCGGAGAGCTTGCCCGAGCCCTTCTTGCCGCTGTCACCGTCGTCACCACCGCACGCTGCCGCCGTCAGGGTGAGGGCCGCGACCAACGCGGTGGCCCCTATGCCACGCCGCATGTGAACTCCTTCGACTGAACCCGGGAACGAGGGGAGGCGTGACCTCGGCGAGAGGCGCCTCCGGTGAGCCGCACTGGACGCGGCGCCGGGTTGCCAGGGAACGTAACAGGATTGAAAAGCCTCCGAAAGACCTTGCGAGAAATTTCTGCAAGCGTCGGTCATTGTTACCGCCGCGTGTCCTTACGGTTGCCGATGATGCGCTTGACACCGCTCTGAGGTGGCCTCACTCCCCCGGGCGGCCCGCTTTCAGCACTGCAAGTTTCTTGCATGAACGGAAGCTTGCTGCAAGGTTGCATGTCCTTGCGCATCTGGTGGGCAAGCGGCCTGATGACAGGTACAGTCCAGTCCATGACCGCACGGCTCGTCGACATCGCAGCGCAGGCGGGGGTCAGCGAAGCCACGGTGAGCCGCGTCCTCAACGGCAAGCCCGGTGTCGCGGCGGCCACCCGGGAATCCGTCCTCGCGGCGCTCGACGTGCTCGGCTTCGACCGCCCCTCACGCCTGCGGCAGCGCAGCAGCGCGGGGCTGATCGGACTGATCACGCCCGAGCTGGACAACCCGATCTTCCCCGCGCTCGCGCAGGTCATCGGCCAGGCCCTGACCCGCCAGGGGTACACGCCGGTGCTCGCCACCCAGACGCCGGGCGGCTCCACCGAGGACGAGCTGACCGAGATGCTGGTGGACCGCGGCGTCTCCGGGATCATCTTCGTCTCGGGACTGCACGCCGACACCACGGCGGACATGGAGCGCTACGAGGTGCTGCGCGGCAAGGGCGTGCCCTACGTCCTCGTGAACGGCTTCTCCGCCAAGGTGCGGGCCCCCTTCGTCTCCACCGACGACCGGGCCGCGGCGCGGCTCGCCGTCACGCACCTGGCCTCGCTCGGCCACACCCGCATCGGCCTCGCGGTGGGCCCCCGGCGGTTCGTGCCCGTCCTGCGCAAGATCGAGGGCTTCCAGCTCGGCATGCGCGAGCGGCTCGGCATGGC
The DNA here is from genome assembly GCF_040654435.1 of Streptomyces sp. NPDC050703. Lineage (NCBI taxonomy): Bacteria > Bacillati > Actinomycetota > Actinomycetes > Kitasatosporales > Streptomycetaceae > Streptomyces > Streptomyces sp. NPDC050703. The sequence goes on from NZ_JBFAHX010000015.1 coordinate 111,069, forward strand.
GGCCGAGGCGTCCGCCGAGTTGATCGAGCACTCCCTGTACACGCTGGAGGGCGGCCAGGCCGCGGCGGACACACTGATCGGCCGGGGCTGCACCGCGATCGTGTGCGCCAGCGACATGATGGCGCTCGGCGCGGTCCGCGCCGCCCGCGAACGGGGCCTCGACGTGCCCCGCGACATCTCGGTGGTGGGCTACGACGACTCCCCCCTCATCGCGTTCACCGATCCCCCGCTGACCACCGTCCGCCAGCCCGTGCAGGCGATGGGCCAGGCCGCGGTCCGCACGCTCCTGGAGGAGATCGGCGGCACCCCCGCGCCGCACAGCGAGTTCGTCTTCCTGCCGGAGCTTGTCGTGCGCGACTCGACCGCGTCGGGCCGGCGCGACGACCGCCGCTCCGCCTAGGCCCTTGCACGGGCTCCGGGGGCGCGGCTAGCAGCGGGCCGGCAGCAGGGGCTCCCACCAGGCGCGGTTCTCGCGGTACCAGTGGACCGTGCGGGCCAGGGCCTCGTCGAAGTCGGTCCGGGGGCGGTAGCCGAGCTCGGTGCTGATCTTGGTGTGGTCCACGGCGTAGCGGCGGTCGTGGCCCTTGCGGTCGGTGACGTGGGCGATGCGTCCGCTGTCCGCGCCGCACAGGGCGAGTAGCCGGTGGGTCAGCTCCAGGTTGGTCAGGGAGGTGCCGCCGCCGATGTTGTACACCTCGCCCGGCCGGCCCCCGGCGCGCACCAGCTCCAGGCCGCGCACATGGTCCTCGGTGTGCAGCCAGTCCCGTATCTGGAGGCCGTCTCCGTACAGCGGCACGCTGTCACCGTCGAGCAGGGCGGCGAGGAAGCGCGGGATGAGCTTCTCCGGGTGCTGGTGGGCGCCGAAGTTGTTGGAGCAGCGGGTGACCCTGACGTCGAGGCCGTGGGTGCGGTGGTGGGCCAGGGCGATGAGGTCGGACGCCGCCTTCGACGCCGCGTAGGGCGAGTTGGGCGCGAGCGGGTGCTCCTCGGTGGCCGCGCCGTGCGGCAGCGAGCCGTACACCTCGTCGGTGGAAACGTGCAGGAAGGGGCCGGCGCCGTGCCGCAGCGCGGCGTCGAGCAGCGTCTGGGTGCCGAGCACGTTGGTGCGGGTGAAGTCGGCGCCGCCCGCGATGGAGCGGTCGACGTGGGACTCGGCGGCGAAGTGCACGATCTGCCCGTGGCCGGCGACCAGCGCGTCGACCAGCTCGGCGTCGCAGACGCTGCCGTGCACGAAGGTGAACCGGGGGTCGTCGCGCACCGCCGCGAGCCGGGCTAGGCTGCCGGCGTACGTGAGGCTGTCGAGGACGGTCACGGCGCCGCCCGGGCCGTCGGGCCCGAGCAGTGCGCGGACGTAGGCGGAGCCGATGAACCCCGCGCCGCCGGTGACGAGGACGCGGGAGGCGCGGCCGGCGCCCGCGGTCCCGTGGCCGGCGGCGTGCGCCGGGGCGTGTCTGGTCATGAGGTGAGCTGCACTCTGCTGTGGTCTCCGATGACGAGCCGGTGGGCACCGGGGAGGCGAGGCGCCGGGGACACCGCGGCGCCCCGTCCGATCAGGGAGGTCTCGATCCGGGAGGCCCCCTCGACCTGCGCGCCGCGCAGCAGGACGGAGTGCGCGATGGCACTGTCCTCGATCCGGCAGTCCTCGGCGATGGCTGTGTAGGGGCCGATGCTGCTGTTGCTGACGACGGTACCCGCGCCGATCGCCACGGGGCCGACCACGCGTGAGCCGCGTACGACCGCGCCCTCGGCCACCCGGACCCGGCCGACGAGGGTGCTGTGCGGGTCGACCTTGCCCTCGACGAGGCCCGTCATGCCGTCGAGCACCTGCCGGTTGACCTCCAGGAGGTCGTCGACGCTGCCCGTGTCGCGCCAGGGCCGCTCGGTGGTCTCCGCGGCCACGCGCTGACCCTGTTCGATCAGCCACTGCACGGCGTCGGTGATCTCCAGCTCCCCGCGGCCCGACGGGCTGATCGCCCGGACCGCCGGGTGGATCTGCGGGCCGAAGGCGTAGACGCCGATGAGGGCGAGGTCGCTGCGCGGCCGGTCCGGTTTCTCCTCCAGGCGCAGGACGTCGCCGTGCTCGTCGAGCTCGGCCACGCCGAAGGCCGTGGGGTCGGGCACCGGGGTGAGCAGCAGCCGGGCCGCGCTCCGGTCGGTCCGGGCCCGCCGGACGAATCCGGTGAGGCCCTCTTGCAGGTAGTTGTCGCCGAGGTAGAGCAGGAAGTCGTCATCGCCGAGGAACTCCCGGGCGAGCAGCACCGCGTGGGCGAGGCCGAGCGGTCTGTCCTGTTGCAGGTAGGTGACCCGGAGTCCGAAGCGGGTGCCGTCACCGACGGCTTCGCGGATCTCGGTGCCGTGGCGGCCGACCACGATCGCGGTCTCGGTGATGCCGGCCTCGGCGATGGCCTCAAGGCCGTAGAAGATCACGGGCTTGTTGGCGATGGGCAGCAGTTGCTTGGCACTGGTGAAGGTGAACGGCCGCAGTCGGCTGCCCGTTCCGCCCGCCAGGATCAGAGCCTTCAAGGAAGCCGCCCGCTCTGCGGGGCGGCAAGGGGGTGCGTCACCACGTTTCCCTCCTCGTACTCGAAGCGGCTCCATGACTCAAGCAGAGCCGACCGGGCTACCGCAAGCCCTGTCTGAAAGTTTCTGAAAGCCCTTGCCAAAGGTGTCGACGGCTTGTTTGACTCGATCCGCGTCCACCGGACCCCGGCTCAACTGCGGTATCCCGGCACGCACTTGACGCATCACCGGAACCACCGACTGGGGGCAGCAGTGACAGGTCACCGCCAGCGCGCACAGCTGGCCGGGGAGGCCGCCCACCTGGCGCCCGGCGCCTCGGAGGAGACCGCCCTCGGGCAGCGCGTCTTCGCGCACGGCCGGGGCGCCGTCCTGACCGACCTCGACGGCGCCGACTACCTCGACTTCGCGGCGGGCACGCTCACGCAGTCGCTCGGCCACTGCCACCCCGAGGTCGTCGACGCGCTCACCGCGCAGGCCGCCCGGCTGTGGAACGTGCACGACAGCGCGACCGAGGGGCGGGACGAACTCCTCGGCCTGCTCACCCGGTTGCTGCCCGAGCACCTCGACACGTACGCCTTCTTCTCCACCGGCGCCGAGGCCGTCGAGGCCGCGCTGCGCGTGGTGCAGGCGACCGCTCCCCCGGGCCGCAACCGGCTCGGCGCGCTCCGCCACGGCTTCCACGGCAAGACGATGGGCGCCCGGATGCTGGTGCACTGGGACATCGGGAACCAGTCCTTCGCGGGCAACAGCGTCCTCGGCTACTCGCCGTACTGCTACCGCTGCCCGCTCGACCTGGAGTACCCCTCGTGCGGGGTGCGTTGCGCCTCGCTGGTGCGCAAGCACATCGCCGAGAAGCCGAACGTCTCCGCGCTCGTCTTCGAACCGGTGCTCGGCGCGGCCGGCGTGATCGTCCCGCCGCCCGGCTACTGGGAGCAGATCGCGGAGGCCTGCCGCGCCAACGGCGTGCTGCTGGTCGCCGACGAGGTGCTGACCGGCGGCGGCCGCACCGGCTCCTTCCTGGCCAGCGAGGCCCTGGGCATCGAACCGGACCTGGTGGTCCTCTCCAAGGGCATGGCCAACGGCTTCCCCTTCGCGGTGCTCGCGGGCCGTGCCGAGCTGCTGCGCTCACCCGAGGCCGCGCGGGCCGGGTCGTACGCCTCCACCTACGCGAGCAACCCCCTCGGCATCGCCGCCGCGCGCGCCACGCTCGGCGTCATCGCACGCGACCGGCTCACCGAACGCGTGCGGGAACTGGGGGCGCTCCTCGACGAGCGTCTCGGCGTCCTGCGGGCACGCCATGAGCAGCTCGGGGACGTCCGCGCGGCCGGGCTGCTGTTCGGCCTGGAGTTCGTGACGGACGAGGACAGCCGGACGCCCGCTCCCGGCATCGCCCGCGACGTCTACACGACCGCGCTCGACCTGGGCCTGCGGACCTCGGTCGGCGGGCACATCATCCGGCTCGCCCCGCCGTTCACCCTCACCGACGACCAGCTCGACGAGGGCGTCCGCATCCTGGCCGAGGCCATCGAGCGGGTGACCGCCACGTGACCGGCTCCGCACCCGTGATCGTCGCGGAGAACCTCACCAAGGAGTTCCGCGTCGCCGAACGCGGCCCCGGTGTCCTCGGCGCGCTCGCCACCCTCTTCACCCGCGAGCACCGGATCGTCCGCGCGGTCGACGGGGTCTCCTTCGAGATCCCCGCCGGTTCGAGGACCGCGTACATCGGGGCCAACGGCGCGGGGAAGTCCACCACCATCAAGATGCTGACCGGCATCATGACGCCCACCTCCGGGCGCTGCCTGGTCGCGGGCATCGAGCCCTACCGCGAGCGGCAGCGCAACGCCCGCTCCATCGGTGTCGTCTTCGGCCAGCGCAGCCAGCTGTGGTGGGACCTCTCGGTGCCCGACTCCTTCCGCATCCTGCGCCGGATCTACGACATCCCCGAGCCGGTCTACCGCCGCAACCTGCGGCTCTACCGCGAACTGCTCGACATCGACGCCCTCGGCACCACGCCCGTACGGCAGTTGAGCCTCGGACAGCGGATGCGCGCCGAGATCGCGGCGAGCCTGCTGCACGACCCGGCCGTCGTCTTCTGGGACGAGCCGACCATCGGGCTCGACATGGTCCTCAAGGAGGCCGTGCGGGTCCTGGTCAACCGCGCCAACCAGGAACTCGGCACCACCGTGGTGCTCACCAGCCACGACATCGGCGACATCGCCGCCATCTGCGACAGCGCCCTGGTCGTGGACCGCGGCCGGGTCGTCCACCAGGGCACCATCCAGGACTTGCTGCGCACCGCCGACCGGCGCAGCGTCACCTTCGACCACCGCGACCCGCTGCCGCTGCCCGCGGCCTGCGAGGAGATCGAGCGGGGGCTGCCCGGTGTGCGGGCGAGCGAGGACGACGGCGGGCGCATCCGCGTGGACTACCCCGTGGCGGCGTTCACCTCGCGGCAGGTGCTCGCCTTCCTCCTCGACCGCTTCGACCTGGCCGACTGCTACGCCCCCGAACCCGACCTGGAGGACGTGCTGCGGCGCGTCTACGCACGCGACGCCACCGGCAGCGCGTCCCCCGGCCCGTCGGCCGCCCGCGCCGGGAGCGGTGCCGCATGAGTGTGGTGACACGCACCCGCCGCTATCTGCCCTTCGCCACCGGCGGACTGCAGTCGCTGCTCCAGTACCGCTCGATGTTCTTCGTCACCGGGGTCACCGCGGCGGCCGGCGCCGCCGTGACGGTCTTCCTGTGGCGCGCCGTGTACGCGGGCTCGCCCGGCGCCGGGCCCGGCGGCTTCACCGCGGCGGGCATCACCACGTACCTCCTCGTGGCGCAGGTGCTCCAGGTGCTGCACGCCAACCGCGTCGACGACGAGGTGGCCGCCGAGGTCTACCGGGGTGACGTGGCGGTGATGCTGGTGCGCCCCGTGAGCTATCCGCTCGTGCGGTTCGCCGCCTGCCTTCCCGTGGTGGCGGCCAACGCGCTGCTCGTCGGCGTCCCCGTGCTGCTGCTGTTCTCCTTCCTCGTCCCGATGACGGCGCCGACCGCGGGGAACGCGGCGCTGTTCGCCCTGTCCACGGTCCTCTCGGTGCTCATCGCCTTCTGCGTGAACCTGCTGACCGGCATGACCGGCTTCCTCACCACCAACACCTGGGGCGTGCGCATGCTCAAGCAGAGCGTGGTCGCGTTCTTCGCGGGGCAGCTCGTGCCGATCGCGCTGATGCCGGGTCCGCTCGCGGCCGTCGCCATGGCACTGCCGTTCAGGGGCATGGTCGACGGCCCGCTCACCCTGCTCCTCGGGCGGTACGAGGGCGTCGCGGGCGCCCTCGGCGTCCTGGCCCAGCAGGCGGGCTGGGCCGTGGCGCTCGCCGCCCTGTCCGCGGTGCTGTGGCGCGCCGCCACCGGACGCCTGGAGGTGCTCGGCGGATGACGCGCACGGCTCTGCGGTACCTCCGCCTCTCCCTCTTCCTCGGCGGCGTCGGCCTGCACCGGCTCGCCGCCTACCGGCTCGACTTCGTGCTCGGCGCCGGCGCGTTCCTCGTGCGGGTCGGCATCCAGACGGCCGTGGTGGGCCTGGTCTTCCGCCAGGTGCCCGCCGTGGGGGGCTGGTCGTACCACGAGGTGCTCTTCCTGCTCGGCTTCTCCCTGCTGCCGCGCGGCCTCGACCACCTCTTCACCGACCAGCTGTGGGAGCTGGGCCGCAAGCTGGTGCAGCGCGGTGAGTTCTACCGCTACCTGGTCCGGCCGGTGAACCCGCTGTTCTCCCTGCTCTCCGAGCGCTTCTTCCACCCCGACGGCCTGGGCGAGCTGATCGTCGGCGCGGTCCTCGTGATCTGGGCGGGCGGTGAACTCGGCCTGGACCCGACCGCGGCGCAGTGGGCGCTGGCGCCGCTGCTCGTGCTCTGCGGCGCGCTGATCCACACCGCCGTGAAGCTGTTCTTCGCCTCGCTGTCCTTCTGGACCGTGACGAGCCTGCCCTCGATGTACGCCGCCACCCAGGTGTCGGAGTTCGCCGCCTACCCGCTGGACATCTACCACTCCTCGCTGCGCGCCCTGCTGACCTGGGTGCTGCCCTTCGCCTTCACCTCGTACGTGCCCTGCGTCTACCTCCTGACGGGCGACACGGGCCTCCTGGTGTGGCTCCCCGTGGTGACCGCGGGGGCGGTGCTCACGGCTCTGGCGGTGTGGCGGCGCGGCATCAACCGATTCGACATGACCGGGAGTTGAGACGCCGCATGATCCGCGACGAAGACCTCGAACCGCTGCTGCGCACCGCGCCCTGGATGTCCGAGGACGGCCGCACGGCCGACCGCTACGAACGCGTCGACCACGCGGTGCTCGGCGACGCCGCGCTCCTCCTCGTGGTCGCCGCCGTCGGCGGCCCCGCGGCGGGGCAGCGGTTCTTCCTGCCCGTGCGCCCCGGCACCGCGCGAGGCGTCGAGGAGGCGCACGGCAGCACGGAGTTCGACGCCGCCGCCGTCGCCAGGGCCTGCTCCGGCGGGGAACTGGCGACCGCGCGCGGCGGCACCATCCGCTTCCGCGGGACGGGCGGGCCCGCGCCCGAGGTGCGCAGGCTCCCCTTCGAGCAGGGCTGGTCCTCCAACGCCCTGTCCCTGGTGGACATCGCCGGGGTGCCGCACATCCACAAGACCTACCGCAGGCTCGACGAGGCCGTGCGCGAACCGGAGCTGCTGCGGCTCATGAGCGGCACCGGGCACACCCCTGCCTGGGTCGGCGACTACACCTACACGGACCCGGCGACGGGTGCCCCGCATCCGCTGGGCGTGATCTACCGCTACGCCCCCGGCGACGGCATCGACCTGCCGCTCCGCGAGAACCTGCGCTCGCTGTGGCCGCGCCTGACCGATGCCCGGCAGTCACCCGCCGACGTGGTGCGGCCCCATCTGCTGCCTCTGGAGGACCAGCTCCGCGCGGCCGGCGGCTTCCTGGGCGCCTTCCACCGCGACCTGGCGGCGCGGCTCGGCGGGCCCGCGCCCACCGGGTATCCGGCCCGGGAGGTGCTCGCGCGGGCCGCCGAGCGGCGGACCGCGCTCGCGGGGGCGCGGGTGGCGCTGCCCGAGCGCTCCCGGGAGGCCGCCTTCGCCGCGCTCGACGCCGAAGTTGCCTCGCTGGAGGCGGCGTTCGAGGGCCGGGACGAGGTGCCGGGAGCCGGCCCGTGCCACGGTGACCTCCACCTGTCGCACCTGCTCTGCGGCCCTGGCACCGTCACCGGCCGCCGGATGAGCGTCATCGACCTCTCCACGCCCGCGCTCGGCCCCGACGACCCGGGCTGGGCCGCGCAGTCACCGCTCCAGGACCTCGTCGCCGTGCAGCGCGCCCTGGAGTACTTCGCGGCCGACGAGGCGGCGTTCGAGAGCGCCCGGCGCCTCGGCGTGGACTCCCTGGAGACGATGCGCGGCGCCCTCGACGGCGCCCCCGGCTGGGCGGAGGCGGACCGCGCCGTCCTCGACCAGGTGTTCCGCACGGCCGACCTGTGGCGGGAGCGCGTGCAGCGGCTGCTGCTCGGCCCGGCCGCCGACAGCCCGCTGTGGCGCCTGCTGTACCTGCGGCGGCTACTGCACGAGCTGGCCTACAACTGCGCCCACGCCCGCCCCTACCACGCCGCGATCGACCTGCGCCACGCCCTGACGCTGGGCGGGTCGCACACCCCCGCCCTCTCCTCCGCCTCCGCTCCGACCTCCGCGAGGACGTGACCGTGACCGAGCCGACCGATCCGCGCCTGCACATCATCGAGACGTACTTCGAGTGCTGCGGCTTCGACCACACCTTCCTGCAGGGCGGCACCTCGGTGTACCTGTGGAACCTCTCCCGGGCCTTCGCCGCGCGCGGCCACCGGGTCTCCATCGTCACCCCGGCCCACGGCAGGCTCGACGACCTCCGTGAGCGCTACGAGGTCGAGGACCTGCCCTACGAGGACGTGCACACGGTGCCGATCGTCCTCGACCCCCAGGTGTGGCGGGGCTTCCCCGCCGAGGTCTCCCTGGAGCTGCGCACCACCGCGCACCGCATCCGCCTCGACGGGGTCGATCTGTACTTCCTGGCCGACGAGTACCTGGACCGGCTGCCGGAGACGTTCTATCCGCCGTACTCCGCCAAGGGCAGCGACCTGGTCTTCTTCAAGCCGCTCGTCTTCCAGGTCGACAGCGTGCGGTTCCTGCGCACGTGGTTCGGCGACGAGAAGGCCCTCGTGCACGCCCACGAGCCGTACTACCACTACCTGCTGCCCGCCGCGCTGCGCGACGACCCCTCGAAGCTGGTCGTCAGCAACGTGCAGAGCAACATGCCGATCACCAAGAAGGTGTACGGGCCCAAGGTGCGGCGGCTCCTGGCCGAGCTGGGGGCGGACGTGCCCCTGCCCGCGCCGGACACCGCCGACGCGCTTCCGGCGGCGATCCGCCAGTACCAGCAGTTCACGCATCTGCACTACGACTACCCGGCCGACCACGTCGCGGTGTACGAACTGACCGCGGACCACGCCGACCTGGTCGACTTCCTCTCCGAGGGGCAGCTCGACTTCTACGCGTCCTTCAGGGACACGCCCTTCGAGCAGCTCTTCGCCCGGCTGCCGATCGCCGGCGTCGTGCGGCGCAACGCGCACAAGATGTTCGTGGGCGGCTGCGCGATCTCCGACGAATGGCTCGCCTGGGACCCCGCAGGCGTCGACCGGGAGAAGGTGCTCGGCGGCCTCGGCCTCGACCCGTCCCTGCCCACCTTCTTCCACAACGCGCGCTACGCGGTGCACCACAAGGGCCAGGTGGAGCTGTTGCGCGCGGTGGACCGCGTCCTGACCGACGGGCTCGCCGCCAACTTCGTCGTCCGCTGCATCTCCGCCGACGGCATCGACGACCCGTTCTTCCACGAGATCGCCCGGCGCCACCCCGGCCGGCTGCACCTGGAGTGGGAGCGCGTGGACGAGCGGAGCGTCTTCGAGTACGCGGCCTCCGCCGACTTCTGCCTCTTCCCCTCCAAGTTCGAGATGGACACGTTCCTGATCGCGCAGGGCGAGGCGATGGCGGCCGGCGCGGTCCCCATCGCCACCGACCAGCGGGGCATGGCCCACTTCCGGCACGCGGACAGCCCCGAGACCACCACCGGCTTCGCGGTGAACCGGTCGTTCGCCGAGGACGACGAACTGCTCACCGCCGCGCTGACCGCACGCGTGAAGGAGGCGGTGGCCCTGTGGACCGACGACCCCGGCCGCTACCGGGAGCTGGCCCGCCGCTCGGCCGCCGTCGCCCGCGCCTTCACCTGGGAGCACTGCGCCGACCTGCACCTGGCCGCCTTCACCCGGCTCTGGCGCGGCGAACCCGCGGAGCTGCCCGCCGAACGCGCCCTGCGGCACGGCTGGACGGAGCTGCTGCCCGACGAGCGGCTCACCGTCGACGCGGTGGTCGCGCACGGCGACCTCGCCGCGTACGAACGCCTCGCCCCGCTGGACGACGGCGCCGCCCGGCGGTTCTTCGACGCCGCCTGGCTGCGCGCCGACTTCGCCACCTGCGAGCAGGTGCTCCTGCGCCGGCCCGACGCGGTGCCCGCCGAGGACGTGGCCCGCCTGCGCGCCCGCCTCGCGCTGCTGCCCGACGGAGGGCTCGCCTACCGGCTCGCGCACGCGGACCGCGTCGAACTGGTCCTGCCCGCGCCGCCCGACGCCCAGGGCCGCGCACGGCCCGAGGTACGGCCCCTGACCCGCACCGCGCCCGGCGAGTTCACCGGGCCCGCGCCCGAACGCCCCGGCGCATGGCTGCTGCTCACCCTCTCCTCCGGGCGCGTGACCTGGGACGAGGTGCGGCATGGCTGAGCCCGGCGCGGTACGGGCCGTGCTGCTCGCGGGCGGCGAGGGCAGACGCATGGGCCCGCTCGGCACCGGCCGCCTCAAGCCCCTCGTGCCCTACGGCGGCGCCTGCCGCCTCATCGACTTCAGCCTGGCCAACGCGCGGGCCTCCGGGCTCGGCGAGGTCGTGCTGCTCTCCCAGTACGAGGAGCGGCAGCTGATGGACGACCTGCACCGGGTGTGGAACACCTCGGCGGACTTCCGGGTGCACTTCGGCCCGTACGACGACGCGTACCGCACGGCCGGGGACGGTCCGCCCCGTGAACTGCCGGAGCGGACCTGGCCGTTGGAGCGCGGCACGGCCGACGCGCTGATCCGCAAGAGCGAGTACGTCTTCGGGGACGGCGCCGAGCAGGTCCTCGTGCTCCACGCCGACCACGTCTACCGCTTCGACTACGGGCCGCTCATCGAGGAGCACCGGGCGTCGGGGGCCGCGCTGACCGTCGCGTACCAGCGCATCGAACCGCGGTGGGTGCATCTCTTCGGCATGGTCGAGTTCGACGCGGCGGGGCATCTGACGGCGTTCGTCGAGAAGCCCGAGAACCCCACGAGCGACCTGGTCTTCGCCGCGTTCTGCGTCTTCGACGCGCGCGTGCTCCGCCGTCATCTGGAACTGCTCGACGGCACGGGCTGGCAGCACGACATCAGCCGCGACGTGATCCCCGCGATGCTCGCGGCCGGGGAGCACATCCGCGGCCACGAGGTCGCCGGGCACTGGCAGGACATCGGCACCGTCGAGCGCTACCACCGCGCCCACCTCGCCCTCGCCTCCCCGCGGCCCGGCGGGCCCGCCCTGCCGGTCGAGCGGATGCCCTGGACCATCGCACCCGAGGTGGCGCGCCACCGGGTGGCCCGCGGCCCCGGCGTGCGGGACTCCGTGGTCCCCGCCGATCTGGTCAACCGCGGCCAAGTGGAGGACAGCGTGCTGTTCCCCGGCGTCCGCGTCGGCGCCGGAGCCCGGGTGCGGCGCAGCGTCGTCCTGCCCGGCGCCACCGTGCCGCCGGGCGCCGACCTGGTCTCGGCGGTGGTCATGGAGGACGGCAGCGTGCAGCAGGTGGCAGACGGGGTGCGGCCGTGACCGGGGCCATCGGCCGCGGCGCCGCACACATCGACCGGCAGGGACCGCGCGCCGTTGCGGCGCGCGCCGTCCCCGCACAGTGAGGGAGCGCTACTTCCGTGCACATCATCCATGTCTCCTTCGAGTGCGGCGGCTTCGACGGCCGCCTCATGCGCGGCGGTCTCTCGCCGCTGGTGTGGAACCTCTCGCGTGCCTACGCGGCGCGCGGCCACCGCGTCTCGGTCGTCACCCCGGCGCACGGCCTCCTCGGCGCGCTGCGGGAGGACCACGCGATCGAGGAGACGGCCTACCGCCGCGAGCACTCCGTGCCGCTGGTCCTCGACCCCGGGACGTGGCCGGACCACCCGCGTGAGGTCACCCTCGACGTGACCACGCGCGCCCACCGGCTCCGGCTGGACGGCGTCGACGTGTACTTCCTGTCCAACACGCAGCTCGACCTGCTGCCCGACCGCCTCTACCCGCCGCCGGGCACGGCCGGGCGCGACCTCGCCCACTTCAAGCCGCTGGTCTTCCAGGTGGACGCGGTGCGCTTCCTGGAGGAGCTGACCGGCGACGAGCCCGCCGTGGTGCACGGCTTCGAGCCGTCCTACTCCTGGCTGCTGCCGCCGGTGCTCGGCGCGGCCCCGCGGCTGCGCACCGCCGTGACGGTGGCGGCCAACGCGCCCGTCACGCAGCGGCTCTACCGGCCGCAGGTGGAGCGGCTCCTCGACCTGTTCGGGGTGCGCGACGCCGTGGCCCTCGACGCGCTCGACGCGCCGCGGCCTGCGGAGGACAGCGCCACGGCGGTGATGTCCCGCGCCCTGGCGGGCACGCGCATGCACGAGGAGTACGGTCCCGACCACGTCGGGCTCTTCCCGCTGGTCATGGCGCACGCCGATCTCGTGGACTTCGTCTCGCCCGGACAGCGCGCCTACTACGGCACCTTCCGCGACACCCCGATGGAAGCGCTCTTCGAGACCCTGCCGGTCGCCCGGCAGGTGCGCGAGCAGGCCCACAAACTCCTCGTGGGCGGCTGCGGCATCGCGGAGAGCTGGCTGGCCCGCGATCCCGGGGCCGTCGACCGTGCCGCGGTGCTGCGTTCGCTGGGTCTCGACCCGGCGCGCCCGGTCTTCTACCACGCGGCCCGCTACGCGGTGCACCACAAGGGCCAGTTGGAGCTGGTGCGGGCGATCGAGGAGGTCCTCGCCACCGACCCCGGGATCAGCTTCGTCATCCGCTGCTCGACCGGCCGGGGCGGCCAGGACCCCGCGGGCGCCGCCAACGCCTACTTCCAGCGCGTCGCCGACCGCCATCCGGACCAGGTCCACCTCGACTGGCGGCTCGCCGGCGAGGACACCCTCTTCGCGCACGCGGCCAGCGCCGACTTCTGCGTCTACCCGTCCAAGTTCGAGCTGGACGGATTCCTCATCGCCCAGGCCGAGGCCATGGCGTGCGGGGCGGTGCCGATCGCCACGGCCCAGCAGGTCACCGCGCACTTCCGGCACGCGCTGCCGCTCACCGACCCGGCGGCGACCGGCTTCGCCGTACGCGGCTCGTTCCACGACGACGATCCGGCGCTCGCCGGGGAACTCGCCGCGCGCATCAGGGAAGCCGCCGCCGTGTTCCGCCACGACCCCGACGCCTACGCCCGCCTGTCGGCCGCCGCCCGCCGCACGGCACGGGACTTCACCTGGGAGCGGGCCGCCGACGCGCGGCTCGCGGCCTTCGGCTCGCTGCTGCGGGGCGAGCCGCTGCGCTTCCCGGACGAGGAGGCGATCCGGTACGGCTGGTTCGACCGGCTGTCCGACGCGGCCTGGCACGAGCACCGCGCTCTCATCGCGCGCGTCGCCGCCGAACGCGGTGACGTCACGGCCTACGGGCGGGTCGCGCCGCTGGACGCGGCGGCGTACGAGCGCCTCTTCGAGGCCGCCCACGCGCGTGCCGACTTCGCCCGCTGCGCGGAGGTGGCCCGCGCGGCGGACCGCCCGGACCTCGCGGACCTGCTCCGCGAGCGCTGCCGGGTGTCCCGTGCGCCGGGCGGCGCGCTGACGGTGACCTACCGCCACCCGCTCGTCGAACGGGTCCAGATCGTCGCCCGGGCCGGCGCCGGGACCACCGGGGCGCGCGAGTCCGCCGCCGAGGCGCTGGCCTCCGACGAGCCGGTGCCCACCGGCGGCGGGGCCGCGCTCATGGCCCTCGAACCGGTCGGCGACGGTGTCTTCAGGGGCCGCGTCGACGGGTTGCCGGCCGGCCGTGACCCGGTGCTGATGCTGACGCTGCGGTCGGGCCGTGTCACCTGGGACACCGTGCCGGTGACCGATCCGCCCTACCGCGTCGTCGCCACCGACCTCGACGGCACCCTGCTCCGCAGCGACCTCACCGTCTCCGAGCGCACCCGACGGGCGCTGGCCCTCGTCGCCGATGCCGGGGCGCACCACCTGGTCGTCACCGGGCGCCCCGCGACGGCCTGCAAGGACTTCCTCGCCGCTCTCGGCTATCGCGGCCTCGCCGTGTGCGGTCAGGGCGCCCAGCTCTACGACGCGGCCACCGACCGGCTCCTCGCATCCGCCTCGCTCGACCTGGACCTCGCCCGCGACGTGGTGGAGCGCGCCGAGGCCGTGCTCGGCACCCTGGAACTCGGCGTCGTCACGGCACCGCCCGAGAGCCGCTTCAAGGTCACCCCCCGCTTCGGGGAGCGGGTCAGGCACGGCTGGGACGTCACCACCGACCGGTCGCTGCTGTGGGCCTCGCCCATCGACAAGCTCGTGCTGCACCACCCCGACGTGCCCGAGGACGACGTCGCCGCCACCGTCGCGGAGCTGTGCGGCGACGCGGTCTCCGTGGTGCATTCGGTCAAGGGCATGGTGGAGGTGCTGCCGCCCGGCGTCACCAAGGGCGCGGGCGTGGCGCGCGCCGCGGCGCTCCTCGGCTTCACGGGGGCCGACACGATCGCCTTCGGCGACATGCCCAACGACATTCCGCTGCTCGCCTGGGCGGGGCACGGCGTGGCCGTCGCCAACGGGCATCCGGAGCTGCGGCGCATGGCCGACGAGACGGCGCCCGGCAACGACGAGGACGGGGTCGCCGCGGTCCTGGAACGCCTCTTCGCGCCCGCCGCGGCACCGGCCGCCTCGCCCGTGCCCGCCCTGCGCGGGGAGGCCGCCCATGACTGAGCCGATCGTCGGACTCGCGCGCGCCCACGGCGTCGCGACCGAGTACACCACCGACCGGGGGCAGCGCCTCTCCGTCTCGTCCGACACCCTGGTCGCCGTCCTCGGCGCCTGCGGGGTGGACGCCACCACCCCGGCCGCGGCCCGTGGGGCCCTGGACCGCCACCGCGCCGAACAGGCCGCGCGGCTGCTGCCGCCCTGCGTCGTCACGCGCGCGGGAGAAGGCGTGACGCCGCCGGTGGGCGGCGTGGCCGAGGTGGCGGTGGAGGGCGGCGGAACCCTGCCCGCGGACGCCGCGCTGCCGCCCGGCCACCACACCCTGCGGGTAAGCGTGGACGGGCGTGAGGCCGAGGCCCCGCTGCTCGCCGTGCCCGACCGCCTGGCGGTGCCCGACCGCCGCGCCTGGGGCTTCCTCGTCCAGCTCTACTCCGTGCTCTCCCGCCGCTCCTGGGGCATGGGCGACCTGGCTGACCTCGCCGAGCTCGCCACCTGGTCGGGGCGGGACCTGGGGGCCGGTTTCGTCCAGCTCGGCCCGCTGCACGCCGTGCCGCCGGGGCCGCTGCCCGACCCCTCGCCCTACCGTCCGAGTTCGCGCCGCTTCCCCGATCCGATGCACGTACGGGTGGAGGCGGTGCCGGAGTACGCGTACCTGGACCAGCCGGGACGCGACCTCGCGCACGCGCTGGCCGATCAGGCCCGCGCCGTCAACTCGCGGGTGCTCGACGGCGGTTCACTCATCGACCGGGAGACGGTCCGCTCCCTCAAGCACCGGGCGCTGCGCGCCGTGCACGCGGTGCCGCTCTCCCCCGGCCGCGCGGCGGCCTTCGCCGCGTTCACCGCGCGCGAGGGCCGGGGCCTGACCGACTTCGCCACCTGGTGCGCGCTGGCCGATGTGCACGGCGCCGACTGGCGGGCCTGGCCCGTGGAGCTGCGCGATCCGCGCTCCCCCGCCGTGGCGCGGGCCCGTGACGAACTGGCGGAGAGCGTCGCGTTCCACCGCTGGCTCGCCTGGATCACCGACGAGCAGCTCGCCGCGGCGCAACGGGCGGCGAAGGACGCGGGCATGCCGATCGGCCTCGTGCACGACCTGGCCGTCGGGGTGGCGCCGGACGGCGCCGACGCCTGGGCGCTCCAGCACTGCCTGGCCACCGGGATGAGCGTCGGCGCGCCGCCGGACGACTTCAACCCGCTGGGCCAGGACTGGGGTCAGCCGCCCTGGCGGCCCGACGCGCTCGCCGCGGCGGGCTATCTGCCCTTCGCGGAGCTGCTGCGCTCCAACCTGCGGCACGCGGGAGCGCTCCGCGTCGACCATGTGATGGGCCTGTTCCGGCTGTGGTGGGTGCCCGAGGGGCGCCCGCCGTCCGAGGGCACGTACGTACGGTATGACGCGCGGGCCATGCTGGGCGCGCTCACCCTGGAGGCCCACCGGGCGGGCGCGAGCGTCATCGGTGAGGACCTCGGCACGGTCGAGAAGGGTGTGCGCGAGGAGCTCGCCGGGCGCGGCATCCTCGGCACCTCCGTGCAGCGCTTCGAGTACGTGGGCGGCAGCGAGGGCCGGCACGGGCCGCTGCCGCCCGACCAGTGGCGCGCGAACTGCCTGGCCACGCTCACCACCCACGACCTGCCGACCACCGCGGCCTGGCTCAGCGGGGAGCACGTCGAACTGCGCGAGCGGCTCGGCCTGCTGACCCGCCCCGCCGACGAGGAGAAGGCGGAGGCCGCGAGCGAGCGCGACGGCTGGCTCGCCGAGCTGACCCGGCTCGGCCTGCTGCCGTCACCGGACGGCGAAGTGGCCGCCCTGCACCGCTTCCTGCCGCTCACCCCGGCCCTGCTGCTCGGGGTCTGGCTGCCGGACGCGACGGGCGACCGCCGCCCGCAGAACCTGCCGGGCACCTCCACGGCGCACCCCAACTGGCGCCTTCCGGTGTCCGACGCGGCGGGCCGCCCCGTCCCGCTGGAGGACCTGCCGGCGTCGCCCCTCGTCCGGACGGTCGCCGGCGTGTTCGCCGAGCAGCGGCCGCGCCCCGCACCGCCGTCACCGCACCACCCCGATACCCGATCGACGACGCCGTCGACGACCTGAAGACCGAACGAAGACCGAGGAGAGAGATGGCAGGCCAGGTTCTTGCCGAGGCCGCGGGTGTCCGTGAGGACGCCGGCGGCTTCGACCTGCACGCACCGGACGGCACCGGCTACCGGGTCGACGTCACCGACGGGGTCTTCTCCCCGCACAACCCGCTTCTCGCCCACTACCTGGAGGGACGGCGCGTGGTGGCCTTCGTCGGGCCCACCGTCGACCGCCTCTACGGGCAGCAGTTGCGCGCCTACCTGGGCGCGCGTCTCGAACCGGACAGCTGGAGCGTCCACCCGATCGCGTCGGGGGAGCACAACAAGTCACTGGCGTCCGCCGAGCAGGTGTGCGCGACCGCGAAGGCCGCCGGGCTCGACCGGCACGGCGTGATGCTGGCGGTGGGCGGCGGCATCGTCGCGGACGTCGTCGGCTTCGCCGCCTCCATGTACGCGCGCGGCATCCGCTACATCAAGGTCAACACCACCCTGGTCGGTCAGGTCGACGTCGGTGTCGGCGTCAAGACCGGGGTCAACGGCCTGCACACGAAGAACATGTTCGGCGCCTACCACCCGGCGCACGCCTCGCTGAACGACCCCGCGCTCCTCGCCACCCTGCCGGACCGCGAGATCCGCTGCGGCCTCGCGGAGATCGTGAAGATGGCGGTGATCCTCGACGGCGACTTGTTCCAGGCCCTGGAACGCAGTCCGGACGTCTTCCGCCGCCCCGGCCACTCGGCCGGCGCCGAGCTGGAGACCTACGTCATCCGCACCTCGATGCGGCTGATGATGGAGGAGCTCTGCCCCAACCTGCGCGAGCACGAGCTGGCGCGCCTGGTCGACTTCGGCCACACCTTCAGCCCCGTCATCGAGACGGCGGGCGGCCACCGCCTCGAACACGGCGAGGCGGTCGCCGTCGACATGGCGCTCTCCGCCCACATCGCCCGGCTCCTCGGTCTCGCGGACGCCGACACCTGCGAGCGGATCGTCACGCTCCTTGAGCGGATCGGTCTGCCCGTCCACGACGCCGCGACCTGCACGGCCGACCAGATGACGCAGGCCCTGTTCGCCTCCTGGCAGCGCCGGGGCCGCAAGCTCCACCTGGTGGTGCCCACCGGCATCGGCAAGGCGGGCTTCGTCGACGAGCTGGAGGACATCCCGCAGGACGTCCTGCGGGAGGCCCTGGACGCGCTCGCCGCCCGCGCCGCCCGCGCCCCGCGCACCTCGCCCGCGACGGACGGGGAGACACGATGACCGGCCGCGTGCCCAATCTGCGGGACCTCCTCGCCGCCAAGGAGCACGACCACGGCGGGCTCGGCACGATCCTGGCGCACCGCGTCTTCACGCGCGGAGCGGACGGTCCCGGCGCCGAGTTCATCGACCTCGCCGTGCTGCCGCCCGGCACGTCCATCGGACGCCACCGGCACGGCGCCGACCACGAGACGTACGTGGTGCTCTCGGGGGAGGGCCTGATGCACCAGGACGGCGAGGAGTTCCGCGTGGGCCCGGGCGACGTCGTCGCCAACCGCCCCCACGGCGAGCACGGGCTCCTGAACGACCGCGACACCGACCTGCACCTGCTGGTCTTCGAGGAGGAACTCCGTGCCCACCGCGACCATCACGGCTGACCCCGAGCACACCGTCGTCGACGTAGGAGGCACCACGCTCAGGGTGGGCGCGTACGCGCCCGCCGACGGGACGCTGTCCCGCGTGCGGCGGATGCCGGTCGACGGCATGGCCCGCGATCCGCACGCCCCCGTCCCCGTGCTCCAGGAGCGGATGGTGGAGCAGCTCGTGCGCGAGGTGACGCGGCACACGGCCGGGCGCGCGCCCGGTCCCGTCGGGGTCGCCTTCGCCGGGCCGATCACCGCCGACGGCCTGGTCCTCGCGGCGCCGACGGTGTGGGGCCGCCGCGGCGACCCCCTGCCGCTCGGCGCCCTGCTCACCGAGCGGCTCGGCCGACCCGTCACCGTCGTCAACGACCTCACGGCGGCCGCCTGGCGGTACGCGGCCACGGAGCCGGAGCCCTTCTGCCTGCTGACCGTCAGCTCGGGCATCGGCAACAAGGTCTTCCGGGACGGCGACGTCCTGCTGCACCCCGAGGGCCACGGCGGCGAGCTCGGCCACTGGGCCTGCGATCCCTCACCCGACGCGCCGCTGTGCGACTGCGGGGGCCGCGGCCACCTCGGGGCCGTCGCGTCGGGCCGGGGCGTGCTCGCCGCGGCCCGGCGCGCCGCGGCGGCCGACCCGGACGGGTTCGCCCGCTCCCGCCTCGCGGAGCTGTGCGAGGACGGCGTGGAGAACCCGGCCCTCGCCAAGGCGCTCGCCGAGGGCGACCCCTTCGCCACCGGCGTGCTGCGCGCCGCCCTCGTGCACCTCGCGCGGGCGATCGGCGCCGTCTTCGCCTCGGTGGGCGTGTGCCGCTACATCGTCGTGGGTGGCTTCGCGCTGGCCGTCGGCGAGCGCTACCGGCTGCTCCTCGTCGAGGAGCTGGACCGGCAGGGCTGCTTCGGGCTCTCCCGGGAGCGGATCGACGCCATGGTCGCGCTCGGCGCGCCCGACGACGACCACGGACTGATCGGCGCGGGCCGCCTCCTCGCCGCCCGCCACGCGTCGGCGCGGGGGCGGGTGGCCCGGTGAGGCGCGTCTCCTCGCTCGTCGTCGGCAGCGGTTTCGTCGGCACGGGCATCGCCCGCCGCCTGGTGGCATCGGGCGACTCCGTCACCCTCGTCTCCCGCGGCTACCCCGCCATCGCGCCCGAAAAGTACGGGGCGCGCTGGTGCGTCCTCGATGCCACCGACGCGGAGGCCTGCGGCCGTCTGGTGTCGCGGCTGCGGCCCCGCAGGATCGTGCTCGTGCACGGCCCGTCGGACGTCACCTGGTGCGAGGCGCACCCCGAGGAGGCGGCCCGGGCGCACTCCGCGGTGGCGGCCGCTTTCGCGTCCCTCGGGGGGCGTTCGCGCATCGTCATGATCTCCACGGACAACGTCTTCGACGGCGCTTCGCCCGGCAGTACCGAGTCCACGCCCGTCTCCCCGGCGAACGCCTACGGACGGGCCAAGCGCCGGGCCGAGGAGCTGCTGCTGGCCCGCGCGGCCGACGCGGTCTCGCTGCGCGTGAGCCTCGTCTACGGCCATGAGCCCGTGGACGCCGGCAAGTGGCTCAACTACTTCGCCGCCTGCGCCCACCGGCTGCGCGCGGGAGAGCCCATCGAGGCGCCCGACGACCAGTGGACGACACCCGTGCACGTCGACGACGTGGCCGAGGTGGTGGCCGCGCTGCTGACCAGCCTGGCCCCGCTCCCCCCTGTGCTCCACCTCGGCGGCCCCGACCGGGTCAGCCGTGCCGAGTGGGCCGGCGTGATCGCCCGCGGCCTCGGGCTGCCCGCCGACCTGGTGGTGCCCGTACCGAAGGCCCTGAGCCGCTACGCGTCGAGGCCGCGGAACGCCTGCCTGTCCAGCGACCTCCTCGCGGAGCTGCCCGCCACGCGCGGCATCGCGGTCCGCGGGGTGGAGGAAGGCGCCCGCGACCTGGCGGGCGCCTTCAGCTCGGCCTAGGGCTTCCGTACGCCCGTGGCGCCCAGGAGGGCGCCGTCAGCGGCGCGCTCGGTGGCGAGGAGCTGCCGGGCGCGCCGCGCGTCGTGGAGCCGGCCCCGGTCGCGCGGGTCGACGGTGAGGGCCACCTCCCCCTCCGCGAGCCCGTCCCGCCGCGCGGCCTCCGTCTTCTCGGGGCGCAGCCGCAGCCAGTGCCCCTCGTCGGAGAGCGCGCCGTCCCTGAGGGCGATGCCGCCGTCGGGCGCGTAGAGGAGCTGGCGCGAGGCCACTCCCGCCCCGCCCTCCGGCCAGGCGACGGTGTCCTCGTCGAGCCATCTGACCCGGGACTGCCCGAGGTCCATGCCGAGCGATCCGCCGAGCGCCGGTGTCAGATACGCCGGCTCGCCCGCGACCCGCCACACCTCGTTCCCGTACAGGCCGATGTCCAGGGCCTCGTCGTCGGGCACGTCCTTGTCGTTGCCCTTGTGGAAGGTGTAGCTGAGGCTGCGCGCGCCGGGCTTCAGCTTCACCTCGAAGACGAGTCCGTAGCCGTCGGTGCGCACCGGCCGCACGGGGACGTCCCAGTCGGACGGCGTGGCGGCGCCGTCCCACACGTGCAGGCCCCAGCCCTCGTAGTCGCCGTCGGGGCGGTGGTAGTGCAGGACGGCCGTGGAGCCGTCCGACGGCGGATAGGCGCTGTGCGGGCGCTGTTCGCGCTGGCCTTCCTGCCCCTGCGTGATCCACACCTCGCCGGTGCGGGTCAGGTCGACGGAGCGCGCGGGCCCGTCGGTGGTGCCGTCCTTCTCGACGGTGTACGAGACCGTCTCGGCGCCCTCGGCGAGCTTCACCCAGGCGAAGGCGCCGTACGCGTCGCGTCCGGTGAAGGCGGCTTCCGCGCCGTCCGTCCCGGTCCGCAGCCGCCAGCCGTCGTAGTCGCCGCCGGGCCGCTGGTAGTGCACGACGGCGTGGCCGCGCCGGACGGTGGGCCTGGGCTCCGGCGGGGTGCGGCCCGTGCTGCTGGTGGCGAGGTCGTGCGCGGTGCGGCCCCTGCTGTCGACGGCCACCGCCTTGTAGCGCAGCTCGGTGCCCGCTGGGAGTGCGGGGTCGATGTGCTGGGTGACCTTGTAGGGGGCGTGGTCGGCGGTGCCGAGTACCCGCCAGGGGCCTTCGCCCTGCCGTGCGGCGAAGACGACCCGGTTCAACTGGCCGCCGTCGACGTCGGCGGTGAGTTCGACCGTGCCGGTGGCGCCCTCCTTCGGCGGGGTCAGGGTGACGTGGGGCCGTGCGCCCGGATCCGGCAGCTTCTTGTCGGCCTTCAGGACCAGGGACGAGAGGGCGGGGACGGTGAGGGTGAGGTGCCGGTCGGCTCCGCTGCGGGCCGGGGCGTCCGTCGTGCCGTACAGCGGGGTGTAGCGCCGGTGCGCGGCACCGGTCGGGATGCGCACGGTCTTCGCCTCGGAGGCGTTGTTGTGCGCCACGACGTACTCCACGCGCTTCCCGGCGTCCGTACGCGAGTAGGCGTACACGCCGGGTCCGTCGGCGGGCCCCGGGTACCGCTCGGTGAAGACGCCGTCGCGCAGCGCGGGGTGCTTCTCGGTGAGCCGGGAGAGGCGGGCGATGGCGCGGTAGAGCGGATGCCGGGTGTCGTAGGCGTCCTTCGCGTGGGTGCGGCCGGTGCCGATCTGGTCGTCGTCGCGGTAGGCCGGGGCGTCGCTGGCGAACAGGGGCTGGCGGGCGGCGTTGTCGCCGCCGGAGCCGGTGAAGCCCTGCTCGTCGCCCGCGTAGATCACGGGGTTGCCGCGGCCGAAGAACATCAGCTCGTGCGCGAGGCGGTCGCGGCGCAGCAGCTCGGCGTCGCTCGCGCCGGGGTTGTCCTGGGCGATGAGGCCGCCGATGCGGCCCATGTCGTGGCTGCCGAGGAAGGTCACCTGCTCGTAGGCGTTGGCCTTGCCCGTGGTGTAGCGGTAGTCCTGGGCGTAGAGGCGGGACAGGTCGCGGGGCGGGCCCTCGCGCGACGCGGAGTTGCGGGCGATGGCCTGGAAGGGGAAGTCGAGGGTGGAGTCGAGGCCGCCGCGTGTGACGTAGGGGGCGGTGATGGCGGGGTCGGCGGAGAACGCCTCGGCGAAGATGAGGAAGTCCTTCTTGCCCCGGGTGGCCGCGTAGTCGTCGAGGGCGCGGGCCCACTGGGTCCAGAACTCCATGTTGACGTTCTTGGCGGTGTCGACGCGGAAGCCGTCGATGCCGAAGTCGCGCACCCAGCGCTCGTAGACGCGCTTCATGCCGTCGACGACTTCGGGCCGTTCGGTCCACAGGTCGTCGTTGCCCATGAAGTCGCCGTTGAGGCCGCTCTCCCCGGCGAAGGTGGAGTCGCCGCGGTTGTGGTACATGGTGGGGTCGTTGAGCCAGGCCGGTGTCTTGGCGTGCCGGTCGGCGTCCGCGATCCGCGGGGTGTAGGGGAAGCCGCCCTCGTCGACCGGGCGCATGCCCGCGCTGTCGTCGAAGGGGCGGCCCCGGGTGTCGAGGTAGGGGTGCGAGCCCTTCGACCGGTAGCCGGACTCCTTCTCGGCGGGGTGGATGACGTCCGCGGTGTGGTTGGTGACGACGTCGAAGAAGACCTTCATGCCCTTGGCGTGCGCCTTGTCGACCAGGGCGGTCAGGTCCTCGTCGGTGCCGAAGTGCGGGTCGACGCGGGTGAAGTCGGTGATGGCGTAGCCGTGGTAGTTGGCGACGGGTCGCCCGCCGCGCTCCTGCACGGGAAGGTTCTCGAAGACGGGGGTCAGCCAGATCGCGGTGGTGCCGAGGCCCTTGATGTAGTCGAGCTTCTTCGTGATGCCCTTGAGGTCACCGCCGTTGAAGAACGCGGGGTCACTCGGGTCGAAGCCGGTGGTCGCGCGGTCTCCGGTGAGGCCGCCCCTGTCGTTGCGGCGGTCACCGTTGGCGAAGCGGTCGGGCATCGCCAGGTAGAACTGCTCGCGGGTCAGGTCGTGCCGGGCGGGCTGGGCGGCGAGTGCGGCGTCGGAGGGCGGCGCGGCGGTCGCCGCCGCCGCCGGTTGGTGGGCCGGCGGCAGGAGGGCGGCCAGGGGCGCGAGGGCCAGCAGGACGGCCGATCTTAAACGGGCGCGGGTCACGGGTGTGCTCTCCTCTGTGGTGGTCGGGTGTGGTGGTCGGGACAACGCCGATTGCCCGGCGCGGGCGGCGTGGGCCGCGAGCGCCGGGCAACCGGGTTCGTCCGCACAGCTCTGTGGGACGGGGTTGTGGATGTCGTGCCGGACCTGGGGTCAGGTCAGGTCAGCTCTGTCAGGTCAGCTCTGTGAGGTCAGCTCTGTGAGGTCAGCTCTGTGAGGTCAGCTCTGTCGGGTCAGGCGCAGCTCCGCGCGTCGGCGTGGAGCGCGAGCGCGCTCTTCGGGGCGACGGTGGCCGTGAGTTTCCCGCCGTCCTCCACGGTGACGGGCCTGCCTGCCTGCACGTCGCAGTACTCGCCGGCGGGCAGCGAGGTCCGGAAGGTCTGCTTGAGTTCGCCGTCCCCTCCGTTGACGGCGACGAAGCCCTTCGTGCCGCGGCCGAAGGCGATGGCGCTGCCTCCGTCGTCCCACCAGTCGGTGAGTCCGGCGTCGCCCACGGCGTTGCGGAAGCCGACCATGGCGGTGATCTCCCGCTGCGCGTGCTGGCACACCCAGGCGTCGCCGGAGCAGTCGGCCCTGCCGTCGGCGGGCGGGCCGTCGTCCTTGTTCGCGAAGGCATAGCCGGAGTGGACGTCCGGGGAGCCGTAGGGGAAGGCGAGCATGAAGACGTGGGCCAGGGTGTAGGGGGCGCCCTGCTTGTAGGTGAGGACGTTGCCCTGGCGCTCGGTGTCGTGGTTGGCGACGAAGACCCCGGCGGACTCCGAGGGCAGCTTGCCGTCCGCGATGTTCTTCAGTCCGGCGAGGCCGCCGCTCTCGAAGGCGCCCTTGAGCGTGTAGGCGTAGGTGAACTCCTGGGCGAGCCCGGTGCCGAGGTACTCGCCCGGCTGGACCTCCTCGCCGGGTCCCGGCAGCGTCTCCTGCTTCCAGGGGACGTCCGGGTCCGTGAGCCGGCCCTTGATGGCCTTCAGGTCCTCCGCCGGAATGTGCTTGGCCGCGTCGACGCGGAAGCCGTCGACGCCGAGGCCGAGCAGGTCGTCGAGGTATCCGGCGATGGTCTCGCGGACGTGTTCCTCGCCGGTGTCGAGGTCGGCGAGGCCGCCCAGCTCGCAGTTCTGGCTCTCCTCGCGCCGGGTGTAGTCCTCGATGTCCTGCCGGCAGTCGTCCATGTCCTGGACCGAGTAGACGCCCGGGTAGTCGTACTTGGTGAACCGCGTGCCGCCCGAGCCGGTGCCCTGGGCGTTGGTCATGTGGTTGATCACCGTGTCCGCGACGACCTTGACCCCCGCCTCGTGGCAGGTGTCCACCATGTTCTTGAACGCGTCCCGGTCGCCGAGGCGTGAGGCGATCCTGTAGCTGACCGGCTGGTAGGCGGTCCACCAGGCCGGGCCCGCCAGACGCTCCTGCGGGGGTGAGGTCTGGACGTAGCCGTATCCCGCGGGTCCCAGCGTGTCCGTACAGGCTCGGGCGATCGAGTCGAAGTTCCACTCGAACATCACCGCGGTGACGTCCTTCTCGCCGGCCGCCGCCTTCGCCGGGGCGGAAGCGGGGACGGAAGCGGGGGTGGGAGCCGGGGCGGTGGCCGGGGCGGCCTGTGCCTGCGCGCCCGCGCCGAGACCGCCGACCGCGGCCGCGGCGAGGGCCGTGGCCAGGGCGGTACGCCTGCGGGACCGTGCGGACCGTGCTGTTCGGCCGTACATGGGAGGTCCTCCTCTGAGTGGGGGGAGAGGGGTCGGCGCCGACGCGGGGGTGGGGGTGCTCCGCGGCCGTAACGGCGCCGCACAGGACGGCACATGAAATCTCCATGCCGTCTTGCAGAAACATGTTGCGACGGACCCTAGGTGTCACCCCAGGGCCGGTCAACCCCTCACGCCCAGGCGAACTCGACTTCCATAGAGGCCACTTACGACCCGGCTTCCCCTGATCACCCACTCTTCAGGCGACTCCCCCTGCAAGCCAACTGAAAGATTGCACAAACTCTTCCATCGCGATCAGTCGTCGTGCTTGACTGCATTCCGGCCGGGCCCGACCAGCCCCACCGCGCCCCCACCAGCCCCCGCCAGGAGGATCTGTGCCCACTGACATCGACGTGCTCGTCCTGGGTGGTGCCGGGGTGGACACGATCGTGTACGTCCCCGAGCTGCCGCTGCCGCTCGCCGACAGCCACATGGTCCCCGCCATCGAGATGCGGGCCGGGCAGACCGGGGACTTCGTGGCGATGGGCGTGCACGCCCTCGGCCTGCGGACCCACCACATCGACGTGATCGGCGACGACCACCCCGGTGAGCTGATCCGCGCGCTCCACCGAGACCGGGGCATCGCGCTCACCGAGGTCCCGCTGCCCGCGGGCACCAAGCGCGCGGTCAACCTCGTGTCCCCCGACGGCCGCCGCCTCTCGCTGTACGACAACACCCGCTTCGGCGAGGCCGACCGGCTGCCGCCCGCCACAGTGGCGGAACTCGCCGCGACGAGCCGGCACGCCCACGTCTCCCTCACCCAGCCCTGCTCCCACGCCCTGCCCACGCTGCGGGAGGCCGGGGTGACCATCTCGACCGACCTGCACGACTGGGACGGCCGCGAGCCGTACCACGAGGCGTTCGCGTACGAGGCCGACCTGGTGTTCCTGTCGGCGGCCGCTCTCACCGACCCCGAGAAGACCATGCGGCGGATCGTCGCGCGGGGACGCGCCGACGTGGTCGTCGCCACCGCGGGTGCCGAGGGCGCGTACCTTCTCGCCGACGGCGAGGTCACCCATGTGCCGGCCGTCGCTCCCCCGGCGCCGGTGGTCGACTCCAACGGCGCGGGTGACGCCTTCGCCGCGGGTTACCTCTTCGGCCTCCTGTCCGGCGAACCGCCCCTGCGCTGCGCCCTGTACGGCTCCGTCGCCGGCGCCCACGCCTGTACGGTGCCCGCCACCCGCACCGACGTCATCCGCAGGGAGCAGCTCCTCGACCGGGTCGCCGAGCACGGGGGCGCGGCATGACGGACACGGCTCACGCGACGGGCCACGACGTCGTCGTCCTCGGCGGCGGCGTGGCGGGCTGCGTCCTCGCGGCCCGGCTGAGCGAGGACCCCGGGCGCTCCGTCTGCCTGGTGGAGGCGGGCCGCGACTACGGTCCACGACGGCAGGACTGGCCCGCGAAGCTGCTCGACGCCCGCGCCCTGCCCCGCGACGACGTCTGGGAGCGCCGCGCCGCCGCCCACCGCATCCGCGCCCGCGTCCTCGGCGGCTCGTCCTGCGTCAACGGCTGCTGGCACACGTGGGGTTCCGATGCGGACCACGCCGAGTGGGCGCGGGCGGGCGGCCCCCGGTGGACGGCCGCCGCGATGGAGCCCTTCCGGGCGAGGGCGGCGGCGCGGATGGGGCTCCGGCCGGTACCGGAGAGCGAGCACTCGGCGTGGAGTCACGCGGCCCTCGCGGCGGCCGGGTCCCTCGGCCACCCCGAGGTGGACATGGCCGCGCCCGGCGGCCCCGGCTACGGGACCCCGCTGCTCAACGCCGTCGACGGAGTCCGCGCGAACGCCGCGTTCGCCTACCTGGCGGAAGCGCGCGACCGGCCGAACCTGACGATCCTCGAACGCGCCACCGTCGACCGGCTGACCGTCCGCGGCGGCCGTGTGCACGGCGTGGACATCGTCACGGACCACGGGCGCACCACCCTGCGGGCCGACACCTACCTGCTGGCCTCGGGCACCTTCGGGTCGCCCGCCGTGCTGCTCCGCAGCGGCATCGGGCCCGCGGACGACCTGGCGCGCCGTGGTGTGCGGCCCGTGCTCGACCTGCCCGGCGTCGGCGCCAACCTCACCGACCAGCCCGGCGCCTTCCTGCCGCTGCGCCCGACGGCCGACCTGAACGCGCACCTGGCCGAGAAGGAGGCCGCGGGCGACCTGTACGTCAGCCGGATGCTGGTCAGGGCGGCGAGCCCGTACTGCCCCGAGGGCGCCTGGGACCTGCACATCAACCCGGTCGCGGGCCCGCCCCTGTTCGGCGCCCTGCCGCCGGGCCAGTACGAGGCGGGGATCGCCGCCTTCCTGATGAAGCCCAGGTCACGCGGTCACGTCCGGCTGCGCTCCGCCGACCCCGCCGCCGACCTCGACCTGGACCCCGCCTTCCTCTCGGACGAGGACGGCCACGACCTGGCCGTGCTCCGCTCGGGCCTGCGCATGGCCGAGGAGCTGGCCGCCACCATGCCGCTGAAGTCCCTGGCGGACCCGGCCGGCGGCCCGTCCCCGCGGGACCTGACGGATCAGGAGCTCCGCGACCGGGTAGGCACGTACTGGCACCCCGTCGGCACGTGTGCGATGGGCGCGCCGGACGATCCGTACGCGGTGGTCGACGGCGAGGGGCGGGTGCGCGGCGTCTCGGGCCTGCGGGTCGTGGACGCCTCGATCCTGCCGACGGTTCCGGCGGCCAACACGCAGCTGCCGGTGCTCGCCACGGCCGAGATGCTGGCCGCCGCACTGACGGCGTGAACGACCGCCGAGAAGGAAGAGGAGAACGCATGGCAGCGCGGACCGACGTGCGCACCACCCGACCGCTGTACGGGTGCATGGGGCTCGGCGGCACATGGGACGACGAGCCGTACACCGCCGCGGACATCGCTCACGCGGAGGCCGCCGTCGAGGCGGCGCTCGACATCGGCATCACGGAGTTCGACCACGCCGACATCTACCGGCGCGGCAAGGCCGAGGCGGTCTTCGGCGAAGTGCTCGCCAGGGCGCCCGAGCTGCGCGAGCGCGTCGTCCTGCAGACCAAGTGCGGCATCCGGCAGGCCGACGGCGCTCTGCCCGGCATGTACGACCTGCGGGCGAAGACCATCGTGCGGCGTGTCGAGGAGAGCCTCGCCCGGCTGCGCACCGACGTCATCGACGTCCTGCTCCTGCACCGGCCCGATCCGCTGACGGGCCCCGAGGAGATCGCGGAGGCGCTGACCTCCCTGCACGGGCAGGGCCTCGTACGGGGCTTCGGGGTGTCGAACATGAGCGCGGCGCAGATCGAGGCGCTGCGGGCCTGTCTCGACGTGCCGCTGGTCGCCGACCAGCTGGAGATGAGCCTGGCGCGCCGGGACTGGGTGGAGGCCGGTGTCCTCGTGAACACCGAGGCCGCCGCGGGCAACGGCTTCCCGCACGGGACGGTCGAGTACTGCCGGGCCCACGGCATCCGGCTCCAGGCCTGGGGCGCCCTGGCGCAGGGCCGCTTCACCGGCGGCCAGGACACGCCGACCGCCCGGCTGGTCGCCGCGCTCGCCGACCGCAAGGGCACGACACCGGAGACGATCCTGCTGTGGTGGCTCCAGCGCCACCCGGCCGGTATCGCCCCGGTCATCGGGACGAGCAGGCCCGAGCGCATCCGTGCCTGCCACGACGCCGTACGCCGCACACCCGACCTGACGCACGAGGAGTGGTACGAACTGTGGGTCACCGCCCGTAACACCCCACTACCGTGAACACCGGCCTGCCCCTGCCGGCCCGCATCCGCCCGGAGGACCGTCTCACCGGTAGTCGGGGTGAAGCCATGACTCCGCCTCCCGGGTGGGCGGGCCGGCCACGCGGAACGGTTCGTCGTCGTCCGTGAACGGAATGGTTGTTTCCCTTCCGCCGATCAACGCCTCGAACTCGCCGGACCATTCATAGACGGCACCCGGCGTCCCCACGGTCACCAGCAGGGTGATCTCGGCCGCGTCGCCCTTGCCGAGGTTGACTCGGAGGGAGTCGATCTTCCGGGCGTCCTCATCGTAGAACTGGAAGGCGAGTGGCACCTTGTCCACCACCGTCTTCGCCCCTCTGACGATGAAGCCGTTCCCGGCCTGACATGTGGTCGCGACCGTCCGGGAGGGCACGTCGACCTTCCTCACATCCATGCTGATCCCGGTCAGCACCACCGACTCCGGTCGTTCACTGGTCAGGACGACGCGGATGTGGTCTCCGACAGGTACCCCGCGGACCGCGTCCGACTGCATCCACTCGTCCACCTCTTCGCTGCAGGCCGCCGCCTTGGCCGGTGGCTTCAGCCGCTCCTTCCGGTGGGAAACGGACCACATGGTCTCCACGCCGCCCGTGAGGATGTCGCTCACCACCCTGGCCTTCGGTCCAGGAAGCTCTTCTTCTTGACGCGGCCAGACGCCGGCGGGCCAGAGGGCCGCGGCAAGGCTGGCCGCGGTCAGAACGGCGACGACCAGCCCCAGCGTCTCCGCCATCCGCACACTTGTGCTCTTGGGGCGTACCGGGTGGGTCGTCCTGGCCGTGCGTCGAGCATTCCTCATGGACTGAGCCCCCCGAGTGAAGCGCTTCGTCCGGACACCGAACCGCGGCGTGTCCTGGGCCCGGCCCCCCGTACCGGCAGGATGCCACCGGCACGCGGTACCGGCCAGGGACCGGCCGGATCGTGCGCCTTCGCGCCGGGGGCGCCCGCCCGGTCTCTCGCTGCGTGGTGGGCGACGCGGGAAGTGCCAGGGTGCACCCGAATCGCCCGTCTGAGAGCCCGGGGCCCACGGTAGGCATGGTGCGTGCAGACTTTTCTTCCGTATCCCGATTTCACGCGGTCCGCCGCCGTCCTGGACCGGGCCCGCCTCGGCAAGCAGCGGGTCGAGGCCCTCCAGGTGCTGCGCGGCCTGACCGTGCCCGGCTATGGATGGCGCAACCATCCCGCGGTGCGCATGTGGATCGGCTACGAGGAGGCGCTGGTCCGCTACGGGCTCGACATGTGCGCGCTGTGGGTGGCGGAGGGGCGCGCCGACACGTGTGCCGCCACGATGCTCACCGACTACACCGCCCACCGCCCCGGCGCTCCCGTCCGGGAGCAGGCGGAGCTCGCCGAGGCCGGTGAGCTGCCGTTCTGGCTGGGCAGCGAGGAGTTCCACATCAGCCACCAGTCGGCCCTGGTGCGCAAGGCGCCGGAGATCTACGCCGAGCGCTTTCCCGGCGTCCCCGACGACCTGCCCTACTTGTGGCCGGGCTCCGACCGCGACCCGGCCGCGTGACCCCGCCATCCCCGGCCGGGCTCCCGGGCCGGGCTCGCGCCGGGCCCGGGAGCCGTCCCGCTCACTGCGCGTGCAGCGCCCACTTGCTGCCGTTGACCCGTGCCGTCCCCGGCAGCGCGATGAGTTCGGGCTTGAACAGCGGCGGCGCGCCCATCGCGGGCTCCCAGGTCGCCAGCTCCTCGTCCTGGGGGACCTCGATCAGCCGGCCCTCGGCGAGGTCGGCGACCACCTTGAGCAGCAGCCGCACGCCGAGCGGCGCCAGGTGCTCGCGCCACAGGCTCTGCGCGGTCGAGCCCGGGGGCACAAACAGATGCTCCTGGGCGGCGAGCGGCCCCGCGTCGGTGCGCTCGGTGAGGTGGTAGACGCTGCCGCCCGTCACCTTGTCGCCGTCGCGGATCGTCCACCGGATCGCGTCCCTGCCGCGGTGCAGCGGCAGCAGGCTGGGGTGGTAGCCGATGGTGGCGACGGAGGCCCTGGCCCGCGTGTGGCGGCCGAGGAAGGCGTGCGAGTGGGCGGCGACGATGACGTCCACGCCGTCCGGTACGTGCATCGCGCGCAGCTCGGCCGAGTCCGTCCAGGCGACGTCCCTGGGGTAGGCCCAGGACCGCAGGCGGTCCCAGGACATGGCGTTGCCCTCGTCGGTGTGGCCCTTGCGCAGCCGGGGCGCGGCCACGCCGAGGATCTTGTGCCCCTCGTCGAGCAGGGCCTCCGCGACCTGCACCGCGAACGCTCCCTGCCCCGATACGTAGATGTTCATCACTCGCCCTCCTTCAGTCCCGCGTGGTCGGGCAGGAACCGCACCGGCAGTGTCGAGAACCCGGTCAGGAAGTTGGACCGGATGCGCGCGGCCTCGCCGGTCCGCTCGAACCCGGTGGTGAAGTCCCGCAGCGCCCCGAGCAGTTCGGCGATCTCCACCTTGGCGAGGTAGGAGCCGACGCAGAAGTGCGGGCCGTAGCCGAAGGCCAGGTGCTTGTTGGGGGTGCGGCCGAGGTCGAAGACGCCCGGCCGCCCGAAGACCCGCTCGTCGCGGTTGCCCGAGGCGTGCCAGAGCGTCACGATCTCGCCGGGGCGCAGCCGTACGCCGTGCAGTTCCGTCTCGCGGACGACGCTGCGCCCGAAGTGCATCGTGGGCGACGCCCAGCGCAGCACCTCGTCCACCGCGGTGTCGACCGACACCTCGCCCTCCTTGAGCCGCCGCCACTGCCCGGTCTCGGCCGCGAGCGTGTGGACGGCGTCGATCATCGTGAGGCGGCTGGTCTCGTCGCCCCCGATGATCAGGCTGTAGCAGTTCAGCACCACGTCCTCGTCGGAGAGCGGCACGCCGTCGATGGAGCTGGCGATCAGCATGCTGATCACGTCGTCGCCCGGCGCCTCGCGCCGCTCCTCCACGAGGTCCATGAAGTACATCAGGATCTCGTTGCGGGCCATCTCGGAGTCGACCTCGTCGACGTCCTCGTCGTCGGTCGACAGCGCCGTCTTGGTCAGGCCGAGCAGGAACTCCCGGTCCTGCTCGGGCACGCCGAGCAGGTTCGAGATCGTCGTCATCGGGATGCGGCTCGCGATCTCCTCGGCGAAGTCGCAGCCGCCGGCCTCGACCGCCTCCCGTATCCACTGCCGGGTGTTGACCCGTACGGTCCTCGCGACCTCGTCGAGCACCCGTGGCGAGAGCACCCGCTGAAGGATCTTGCGCAGCTCGTGGTGGCGGTGGCCGTCGGTGACGGCCAGCATGCGGCCGGCCCCGGCGTCACCGCCCTCCAGGAGGGTGACGAGGACGTTGCCGCGCTCCGACGTGAAGTGCGTGTCGTCGCGGTAGGTGGTCATGATGTCGTCGTGGCGGGTGAGCACCCAGAACCCCTTGCGGCCGTCGGCCGGCGGGTTCCAGTGCACCGGGGCGGTGTCCCGCAGGGTGCGCCAGAACGCGTCGAGGCCGTGGCAGGCGAAGGTGTCGGGGTCGCCCAGGTCCCTGGTGTCCAGTGCCGGTGCGCTCATGGTCACCAGTCCGTGCGCCAGAACCGGCGCGGCTGGAAGGGGTAGGTGGGCAGCGGCACGCGGCGGCTGTCCTCGCCCCGGTGCAGGGAGGCGAAGTCCACCTGCTGCCCGGTGACCCAGGCGGCGGCGACGCCGGCCAGCGTGTCCGCGTCCGTGCCCGTGCACACGATGCCGTGGTCGTTGTGCGGGAAGGAGGACGCGTCCACGCGTGGCGCGGCGGCGGTCTCGGTGACGTGGCCGCCCGAGGCTTCCCCGGACAGCGCCGCGATCAGCTCCGCGCGGCTGCGGACGACGGCCGCCCAGCGGCGGGTCATCACCTTGCGGCCGAGGTTGAGGCTGAAGCAGACGTCGTCGAGCCGCAGGCCGGGGTCGGCGACCAGCCGGTCCTTGAGCCGCGCCCGCTGGCGTGCGAGGGCCTCGTCGTCCAGGGCGGAGAGGGTGGCGACGCGCGGCCTGCCCTCGGCCTCGGGGGCGCGCTCCGCGACCGCCGGGGCCTCTTCGAGGACGAGGTGGGCGTTGTAGCCTCCGCCGCCGATGGAGGTGATGCCCGCGCGGCGGATGCCCGCTTCCGTCTCCCAGTCGGCCGTCTCGATCTGCGGCACGAAGGGGGTGCTGGGGAAGTCGAGGTCCTCGTTGACCTCCGTCAGGTTGATCGTCGCGGGCAGCGTCCTGTGGTGCAGGGCGAGCGCGGCCTTGAGGGCGCCGAAGCCGCCGGAGACCACACCGCCGTGGCCGACGTTGCCCTTGACGCCGCCGATCGAGGTGGTGGCGGTCTGCTTGCCGAACGCCATGCTCGCCGCGTGGACCTCCAGTTCGTCGGTCATCGGCATGCCGAGCCCGTTGGCCTCGTACAGGGAGACGGTGTCCGGGGTGACTCCGCCGACCTCCATGGCACTGGCGATGCACGCGCTCAGGCGCTCGGGCTGGGCGAGGCCGTAGGCCATCGCGCTGACGCCGTTGTTGTTGACGGCCGATCCCTTGACCACCGCGTACACGTGGTCGCGGTCGGCGACGGCCCGGGCCACCGGCTTGAGCAGCACCGTGACGACGCCGCTGGACAGGGCGGTGCCGGTGCCGTTGGCGTCGAAGGGGCGGCAGTGGCCGTCCTTGGAGAGGACGCGGTTCTCCTCCCACAGGTGACCGCGGGGGTGCGGCAGGCGGACCATGGAGCCGCCGGCCACCGCCATGTCGGTCTGGCCGAGCAGCAGCGACTGGCAGGCCAGGTGCACCGCGTAGTGGAAGCCCGCACAGACCGCGGCGACGGTGACGGCCTCGCCGGTCAGGCCCATGTAGTAGAGCGCGTTGGACGTCATGGTGTCGGGCGACCAGGCCAGGCTGGCCTCGATCGCCTCGGGGCCGACCGACACCCGGTCGGGCGGGGAGCTGTAGAGCGCGGCGGTCTGCGGGTTGTTGGCGCCGTAGACACCCACTTCGCAGCCGACCCGCTCGGGGTCGTAGCCGCCGTCCTCGAACGCCTCCCAGGCGCTCTCCAGGAACAGCCGGTTCTCCGGGGTCATCGCGGCCGCCATCCGGTCGCTGATGCCGAACACCGAGGGGTCGAACTTGTCGTACGTGTCGAGCACACCGCAGGCCCGCACGTAGTACGGGCTGTGGATCAGGGTCTCGTCGACGTGGATGTCGTCCTTGGCGAGGAACGACACGGACTCCCTGCCGTGTACGAGGTTGTCCCAGAACTGCTCCTTGGTGCGGGCGCCGGGCGCTCGCAGGGACATGCCGATGACGGCGATGTCACCCGGGTCGTAGTCCTGCTCGGGGCTTTCGGTCATGGAAGTGCTCCTGCTTCGTCTCGGGTCGGGGTGGCTCAGCTGCCGTGGGAGGTGGCGCGGCCCCGCAGCACGGCGCGGCGGGTGCCGGCGCGGCGGCGGGCGGAGGTGACCGCCTCGG
The DNA here is from genome assembly GCF_040654435.1 of Streptomyces sp. NPDC050703. Lineage (NCBI taxonomy): Bacteria > Bacillati > Actinomycetota > Actinomycetes > Kitasatosporales > Streptomycetaceae > Streptomyces > Streptomyces sp. NPDC050703. The sequence goes on from NZ_JBFAHX010000015.1 coordinate 145,255, forward strand.
GGGTGGCGCCGCTCTCCTCGTCGAGCCAGCGGCCGAGGGAGGAGATGTCGCGGAAGCTGAACAGGTCGGGCACGCGGACGCGGCGGCCGAACCGCCTGGTCATCAGCCTGGCGAGGCGGACGAGGAGCAGTGAGTCGCCGCCGAGGTCGTAGAAGGCGGCCTTGACGTCGATGGCCGCCGGTTCGAGGTCGAGGAGCTGGCCCCAGATCTCCGAGAGCGCCACCTCGGTCGGCGTGCTCGCGGCCGTCATGGGGGCGTCGGTGTCGGCGGCGGGCGGTTCGGGCAGCGCGGCGCGGTCGAGCTTCCCGCCGGGCGCGAGCGGCAGGGCGGGCAGGAACACGAGCGTCGCGGGCACCATGTAGTCGGGCAGCTCGGTGGCGAGCCTGCCGTTGACGGTGGACTGGAGGGCGGCGTCGAGACGGACGTCGTCGCGGGCGTCGCCCTCGGGTACGACGTAGCCGATCAGCCGGTTGCCGCGGACGACGGCGGCGGCCTCCCTGACCTCGGGGCAGCCGGTGAGGCGGGCCTCGACCTCCTCCAGCTCGATGCGGTAGCCGCGCAGCTTGACCTGGTGGTCGGTGCGGCCGCCGAAGCGGAGTTCGCCGTCCTCGGTGAGGGTGACGACGTCACCGGTGCGGTACATGCGCTCGCCGTCCACGAACGGGTCGGCCAGGAACCGCTCGGCCGTGGTCTCCGGCCGGTTGACGTAGCCGTGGGCCAGGCCGGCGCCGCCGATGTACAGCTCGCCGGGTACTCCGGCCGGCAGCCGCTTCCTGTCCTCGTCGAGCACGTAGGCGCGGGCGTGGGAGGACGGCGGGCCGAGCGTCGGCTCGCCGGTGCCGTCCCTCGGTACGAGCCCGAACGAGCAGAAGACGGTTCCCTCGGTGGGCCCGTAGGCGTTGAAGACCCGGTCGGCGCCGGTCTCCGCGTACGCGCGGTCCACCAGTTTGCGGCGCAGGGGCTCGCCGCCGAACACGATCGTGCGCACGTTGGGCGGCAGGTATCCGGCGTCGAGCAGCCCGTTCATCACCGAGGGGACGACGTTGAGGTGCGTGACCCTGTCGGCGTGCGGGCTCTCCGGCAGGTGGACGGCGCTCTGTACGAGCACGACCGCACCGCCGCGGCACAGCGCGCCGAAGATCTCCATCACGGACATGTCGAAGCAGACGGAACTCGCCGCCGAGACGCCGCTCAGGTCGCAGCCCTCGAAGATCCGGTCCAGTTCGGCGAGCATCGCGACGCAGCCCGGGTGGTGGATGGCCACGCCCTTCGGGCGTCCGGTGGAGCCCGAGGTGTAGATGATGTACGCGGTGTCCTCGGGCACGACCGGCACGGGCCGCTCACCGGGTTCGGTCCGCACGCTCTCGCCGAGCACGACCACGGTCGGCCCCGCCGGGCAGTTGGCCCGGGAGGCGGGCGTGGTCAGGAGCAGCCGGGTACCGCTGTCCCTGACCATGAACGCCAGGCGCTCCGCGGGGTAGTTGGGGTCGAGGGGGACGTAGCAGGAGCCGGCGCGCAGCGTGGCGAGGAGGGCGACGAGCAGGTCGGGGGTGCGCTCCACGCAGATGCCGACCGGGACGCCGGGTCCCGCGCCGTCGGCGACGAGGCGTGCGGCGAGGACGCGGGAGCGCTCGTCGAGTTCGCCGTAGGTCACCACGCCCGCGTCGGAGTAGACCGCGGGGGCGTCGGGGTTCTTGACGGCCCGCTCGATGAACTCGGAGTGCAGGGTGTCGGTCACTGGTCCTTCCCTTCGGGGCCGCTGGCCGGCGCGATGTCCTTCAGGGCCAGGTCGGGGTGGGCGATCGAGTCGAAGAGAACGGTGCGGTAGAGCGCGAGCAGGTCCGTCACGGTCTGCCTCTCCAGATAGCTCGGTTTGTACTGGATGTGGCCGGCCACCTCGCCGTCGATGTCGGCCATGGAGATCTCCAGGTCGAACTTGGCGAGGTGCCTGCGCACCGGGAGCGGTTCGAGCGGCAGGGCGCTGTCGGGCGTGATGGTGTCGCCGACGCCGTGGAAGAGCTTCACGGAGCGGGGGAAGGCGTCCGAGGACAGCCAGTTGACCACCACGTCGAACCACGGGGAGCGGCCCTCCGCCCTCGGGGGCTTCAGGGTGGCCGCCAGCAGGTCGAGGGGGTAATTCATGTGTTCGAGCAGGCCGAGCGAGAAGGCGTGGACCTCGCCGAGGAGGTCGCGGAAGCAGCGGTCACCCGCCGGTTTCGCCCGTACGAGCACGGTGTTCAGGTAGTAGCCGATGGCGGACTCCCAGCCGGGTTCCGCGCGCTGGGCGATGGCGGTGGCCAGTACGGAGTCCTCGGCTCCTGTCGCCCGGTTGAGCGTGGCGAAGAACCCGGCGAGCACGACCGTGCTGATCGACACGCCCTCGCGGACGGCGAACTCCCGCAGCAGGCGGCTCTCCTCGGCGCTCCAGCGGAACGCGAGGTCGCGGCCCTCGTACGTGACGCCCGGCGGACGCTCCTTGGTGGACAGGTCCAGGTGGGCGGGCGGATCGGCCAGCCGATGCGTCCACCAGTCGAGCGCCGCGTCGGCGGCGGGGCCCGACAGCCACTGCCGCTCCCACTCGACGAACTCCGTGTAGGGGGCGGGGGGCGCGCTGCCGGCGGGGTCGGCGCCCTCGTAGAACTCCTGGAGTTCGCGGATCATCACGTCCGCCGACGCCGCGTCCGACGCGATGTGGTGGACGAGCACCAGCAGGTAGTGGTCCTCGGGGCCGCGGGTCATCAGGACCACCCGTACGAGCGGCCCGTTGTCCATGTCGAGCGGTGCGTGCCCCAGGGCGGCCAGTTCCTCGCGGGCCTCCTCGTCGTCCAGCTCCGTGCTGTCGACGACCACGAACTCGTAGACGGGTTCATCGAGGATGACCTGGTAGGGGCGGCCGCCGGCCTCCACGAAGAGCGTGCGCAGCGCGGGGTGCCGCTCCATCACGGCCGCCACGGCGCGCTCCAGTGCCTTCTCGTCGACGGCGGCGCGGACGCGGGCCGCGACCATGAAGTTGTAGGGCACGGCGTCCGGCGAGACCATCTGCATGAACCACAGGGAGGCCTGGCCGTGCGAGGTCGGCGCCAGGTCGAGCCCCAGGCCGTCGGCGCGCAGCTGGTCGGCCGCCGGCGCGTCGGTGGGGTCGATCAGCCCGCGTGCCGCCAGTTCCTCCAGGAGTTCTTCGGCGTCCAGGTCGGAGAGGTCGTCGAGGAAGCCGCGGTCGGGCGCGGGCCTTGCCGCCGCCGGCGCAGGCTCGGCCGCCGCCAGCGGTCGTGGCCGCGGTTCCGGGGCCGGGGCCGGCTGTGTCTCCGCGGGCGCGGGCGGTCCGCCGGTGAGCTCGACGAAGTGCCCGACGACCGCGGAGATCGTCCTGCCGTCCAGGAACACCACCGGGGACACCCGCTCCCCGAACAGCGCCTGCATCCGGTTGACCAGGCGGATCGCCAGCATCGAGTCCAGGCCGAACTCGCGCAGCGTCGCGTTCTCGTCGAACCTGCTCACCGGTACGCCGAGGCCGTCGGCGAGCTCGGCGAGGACGACGTCCCGCACCGACGTGGCCGCCGGAGCGGTCTGTGCGGGCTGCCGCTCCACCCGCTCGGCCACCGCCACCGGTTCGACGGCCGCGGGGGCGGGGGCCGCCGCGGCCTGGGGCCGGGGCGTGGTGTCGAGCCAGTAGCGGTCCTTCTGCCACTGCACGAGCGGGGTCTCCACCACCTCGACGTCGTCGCCGAAGAGCGGGTCGAAGGTCAGCGGCAGGCCCCTGACGTACAGCGACGCGGCGGCCCCCAGCAGACAGCGGACGTCGCTCTCCCCGCGCCGCAGGGAGTTGACCGCGTGCACCTGGGCGCCGCGGGTCACCGCGATCTCCTCGACCGCGCCCCGCAGCGTCTCGTGCGGGCCGATCTCGACGAACGTGCCGACCCCCTCGTCGACCAGGGCCCCGATCGTCTCGGCGAACCGGACCTGGTTGCGCAGGTTGTGCACCCAGTACTCGACGTCGGCGACCGGGTCCACCGTGTCGGCCAGTGCCGTGGAACGGAACGGGATGGTGTTCGTCAGCGGGGTGATGCCCTCGATGCTCTCGCGCAGCGGCTGGAGCAGCGGGTCCATGCCGGGGCTGTGCACCGGCCGCTCGACCCGGATGCGCCTGGTCGAGATCCCGTCCCGCAGCAGGTCGGCCTCCAGGGCGGCGACGGCTTCGGGCGAGCCCGAGACGGCCGCGCTGGTCGGGCTGTTGACCACCGCGACGGCCGCGTGCTCGGCGTACGGGGCGAGCCTCGGCAGCAGTTCGGCCTCCGGCAGGTCCACGGAGATCATGGCGCCGGCCGCCGCCTTCCTTTCGAGCAGGTGCGACCGGGCGACCACCACGCGGGCCGCGTCCCGGAGCGAGAGCGATCCCGCGACGCAGGCCGCCGCGACCTCGCCGAGGCTGTGCCCGACGACGGCGACCGGCTCGACGCCCAGTCCGAGCCAGACCTTCGCCAGGGAGACCTGGAGGGCGAACAGGACGGGCTGCTGGCGGTCCATCTCCTCGTAGCGGGCCTCTTCGGCGGGGGCGGCGAGCAGGTCGAGCACCGAGCCGCCGCCCGCCGCGCGCACGGCGTCGTCGCAGGCGTTCATCCACGTACGGAATCCGTCGTGCGAGCGCATCAGCTCCCGGCCCATGCCGACCCACTGCGTGCCGCCGCCGGAGAACACCAGCGCCACCCGCCGGTCGCCGTTGCCCGCGACGGTGCCGGTCATGACGTCGGGGTGCGGCCGGCCCGCGGCGACGCGGGCGAGTCCGTCGAGGACGTCCCGGCGGTTGCGGGCGAACAGCGCCACCCGGTGGCTGTGGTGGGTGCGCCTGGTCGCGAGGGTGTAGGCGAGGTCGGAGACCCGCAGCCCCGCGTCGCGCTCGACGTGGTTGGACAGTTCGCGGCAGGTGTCGGCCAGCGCGCCCGGCGTACGCGCCGACACGGTCACGAGCTGCGTCCGCTCGTCGGCGGGGGCGTCGGCCTCGCCCGGGGTGACGTGGCGTCCCCGGTCGCCCGCGAGGAAGGGGTGGGGCTCGACGGGGTGACCCGCGGCGTACAGGGCGCCGAGCGAGCCGAGCAGGACCGCGGCCTCGTCGGCGCCGCGCCGCAGGGAGGGCAGGGTGGCCGCCGCGGGCAGGATCTCCGAGACCGACTTGAGCAGGACGGGGTGCGGGCTGACCTCGATCACCGCGTCGATGTCGTGGTCGCGCAGCGCGGTCAGGGCGTCGACCACCCGGATCTCCCGGCGCAGGTTGTCCGCCCAGTAGTCGGGGCCGAGCTCCGAGCCGTCGACGCGTTCACCGGTGACCGTCGAGATCATCGGGATGCGCGTGGTGCGGGGTGCGATGTCCGCGAGTTCCGCCTTGAGGGGGGCGAGGACGTGGTCGACCAGGGGCGAGTGCGGGGCGTGGCCCATGCGGACCCGGTGGTTGGTGACGCCCGCGTCGGTCAGCCGCTGGACGAGGTCGTCGATCTCCTGCGGTGTGCCGGTGACCAGGGTGGAGTTCAGGCCGTTGCGGCCGGAGACGGTGAGCTGTCCGGTCAGGTACCGCTCGGCCTCGTCCGCGCCGGTCATGACGACGATGCCCTCGCCGCGCCCCACGGCCAGCTGCTGGAGGAGCCGCCCGTGGTGGGCGGCCAGGCGCGAGGCGTCGTCGAAGTCGAGGGCCCCGGCGATGTGGGACGCGGCGAACTCGCCGACGCTCTGCCCGACGACGACGTCCGGTTCCACCCCCAGCGCGCGCCAGGTGTCGGCGAGCGCCACCTGGAGGGAGAACAGCAGCGGCTGGAAGACGTCCATGTCGTCGATGCGCCCGTCGGGCGCCAGCAGCTGCTCGACGGGCGAGAAGCCGAGCAGCTCCCGCATCCGCCGGTCGGAGCGCATCAGGGAGCGGCGGAACACGGGCATTCCGGCGAGCAGTTGGCGGCCCATGCCCACCCACTGCGAGCCGTTGCCCGAGAACAGGAAGGCCACCCGCGGCGTGCGCGCGCCCCGCTCCCCCACGCTCAGCCCGGCGGCGCTCGCGCCGCTGGCGAACGCGTCGAGCTGCGCCCTGAGTTCGGTCATGCCGGACGCGGCGGCCGCGAGCCGGAAGGCGCCGTCGCCGGGCGACCGGCGGCAGAGCGCCCGCAGGTCGCTCGCGTCACGCAGCGCCGCGGCCCGCTCGGCGAGCGCCTCGCGGGAGTCCGCGGCGAGGAGCAGCAGCGAGCTCTCGGGGCGGGGCAGCTCCTCGACGGCGACGTGGCAGATGGCGCCGCCGAAGCCGAAGGAGCTGACGCCGCCGCGGCGCGCGTCGGACCGTCGCGGCCACGGCGTCAGCCGGTCCTGGACGGTGAGGCGGTACTCGTCGAACATGATCTGCGGGTTCGGGGCGGTGTAGTGCAGGCTCGGCGGCAGCACGCCGTTGCGCATCGAGAGGGCGAGCTTGACCAGGCCGACGATGCCGGCCGCCGCCTCCAGGTGCCCGACGTTGGACTTGACGGAGCCGAGGCGCAGCGGCTCGGCGCGGTCGCCGCCGAGGACCGCCCCGATGGCGTTGGCCTCGATGGGGTCGCCGAGGGGGGTGGCCGAGCCGTGGCACTCGATGTAGTCCACCAGGTGCGGATCGATGCCGGCCCGCTCGTAGGCGGTGCGCAGCATCTTCTCCTGCGCCTGGGGGTTCGGCGCGGTCATGCCGTTGCTCAGGCCGTCGTTGTGGGAGGAGCTGCCCTTGATCAGGCAGTACACCGGCAGGTCGCGTTCGAGGGCGACGCTCAGCGGGGCGAGCACGACGACGCCGGCGCCCTCACCGCGTACGTAGCCGTCGGCGCGGGCGTCGAAGGACTTGCAGCGGCCGTCGGGGGCGAGCGCGCCCATGGCGTCCATGGCGGTGTAGTAGTCGGAGACGAAGCTCAGGTTGACTCCGCCGGCGAGGACCAGTTCGCTCTCGCCGAGCCAGATCGACTGGCATCCCACGTGTACGGAGACCAGTGATCCGGCGCAGGCGGCGTCGATGGCCATGCTCGGGCCCTGGAGTCCGAGGATGTAGGAGACGCGGTTGGCGATGATTCCGTCGTGCATGCCGGTGGCGGTGTGCGGGGTGATCTGGCTGTCGGGGCCGCGGTAGTGCGCGAGGGCGGCGTAGTCGCCCCAGCAGGAGGCCATGAACACGCCGGTGTCGGTGCCGACGAGGCTCTGGGGCGCGACGCCCGCGTCCTCCAGGGCCTCCCAGGCCAGTTCGAGGATCAGGCGCTGCTGCGGGTCCATCTGGACGGCTTCGCGCGGTGAGATGCCGAAGAAGAGCGGATCGAACCGGTCGATGCCGTCGATGAACCCGCCCCAGCGCACCCGGTCGTTCAGGAGCTCGCGCCGCGCGGCGGGCACCGGACCGACGGCGTCGCGCCCCTCGGCCAGGAGTCGCCAGAACGCGGCGGGGTCGGGGCCGCCGGGGAAGCGGCAGCCGATGCCCACGACCGCGACGGGTTCGTGCGTCGCCGTGCGGCGGGGTCCGCTCGGGGCGGTCCGCTCGGGCCGCGGGCCCTCGGCGAGCGCGCGGGCGAGCGCGTCGACGGTCGGATGCTGCCACATCCAGGTGAGGGGGACTTTCCAGCCGAGGAATTCGGACAACGAGGCGGCAAGGGTCGACAACTTCAGCGAATCCAGGCCATACCGCTGCATCGGTGCCGAGCGGTCCACCGCGTTCTTCGGCAGGTCCATCAGGTCGGCGACACGGGAAAGCAAGAACTCCGTTATGGCATGCGAATCTCGTACTGCGCGCGCTGGGGGCATTTCGGCTCCTCGGCAGGGCGGATCGAATGGGCCGGTACGGTTCGTGTCCGGCTGCTTTGTGGCTCGGGTAATCCGCCGCCCCGTTCTGGACGGCGGATCGAGGTGAATGCGGCACATCGGTGGCCGTGCCGTCGAGTACGGGCGCGGTCGATGGCGGCAAGGGGCACTGGCCGGCGCACGGGCGGCCGACGATCGGAATGGCTCAGGACACGGAAGCTTCGCTTCTACGCGTCGAGTCCGGTGAGGAGGATGGCCCGAGGGGCAACAGGGTCAGTGGCGGAGGGACCCGGGACGTGCTTGGCCGAGCGTGCCGCCCCTGACGGGAAGGCTTGTCTGGAGAAAACGTGGTACCCGCACCGCGGTCCGACCCCCGTTAAGTCGTCCTGGCTGAATCGGACACGCAATCCGATCCAGGATCACTCCCGGCGGCCCGGCCGCCGGCGCACATCATGCGTTCTGCTGGGCAATTCACTGTGTCGGTCGGCAATTACGTGGTCCGACATGGAACGTAGCACCAGGTACTCGCCCGACCGACGAACCGAAGACTGCCACTCTGTGAATGGTGGAACAAGAGTGCCCCGTGGCCGAATGGTGCACTGGCGTGAAATGGACCCCCCGTGACTGGTTCGCCCTCTTGCCGGGCCACGGCTTTGGGGCGATATGGACCTCATGGTGGGCAAGGGACGGAAGGGCCCGTCTGGACAGCGGGTCGAACGGCGTTGCAAGCTCTCGCCATGAAAATCTTGAACCACGGTCCCGCGCCGGCCGGGGCGCCCGCCGCCGGAGGAAAGAGCACCCGGTTAGGGCCCGGTCGCGGCGCGTTCGCCGGGAGGCCCGCGTGACCGGTAATACCGAGGTGATGTCACGGCAGCGGCCTGGCCTCGCGCTGGGAGTGCTCGCCGGGGCGCTCGCCCTGGACGTGAGCGGTCTCGCGGTGCTCAACGCCGCGCTGCCGTCCGTGGGTGACCGGTTCGGCATGGCCGAGTCCACGCTCCAGTGGGTCATGATCGCCTACGCGGTCACGTTCGCCGGTTTCCTGCTGGTGGGCGGCCGTCTGGCCGATGTGCTGGGCCGCCGCAGGGTGTTCGAGGCCGGTGTCGCGCTGTTCACGGTGGCCGCGCTGGCCGGGGCACTGGCCCCGGACACCGGGGTGCTGCTCGGCGCGCGGGCGGTCCAGGGCATCGGCGCCGCCCTGTCGGGGCCCGCCGCGCTGGCGCTGCTGACCGAGGTGTTCCCGGCCGGTCCGGCACGGAACCGGGCCCTGAGCGTGTACGCGGCGGTCGGCGCCGCGAGTTTCAGCGGCGGGGTCCTCCTCGGCGGTGTGCTGACCCAGTTCCTCGGCTGGCGCTCCGTGCTGTGGTTCTCGGTGCTCCTCGGCCTCGCCGTGCTGGCGGCGACGCGCGCCGGGCTGCCCGACGGAGCCGGGCGCGGCGGCGGGCTCGACCTGCCGGGCGCGATATCGGGCACCCTCGGGCTCACCCTGCTGGTCGTCGGCGCGAGCAGTCACGGCGCCCTGGCCTGGACCTCGCTCGTCGCGGCGGTGGCGTTCCTGCTCCTCTTCGTCGTACGGGAACACCGCACCCCCGACCCGGTCCTGCCGCTCGGCCTCTTCCGCGTCTCCTCGGTGCGGTCCGCGAGCCTGGCGGCGTTCCTCCAGTACATGGGCTCGGTCGGGCAGCTCTTCTTCGCGCCGCTGTATCTGCAGGACATGCTGGACTACTCCCCGCTGGAGTCCGGCCTCGCCCTGGTGCCGATGTCGGCGGGCGTCTTCCTCACCGCCAACTTCGCCACCGGGCGCCTGCTGGCCAAGTACAGCCCGCGCACGCTGATGGTCGTCGGGCTCGTCCTGATCGGCGCGGGGACGGCGCTGTGGATGAGCACGCCCCACGACGGCTCCTACCTCCTGCACATCCTGCCCGGCCTGCTGATCAGCGGCATCGGCCAGGGCCTGAACTTCCCGTCGATGACGTCCGCCGCACTCACCGGCGTCCCGCCGGAGGGCCACGCGGTCGCCGGCGCGGTGAACGTGGTGGCCCAGCAGATCGGCGCGAGCGTCGGCGTCGCGGTCATGGTCCTCGCCGCGGCGACCAGCGACGACACACTCGGCGGCTACCACATCGCGTACCTGGTGGGCGGCGCCGCGTGCCTGGTCGGAGCGGTCGTCATCGCCATGACGGGCCGCCGGGGGGAACCCGGCGGCCGGAGCCCGGCCGGACCGTAGGGCGCGCCCGCTCCGGGGGAAAACCCCCGGAGCGGGTGCGGGACAGCCGCGTTCCCGGCCGCGTCGCGCCGCGGGGACACTGGCCGCATGCGCATACGCGAGATCATCCGCGCGGCGGCCGGGGCCCCGTTCAGCCGCAGGGCACGGCGCGAGGCGGCGTACTGCCTGGCCGGCTCCCCGCTGGGTCTCGTGGGCGGGCCGCTCCTCACGGTGGTGCTCGCGCTCGGCGTCGCGCTGACGGTGTCGCTGCTGCTCGCGGTGGCCGGCGCGCTCCTCGTCATCGCGGGGCTGCTGCTCGCCCGCGCCCTGGCCGGCGTCCACCGCGGCCTCGCCGGGGCGCTGCTCGGTGAACGGACGCAGGCCCCGCCGCCGTTCCGGCCGGGCCGGGGCTTCGTGGGCCGCCTCGACGCGCGGCTGCGGGACGGCACCGGGTGGCGCGCGGCGGCCTACGTCCTCGCGAAGCTGCCGGTCGGCGCCCTGCACGCGTACGCCGTGCTCTGGTGGCTCACCGGCCTCGTGAACCTCTCCGCGCCCGTGCGCTGGACGGTGTTCGGACAGCACCCCGAGCCGGGCTCCGCCGAGGGCATGCCGGTCGTCGGCCCGCTGCCGTTCGGCGGGCAGGACGCGGACACCTTCGCGGGGACCTGGGGCGCGGTCCTCGTCGGCGCGGTGACGCTGCTGTGCGCGCCCTGGGTCACCCGGGTCGTGGTGGCGGGCGACCGCTGGCTGATCCGGGCGCTGCTCGGTCCCGGCCGGCTCGCCGACCGCGTACGGGATCTGGAGGAGACGCGCGCGCTCGCCGTCGACGACTCGGTGGCGCTGCTGCGCCGGGTCGAGCGGGATCTGCACGACGGCGCGCAAGTACGCCTGGTCGCGGTGGCGATGAGCCTGGACATGGTCAAGGAGGGCCTCGACGCGGGCCGGCCCCTGGACGTGCCCCGCATCAGGCGGCTCGTCGACGGCGCGCACCAGAACACCACCCAGGCCCTCACCGAACTGCGGGACCTGGCGCGCGGCATCCATCCGCCCGCCCTCGACGAGGGCCTGCCCGACGCGCTCGCCACGCTCACCGCGCGCAGCTCGGTGCCGGTCGAACTCTCGGCGGACGTGCCGGTGCGGCCCACGCCCGCGATCGAGACCATCGCCTACTTCTGCGCCGCCGAGCTGCTCGCCAACGTCATCAAGCACAGCGGGGCCGGCCGGGCGGCGGTCCATCTGGTCCAGGGGGACGGGCTGCTGCGGCTCACGGTCACCGACGACGGGCACGGCGGCGCGGCGCCCGGCGGGGGCAGCGGCCTGGCGGGGCTCGCGCAGCGGGTCCGCACGGTCGACGGGCGGATCGAGGTCCGCAGCCCGGCGGGCGGCCCGACCGCGGTCACCGTCGAGCTGCCGCTGAGCGCGTGAGAACATGCCGCTCATGCGTGTCGTGATCGCCGAGGACGCCGCCGTGCTGCGGGAGTTGCTGGCCCAGATGCTCATCGAGCGGGGGCACGAGGTCCCCGCCGCCGTGGGCGACGCGGAGGCACTCGGCGCGGCGGTCGCCGAGCACCGGCCCGACGTCACCGTGGTCGACATCCGCATGCCGCCGACCCACACCGACGAGGGGCTGCGCGCGGCCATCGGCATCCGCGCCCGCCACCCCGGCACCGGGGTGCTGCTCTTCTCCCAGTACGTCGAGACGCGGTACGCCACGCGGCTGCTCGCGGCGGGCTCGGCGGGCGTCGGCTACCTGCTCAAGGACCGGGTCGCGAATGTCGCGGAGTTCACGGACGCGCTGGAGCGCGTGGCGGCGGGCGGCACGGCGCTCGACCCCGAGGTCGTCACGCAGCTCGCCGGGGCGGGGCGCCGCGCGGCCGAACTGGCGCCGCTCACGGCCCGCGAGCGCGAGGTGCTCTCGCTGATGGCGCAGGGCCGCTCCAACGCGGCCATCGCGCAGGCCCTCTTCGTCACCGCGGGGACGGTGGAGAAACACGTGGCGTCGGTCTTCGACAAGCTGGGGCTGCCCGTGTCGCACGACGACAACCGACGGGTGCTCGCCGTCATCCGCCATCTGCGCTCCTGAGCCCGGATCAGCACACGCGCTCGACCGTCGAACGTGCCGCGCGGCCCTGTCGGGGTACGGAACGGGACGGACCGGAGCGACGTGGACGAACCGGCTCTCCCCCGCCTCCGGGACCAGGCAGGAACTCCGCATTCCGACCCGAAACACCTACGCGTTCTTCACCACACATCCATGGACTTACGCCCCAGTAAACACATACCCGCAGGACAAAGGCATATGCCGTAAGCATCACTGCATCGACTGTTGCCAAATCCCTTACGGGCCCCCACCCGCTGTGCCAAAGTCATGAGCGGTCCCCCACCGCCGAGCCGGTTCGCGCCGCCTCTCCCACGGAGCACCCCATGCCGTCCCACGTCTTCGCGGATCACGCCGCCGCCCAGCCGCCCGAGCGCGGCGCGGTCGACGCGCTGATCTCGCAGGCACGCCGCCTGCGCGGCGAGGTGGACGCCATGCGGCGCGAGACCTCACCCGACGGCCCCGACGGCGTGGACCCCGAGGGACGCTGGCAGCGTGCGCTGTACGACCTGGCGGTGCACCAGCTCAACGACCTCGACGGCCATCTCGCCCAGCTGCGGGACGGGCCGCCGGGGGCCGCGGGCGAACCCGGGGCGCCGGCCGGGTCCAGCGCGCGGGAGCCGCGGAGGGGCTCCCTCCTGAGCCGGGTCGGCAGCGCCGAGTGGGACCTCCTCACCGACGAGGCCACCTGGTCCGGCGAGCTCTACGAGATCCTGGGCCGCGACACGGCCGCCCCGCCCCTCTCCCTCGACGAACTCCCCTCCCTGGTGCACCCCGAGGACCAGCCCCTGCTCACCGCGATGGTCACGGACTGCCTCGTCGACGGAAAGCCGATCGACGGTGAGTTCCGCGTCGTGCGGCCCGGCCGCGGCGTGCGCCAGGTGCACATGATGGGCGAGCCGGTCCTCGCGGCCGACGGCTCCACCGCCTCCATGTGGGCGGTCCTGCGGGACGTGAGCGAACTGCGCCGCAGCAGGCTCGCCGTCCACGAGAGCCAGGACTCGCTGCGGCGCCCGCGCGACGGCGCGCAGACCGATCACCGCCTCGCGTCCGCCCTCCAGGAAGCGGTCCTGCCACCCTGGCACGACGCCCTGTGCTTCTCCGCCGGCGGCCTCGACGTCGCGGCCGACCACCTCCCCTCGTCCGCCGGCGCCCTGTTCGCCGGCGACTGGTACGACGCCCTGCGCCTGCCGGACGGAGACGTCCTGCTGAGCGTCGGCGACCTCACGGGACACGGCGTCTCCAGTACGTCGGGCCTGGCGATGCTGCTCGGCGCCCTGCGCGGCACGGCGGTCACCGGAGCGGGCCCCGGCCACCTCCTGAGCTGGCTGAACCAGCTGCTGGAGGTCACCGGGCGCCCCACCACCGGCAGCGCCGTCTGCTGCCGCTACGACCCGGCCGGCCACCGCCTCGTCTGGGCGCAGGCCGGACACCCCGCCCCGCTCCTGTTCCGCGAAGGGACGGGGCGCGCGCTGACGTCACCGGCCGGCGTGCCCCTCGGGACCGCCTCCGGAGTCTCGTACGCGCAGGCCGAAGTGCGACTCCGCCCGGGTGACCTCCTGTTGCTGCACACCGACGGCCTCGTCCCCGGATGCGACCGGGACGCGGCCACGACCGAACTGCTCGCGATGGCCCCCCGCTTCACCGGGGCGCTCGGCACGCAGGACTGCGTGCGCGCCGTCCTGGAGGCGTTCGACGAGGCACCGCGTGAGGCCGACGCCTGCCTGCTGATGGCACGGGTCTAGCCCGCGTCCGACGGCGTGGGCAGACTCCCGTGCCCACGGTCCGGTGGTCAGAACGGGCGCGTCACGCCCTCGCCGTCCTGCCCGCCGTCCTGCCCCCCTTCGGCAGCGCGAGCCTGATCTCCTCACGCAGGTCCTGGATCTTCGGGAAGTCGGAGTACTGCGCCGTGAGCCGGAACATCTCGCGCAGCCGGTCCCAGGTGCGGTGGGAGGAGTTGGAGTTTATCGACACCAGGGCCAGGCGTGCGTAGCGGTCGGCCTGCTCCGGGTCGTCGGCGATGAAGCAGGCCGAGGCCAGTGAGATGTAGTCGAAGATCTGCGAGCGGTCGCGGCCCTTGGCCCGCAGCTCGATGGCCAGCTTGGCGTGCCGCTGGGCGACGGTCGCGGCGGCCGGGTCGTGCTCGGCGAGGGTGCGGTAGGCCAGGGCCTGCATACCGTGCAGATCCGCCTCGTCGAACATCTGCATCCAGCTCGGCGGCTCCCTGTCCCCCTTGTCGGAGACGAAGAGGTCCTCGGCGCGGCCGAGCGTGCGCCGCATGGCCTGGCCGTGCCCCATCGACGCCTGCGCCCAGGCCTCGATGGTGTGCAGCATCGCCTTGGTGCGCGGCAGGGCCTCCTCGCCGCCGCCCGACGTGGCCAGCTTCATCAGGTCCAGGGCGTCGTCCGGCTTGCCGAGGTGCACCATCTGGCGCGCGGCCCGCGACAGGGCCTCCCCGGCCCGCGGCCGGTCCCCGCCCTCCCGCGCCGCGTGCGCCGCGATGACGAAGTACTTCTGCGCCGTGGGTTCGAGGCCGACGTCGTGCGACATCCAGCCGGCGAGCACGGCGAGGTTGGCGGCGACGCCCCACAGGCGCCGCTGGAGGTGGTCGGGGTGGCGGTAGGCGAGCATGCCGCCCACCTCGTTGAGCTGGCCCACCACGGCCTTGCGCTGGAGTCCGCCGCCGCGGGAGGCGTCCCAGGCGCGGAACACCTCCACCGAGCGCTCCAGTTCCTCGATCTCCTGGGAACCGATGGGAGCGGCCTCGTAGCGGTCGGCGGCGGGGTCGACGTGCAGGGGGTCGTGGGTACGGGGGGCGTCGGCCGCGAGGGCCGGGTCGGCGTGCAGCCAGTCATGCATGGCGCTGCTGAGCGCGGAGCCTGCGGCGAGCGCAGCGCCCGCGCCCACCAAGCCGCGTCGGTTGAGCATGAGGTCCATTCCCGTGAATTCGGTGAGGACCGCGGCCGTCCGCTCGGGCGCCCATGGCACGCCGTCGGGGTGCTCCACACTCCCGTCGCCCTGCCGCTTTCCTGGGCGTCCCTGCCGGACCAGACCGAGATCCTCAGTGGTCACGACACGGCCGAGACGCTCGGTGAACAGGACCGCGAGCACCCGCGGCACCGGATCGCGCGGGATCTCCCCCATGTCGATCCACCGCCGCACCCGCGAGGTGTCGGTGGCCAGCTGCGGGTGGCCCATGGCCGCCGCCTGCCGGTTCACCAGTCTCGCGAGCTCACCCTTGGACCAGCCGGCCAGGCCGAACAGGTCCGAAAGGCGGGTGTTGGGTTGTCCGTTCACGTCAAGCCCCCAGGTTCTCGGCTGAGTTGACAGTAACCGTCTGTCAGTTGCTGAGCGACTATTCGCCAGGGTTCGCCAGGGTGCGCCACATGGTGTGCCAGGGGAGGCCGGGTGTCAGGTAGGAGTGCGCCACCCCGACCCGGTCGCCGCAAGGCACTCCCCAGGGTGCACCCGAAGCGGCCGGGCCGGGAGGCGCACGCAATGCACAGGCACACGAAGGGATCTGTATCGCCCATGCACGCAGCATCGTCCTCCGTGTCCGCCCCGCCCCGGCCGCCGCACCCGCGTCCCCCCGCCCAGCGGGGCCGCGAGACGCCCCCCTCACCGGGGAGCGGCCCCTATCTGGAGCCGGTGCGGTCCGCCACCGCGCAGCTCGGCGTCGGCCGTGCGCACCGACCGCCCGGGGCCGGCACGCAACCGCTCAGCGGGAGACTCGACTTGTCCGGCCCCCAAGGGGCGCAACTGCGCGGCGCGATCGCCTCGGTGCACCGCATCTGCCCGGAGTTCAACCCCGTACAGGTGCTCCGCCGCAACGGCCGCACCGCCCTGCTCATCGGCACCGTCGGGCGCGGCACCGCCGTCGCCAAGTGCCTGCTCGACCGCTCGCCCGCCTGGTCGGAGCGGCTACGGCACGAAATAGCCGCCTACCGTTCCTTCGTCCGCCACCGCCCGCCGGTCAGGGCGCCGCGGCTCATCGCCGCGGACCCCGACGACTGCACGCTGGTCATCGAGCGGATGCCGGGACGCGTGGCGGCGTTGCAGCGGCACCCGATCGAGTGTCCGCCGCGGGCGGACATCCGGGCGGCGCTCGGCTCCGTCGTCCGCCTCAACCAGTGGCAGCCGCCGATGGAGGTGTTCGGCAGGCCGCTGGACTACGGTCGGCGCATCGCCCGCTTCCACGAGCTCGGCCTGCTGACCGACCGGGACATGGGAGACCTGCAGAAGCTGCTGCACGGGATCGCGCACTCGGCCGTCCACCAGAGTGGCGGGCCGCACGCGATGTGGCAGTTCTGCCACGGCGACGCCCTGCTCTCGAACATCCTGCTCTCGCCGCCGGGGCCCGTCCTCGTCGACTGGGAGCACGCGGGCTGGTACCTGCCGGGGTACGACCTGGCGACGCTGTGGGCGGTCCTCGGTGACGCCCCGGTGGCGCGGCGCGAGATCAGCCAGCTGGCGCAGAACGCGGGTCCGGCGGCGCGCGACGCCTTCCTGGTCAACCTGATGCTGGTGCTGACCCGTGAGATCCGTACGTACGAGATGGCCGTGCAGCGTTCGATGCACGGGACGACCCCGACGGCACCGGGCGCGGCCCACCCCGGTGCTGTGCCGTCCGGCGAGGAACAGCGGCTGCTGCTGAGGCGGCTGCACGACGACTGCCAGCTGGCCCGCCGGGCCGTGCGTGCGGCGGTCGGCACTCGCTGACGGGGACCGGAGGTCCGCGGCGCGCCGGGGGGGGTCCGGGCGCACCGCGGACCTTCGCATGCCCCTGGTCCGTGCCTGCGGCCGCTCGCCGCGCCGGTCCCGCGCCACTCCGGCCGCGCGGGCGGGAGTATCGGCCATCCTGTCATGTTCCCCGTACGGCTGCGGACTTGCGACCGTAGCGTCAGGGTATGTCCGTCAATGACGCAGAGCAGATCGACCGGGCCAACGCCTCCGGTCGCACACCGGTCGTGTTCGTGCACGGCCTGTGGATGCTGGCAAGCAGCTGGGACCACTGGCTCCCGCACTTCGAGGCCGCCGGTTACGCGCCGGTCGCGCTCACCTGGCCCGGCGAACCGGCGACGGTGGCCGAGGCCCGCGAGCACCCCGAGGCCATCGCGGGCAAGAGCGTGAAGATGGTCGCCGACCACCTGGCCGGCCTGATCGGCACGCTGGAGCGCAAGCCCGCGGTCGTCGGGCACTCCGTGGGCGGACTGCTCACGCAGATGCTCGCGGGGCGCGGCCTGTCCGCGGTCTCCGTGGCGATCGACCCGGCGCCGTTCCGCGGTGTGCTCGCGCTGCCCCTGTCGACGGTGCGCTCGCTGCGCCCCATGATCGCCAATCCGGCCGACCGCAAGCGCGCCAAGCCCCTGACGTTCCCCCAGTTCCGCTACGCGTACGCCAACGCCGTCAGCGAGGAGGAGGCCAGGGCCATCTACGACCGCTACGCCGTGCCCGCGCCCTGCGTCGCGCCCGCGCAGGCGGCGCTGGCCAACCTCAATCCGCGCACCGAGGCCAGGGCGGACTGCCGGACGCCGCGGCGCGGTCCGCTGCTGATCATCTCCGGCGGGAAGGACAACGCGGTGCCCTGGTCGATGGCGAACGGCGCGTACAAGCGGCAGAAGGCCAACTCCGGCGTCACGGAGATCGTCGAGCTGCACGGGCGGGACCACGCGCTGACCCTGGACAGCCGGTGGCAGGAGGTGGCCGACACCGCACTCGCGTTCGTGCGCCGCTTCACCTGAGCGGGGCGGCGCGCCGTGCCGGCGGCCTGGACCTGGTTCGCGTTCGTCATCCGAACAGGTGATCTTCACTCCGCTCATTGGTCCACGCCACTGACGCGCCGCAGGCGGTGTGGCCTCCCTGGCGAAAAACTCTCCTTGACCCGGCCGGACCAGCGCTGACTTGGGAAATCACTTGTCCTGGACATGATTGACGGATCGTCGGCGAGCCGGTACCACTGACCCACGCCCGGCCCGCACACCCCGTCACGCATCACCGGCCCAGACGTCCCAGGAGGCTGCATTGCGAGCATCCGCACGTGCCCGTACGTCGTCCGCGCGCAGACGCACCATCAGGACGGCGGGCGCTCTCGCGTCGGCCGGGCTGCTGGTGCCGCTGCTCGGCGCGGCCCCGTCGCCCGGCGCCGCCCGACCCCCGTCCGACACCGACCTGCAGAGCGCCTTCGCCGCGGCCTCCGCGGAGTACCGCGTGCCGCAGAGCGTGCTGCTCGGCGTCTCCTACCTCCAGTCCCGCTGGGACGCGCACGGCGGCGCGGCCAGCGTCACCGGCGGCTACGGCCCCATGCACCTGACCGACGCGCGCACCGCCCTCGCCGCCGCCTCGCACCACAGCGAGGGCACGGAGGACCCGCGCGGCGACACCTCGCGCCCCGCGAAGCCGCCGAAGGCGCACGTGCCCGCGGAGAGCGAGGTCCCCGCGCGGCTCAAGACGCTGCCGCGCGCGGCGGAGCTGACCGGCCTGCCCGCCGAGAAGCTGCGCACCGACACCGCCGCGAACGTGGAGGGCGGCGCGGCGCTGCTCGCCGCGGCCCAGAAGGGGCTCGGCAAGCCGCTGGGCGGTGACCCCGCCGACTGGTACGGCGCGATCGCCCGCTTCTCCGGGGCGGACGACGAGGCGACGGCGGCGACGTACGCGAACGACGTGTTCGCCGTCATCCGCGACGGCGAGCGGCGCACCACGGACGCCGGCCAGCGCGTGACGCTCGCGCCGGTACCGGGGCTCGGGCCCGACGCCTCGCAGCTCGAACGGATGGGCCTGCGCAAGGCGCCGACGGGCGGCACGGAGTGTCCGAGGACCGTCGCCTGCGAGTGGATTCCGGCGCCGTACGAGGAGTTCAAGGACCCGAACGGCAACCCCGACTACGGCAACCACGACCTCGGGGACCGGCCCAAGAGCCAGAGCATCGACTCGATCATCATCCATGACACCGAGGGCCGGTGGGAGGGCGTCCTGAAGATGGTGCAGGACCCGACCTACGTGTCGTGGCAGTACTCCCTGCGCTCCACGGACGGCCACATCGCCCAGCACGTGAAGGCCAAGGACGTCGCCTGGCACGCGGGCAACTGGTACGTGAACTCCAAGTCGATCGGCCTGGAGCACGAGGGCTTCCTGGTCGCCCCCGACACCTGGTACACCGAGGCCATGTACCGGACGTCGGCGCGTCTCGTGAAGTACCTCGCCAAGCGGTACGACATCCCGCTGGACCGGCAGCACATCCTGGGCCACGACAACGTGCAGGGCACGACGAGCGCCGGAATCCCGGGCATGCACACCGATCCGGGCCCCTACTGGGACTGGCAGCACTACTTCACACTGCTCGGCAAGCCGTTCAAGCGCACGGCCGGCGCGAAGGGCGGCGTGGTGACGGTGGCCCCGGAGTACGCGAAGAACACGCCGGAGTACACGGGCTGCGAGAAGCCCGGCCAGAAGTGCGTGCCGCACGGTTCGGCGGCGGTGCGCGTGCACACCGAGCCGCGCGACGACGCCCCGCTGATCAAGGACATCGGCAAGCGGCCCGGCGGCCAGGACTCCACGATCGACGTGAACGACGTCGGTGCCCGGCTCTCGACCGGCCAGCAGTACGCGGTCGCCGAGCGCAGGGGTGACTGGACGGCCGTCTGGTACCTCGGCCAGAAGGCCTGGTTCAAGAACCCGAAGAAGCAGCCCACGGCGGTCGACGCCAAGGGCCTGGTGGTGACGCCGAAGGAGGGCGCGACGGAGGTGCCGGTGTACGGACGCGCCTACCCGGAGAAGGAGGCCTACCCGGCGGGTGTGCCCGTCCAGGCCGTCTCGCCGCTGCCGTACAAGATCCTCGCGGGCCAGAAGTACGTGGTCGGCGACAAGGTCCCCGGCGAGTACTTCTACGCCCCGACGTTCGACACCGCGCCGCACCGGGTGGTGCGCGGCAAGGACATGTACTACGTGATCCAGTACGGGCACCGCATCGGGTACGTGCGGGCGGCCGATGTGCGGGTGGCTCCCTCGTCGAAGTGAGGGTGGCATGACCGGCCGGGTCCGGGCCGCCCGTGTGGGGGCGGCCCGGACCCGGAACGGGATGGGCGCAGGGTGAGTTCGCGGGTGCGGGACGCTCCGGCGGCGACGCGGGTGGCGCGGCCCGCCCGCCGCCCCGGGTGGTGGGGAGGGCGGCACCGCCGCGTGCGGGTCAGCCCTGCTGGAAGAGCTCCGCGGGCAGCGGCTTCAGGAGCGCGTACAGATCGTCGGTGATCGGGCGGTCCCAGGCGGCGATGGTCACCAGGACGTTGTCGCTCCGGTCGAACTGCACGCACGAGATGCGGCTCTCCGAGAGCTTCAGACGGCGCACGATGAGGAGGTTGTCCCCCTGCATCACCGGCAGGTCCTCCGTGGAGACGACCGTGATGTCCTCGTCGTTCTCCAGGGCCAGGAGCAGCTGCGCCACCTCGAAGGGGATCTCCCCCTCCTCGGTCTCCCGCGCGGGCGAGCCCTCGGGGAGGTTGCCGATGATCATCGCGGGGCCGCGCCCGCCGAAGAGGTCGTAGCGCAGGAACACGCCCTGGCAGCTGCCGTCGGGCGCGGGCAGCAGGCCGGCGCCGAGATTGCCGGGCCAGTCACCGGGATCCATGGCCAGGACGTCGAAGTCCGGGCCCGCGGGGGTGGCGGAGCTGCGGCGGCGGAGGAAGGACATGCGCCCATGGTACGTGGCCCGCGAGGTTTCCCGCCGCGGGGGCAGCAGCCCCGCCGCGCCGTCCGAGCCCACCTCGCCGGACCCTCCACGCCCACCTCGCCGAACCGCACGCGGGCGTGCGTCGGCGGTGCGGCCGGGTGGGTGTCCGGGCGTGGCCCGGTGTCGGCGGGTGTCGGTCGCGGGGGGAGAATGACGCACCCGGCGGAGACGGAGGGGGCCGAGGGCATGGGTGAAGCGAGCACCGTACTCGACTACTGGCACGGCGGTCTGGACGCGGTGCCGGACGAGGTCTGGCACCATCCGCGCCTTGAGGTGCTGCTCCTGCCCGACAACGCGCTCACGCACCTGCCGCCGCGCATCGGCACCCTCGGGGACCTGCACACGCTGGACCTCGGTCACAACAGGCTGCGCGCCGTCCCCGCCGAGCTCGGCGGCCTCACCCGGCTCAGCCGTTTCCTCTACCTCCACGACAACGACCTCACCGAGCTGCCCGCGTCCCTCGGCCGTCTCACCCGGCTCGCCTACCTGAACGTGGGCGAGAACCGCCTGACCGCACTGCCCGACGCGCTCGGCGGCATGACCGGCCTGGTGGAACTCCGGGCGCAGCACAACGAGTTGACCCGTCTGCCGGACACCATCGGCTCGCTGGCCGCGCTCCGCGAGCTGTGGCTGCGCGGCAACCGGCTCGGGGACCTGCCCCGGTCCGTTCACCGCCTGCGCGAGCTGCGCGAGGTGGAACTGCGGGACAACGCCTTCACCGCCGTCCCCGAGGCCCTGCGCGGCCTGCCGCTGCTGCGCCGCATCGACCTGCGGGGCAACGCCGTCCGCCGACTGCCCGACTGGCTCGCGGAGTTGCCCGCCCTGGAGAAGCTGGACCTGCGCTGGAACGGCGTCCAGATCCACGACGGGCTGCTGCGCGCGCTCACGGAGAAGGGCTGCGTGGTGCTCCGCTAGGTGTATTGACCCGCAGGGTTGTTGACGCGGTTGATGGGCGGCTGGCCGCCGAGTGCGGTGTGGCAGCGGTGGTGGTTGTAGGTGTGGAGGAAGTCTGCCAGGGCTGCGGTCCGCTCTGTGTTGCTGGTGTAGGG
>NZ_JBFAHX010000016.1:0-159904 GCF_040654435.1 Streptomyces sp. NPDC050703
GTGCTGGCCGCCCGCTCCGGCGGCCTCACCGAGGACGGCGACATCATCGCCGAGCACACCCGGCACACCGTGGACCTGCTGCTGGAGCGCTCCCGCGTGCTGGCCGACCGCGTAGCGGCGGAACAGGCCGCCGTGGTGGGCCTGTCCTACCGGCTGGCCGACGGCAGCGCCCAGCCGGTCACCACCCGCGGCCTCGAAGTCACCGTCGACTCCGCGTCCTGGTGACGCTCGGGGCCGCCGGCCCCAGACGAGGTCAGGGAGGAAGGCGGCGGCGTGCGCCTCCTCGACGAGGCGCAGGTGAAGCAGGGTGTCGGTGGTCTCGAACCGTACGTCGGGTTCGAATCCGGCGTCGCGGCACAGGGCCACGGCCCAGTGCCGCGCTGCCGTGCCCTCGGGTTCCCTCACCCAGGCGTGGTCCGCCAGTGAGCACAGCGCCGTCATCGGGGCGTCGGTGTCCGCTCCGTCGGCCGTTCCCCGCGGTGCGAGCGGCAGCACGAGGCGCAGGTGGTCGTCGAGCAGGTCCGCCTGTTCGAGTTCGCTCGCCCAGGGCGAGGCGGTGACCATCGGAGCGGACGACGACGCGGAGGAGATCCTGCGCACGATGACCGCGCACCAGGTACGCCGCCTGCCGGTGATCGACGGCCACGACCTGGTCGGCATGGTCGCCCAGGCCGACGTCGCCCGCGCGCTGCCCGACCCGAAGGTCGGCGACCTCCTTGAGGCCCTCTCGACCGACTGAACCGCCTGGCCGCCCAGTTGTTGCGGGGCGGCACGTTGGTGACACCGGTCCTACGCTTCCCTGTCCGCCTAGCGCGGCTAAGGAGTGGTTGTCGATAGCGTCTTGCGGAGCAGCGCCCGGATGTGGGCAGGGTCGGCCTCGTGGTCGTCGAGAAGGATCGCTGTGCACAGGCCGTCGGACAGGGCAACGAAGGCTTCGATCGCGTTCGCGTCGCCGGTCTGTGTTCGGGCGAGTTCTGCGACGTTGTCGCGCCAGCGTCGCGCTACAGGTCGTAGGGCGGGTCGGCGAGCCGCCAGGGTGGACAGCTCTCGTTCGGCGAGTGCGCGCTCACGGCCGGGGCCGGCCGATTCCGCGATGAGCTGGGCGAGGCCATCGAGCGGGTCGTCCTCGGTGTCGATGAGCCGGCGGATGCGCTGGGTGTACGCGTCTGTGACGCTGGTGAGAGCCGCTACCAGCAGGTCGTCCAGGGTGGCGAAGTAGTAGAGGGTCAGGCTGGTGGTGATCCCGGCCTCTTTGGCGACGGTTCGGTGGGTGACTCCGGTGGCACCATCCCGGCGGACGATCGTGAGAGTTGCCTCGATGATCTGGGCCCGGCGGCGTTGACCGCGCAGTTTGCGCCCATCGACCGTGTCTTCTTCAGCCGCCATCATCTCCACCTTCATTGCCGATCCGGGGCGTCGAGGTTATCCGCCGCCTTCAGGGTTGCGTCGCCGAGGGGGCGGATGTGCCGCAGTGTTGTGTAGCAGGCCAGGGAAGCTGCGGCTACCGCAATGCCGGCTGCGACGGCGGTGGTGTTGAGTCCGCCGGTGAAGGCGGCTCGTGCGGGTTCCAAAGCCCAGTCCGGCAGCTGGTCCGCGAGGGACGATGCTCCGGAGAGACTGTTGCTGTAAGTGTCGACCGCGGGTGGGGAAAGCTCTGCTGGTACCTCGATGTCGGTGCGATAGATCGCCGTGGTCAGGCTGCCCAGGAGTGCGACCCCTGTCGCGATGCCGAGCTCTTGAACGGTCTCCGACAGAGCGGCGGCTGATCCGGACTTCTCCGGGGGTGCCGCACCCACGACGATGTCAGTACCCAATGCGGCGATGACCCCGAGGCCGAGGTAGACGAGCGCGAATCCGCCGACCACGCTCGGCTTGCTGTCAGCCCCAGCAAGTGCAAGCAGGGCGTATCCGAACAGTGACAGCGCCAAGGTCGCCGACATGACGATGCCCGGTGACACACGACGTGCCAGCAGCGGTGCACCGATGGCCCCGATGAGCATGGCCAGTGCGGGCGGCCCCATCCACAGCCCAGCCGTGGTCGGTGAAAGGCCCTCGACGAGCTGTAGGTACTGGGTGACCAGGAACATCACTCCACCGAAGCCGACCAAGCCGATCAACAGGACGGTCAGCGCGGCGGAAAAGATCCGGCTGGTGAAGAGATTCATGTCCAGCAGTGGCTCTTCCAGGCTCAGCTGGCGACGCACGAAGGCGACCGTCGAGGCGCCGCCGAGAAGAAAGGCGACCAGCGCCTGGGTGTCGATGCTATGGGCGGCCGCGTGCTTGATCGTGTAGATGGTCGGCAGGAGCGCGGCCAGGGACAGACCAATACTCAGCAGGTCGGGCCGACCGGCGCGGGTCTGGAACTCGGGCAGTAGCGTCGGCGCACCAGCCAGCACGAGGAGGGCAACCGGTACGGCGATGAGGAAGACTGCGCCCCACCAGAAGCCGGCGACCAGCACACCGCCCACGATCGGGCCCGCGGCCATGCCGAGGGCGAACATCGTGGCCCATACGCCGATCGCCAGCGCCCGTTGCCGGACGTCGTGGAACATGTTGCTGATCAACGACAGCGTCGAGGGCATGAGTGTTGCTCCGGCTACTCCAAGCAGTGCCCGCGCCACGATCAGCCACAGGGCGGTGGGGGCGAACGCCGCGAGCACCGAGGCCGCGCCGAACGCTGCTGCACCGATCATCAGCAGGCGCCGTCGTCCGACCCGATCGCCCAGCGTTCCCATGGTGATCAGGAACGCCGCGATGAGGAAGCCGTAGGCGTCCATGATCCACAGCGTTTCTGTCGCGGTGGGACTCAGGTCAGCGGACAGGCTCGGAACGACGAGGTAGAGCGCCGTCACGTCGAGCCCTAACAGCATGGTCGGCAACGCCAGCAGCGCGAGACCGCCCCATTCTCGCCACCCGGCACGTGCGGACTGTCCCACGCTCATTACATCTCCCCGCCATGATAGTTGAACGTACGTACTACTTGTACCATAGTTCAATTCATGGGCATGAGTGGAATCAGGAATCTCCCGGAGGTGCGCGTCGAAGTGGGTCAACCGTTGGCGTCGCTACGGCGAGCTCGGCTTGCGGGCGCGGGCGCGGGGCTCGGACTCGCCGAGGTGGGCCTCGCCCCCGGCCACGTCCTCGGAACCATGACGTGCCTGGGTCATCCAGACTCGGCGCCGTGCAGGACACTGTTCCGCACGCCCACACACGCTCGGCTCCAGCGCAGGAACCGTGTGGGAGCTGACCGAGGCCATACGTGTCACCTGCAGCGGACGGCCATCGACGACGGCTCGCTCACCTTGGCCCTCGCGCCGGGTGGACTGCGGGGAGCTGTTCCAGGGTCGGGGCCCCGCCCACCGATCGGATCGATCGGCCCGCGCAGGCCGGCATCCGCCCCCGGCATCGACCCGCGATCGGGCCCGATCGGCCGTCCGGGCCCGTCGGACGATCCGTCGAGAGTCCCTCAGAGGTCCGTAAGGGGCCCGTCGGTGCCGGACCTCCGACGGACACCGACACCCGCCCGTCAGTCTGCCGCCGGGCCGGCCGGGGCGCAGCCGGACCAGTGCGGACCGCCGTAGGGCGCTCTGTTGGTGGCCGCCTCTGCCTGCGAGACGACGGAACTTCCCGCCGCCAGCGCGCCCCACCCGAGGGCAACTTGCAGTGCGGGTGGTCCGGGCGCATGGCGCTGCCCAACTCGTTCGCCGCATGGGCTGCTTGAGGAAACTGCGGACCTCATTCTGGAACCAATTCTGGAACCATCAGTGACTGGGGCGGGTTTACGGGTGAGGGTTCAGCCCGTGCTGATCCGCCACTCCTGGGCGTGATCGGGGCTGCGCTCCCAGAATTCCGCCAGCGCGGCCTCATCCGTGAGCGGTGCCCGGAGGCCCAGGTATTGGGTGGTCAGGAGGTGGTTGCGCAGTGCGTACACCCCCGGAGCCCGTTCTTCCAGGGTCCACCTCTGGTACGGGTAGCCCTCGCACGTGGCCTGCTTTGCCTGGCTTCCGTTGGCTCCGTTCATGTCGCGGGTGGCCACCAGGCATTTATCGCTGTTGACGTTGGCGATGGCCACGCCCTGTTCCAGCACGACGATGCGCCAGCTTTCGTCGGCGGCGCCCGAACAGGTGCGTTGCAGCGCCCACTCCAGTTCCGCGCGGCTCGCGTTTCGTATGCCCAGACACTTGCCGCTCGTGGTGTTCACGATCGTGGTGCGCCACTCGTGCGGTGGCCGGCGCTGCTCGAAACGGACCCCTGCCGAGCCGTTGCAGGGCCACTGCTGCAGTTCGGCGCGGTCGGCCACCGACGCGGCCGCGACGCCGACGCACTTGTGCGGGCTCGCCGTCATCGGATGCAGCCACGCGCCATCACCGCTGTCCGCCGTACGGAAGTTCGCACCGGGCTGGGCACCGCAGCGTTCCTGACGCACCGGAGCACCGTCGGCGGAACTCGACTCCGCCACCGCCAGGCACAACCCGCTGGCGGCGTTGACCACCTGGACCAGGTCCGAGCCCAGGGAGGACTGGCGCAGGATCCACAGGGAGCCGCGCTTGCCCACGCAGTGACGCTGCCGGACCGGCTCCCCGCTCGCGGTCGAGGCCGCTTCCAGGCACATCCCGCTGTGCAAGGCGACGATGTTGGTCTCGGACGCGGCACCTCGGACGGAGACCTTGGCCGTGCCGTCCGGGACGTCCGCCGGGGCCGCGTACGCCGTGCTCGTCATCGCTGCCAGCACCGCGGCGGCGATCCAGGCGGCCCACACGACCCATCTGCTCCTCGCCGCCCTCCCGGGGCTTCGGGACGACGGCTCATCTCGCTGGTGCGTCTGCCGGTGCATCGGCCCGCCCTTTCCGTCAGCTCAGCTCAGTGCAGGACGGAGGCGCAGCGTAGGGCGGACTGCTGACGGGTCGCTGACGGCTTGCCTCCGCGGCGTCTGGGCCTACGGGGTGCGGTGGTGGGTGGCGTCAGCGGCGCGCCGGCGCGGCAACCTCGACCGCAACCTTCTCGGCCCCGATCCGCCGCATGCGCGCGGCCCCCCATGCTCCCAGGGAGGCCAGGGCGGCATTGAGCGAGATTCCGTGTTCCGTGAGGGAGTACTCGACCTTGGGCGGCACCTCGCGGTACACCTCCCGATGCACGAGCCCGTCCTCCTCCATCTCCCGCAGGTGCTGGATCAGCATCTTCTCGCTGACGCCCGGCAGACCACGGCGGAGCTCGGCGAACCGGCGGGTCCCGTGGTGCTGCAGTTCCCACAGGATCAGCGACTTCCACTTGCCGGCGACCACGTCCATCGCCGCGTCGATGCCGCAGAAGTAGGGACCCCGCCGTGCTGTTGTTGCCATCTGCTGTCTGCGCCTCCGCTTCAAGAGGTGCTTACCCAAAGGTGAGTACCCCACTAATTAGTCCGTACTGGCCAACTCTACAAGCGGCGCTGAGGATGTGAACCGAACGTCGCACACGAGAGGAAGCCCGGAAATGACGACCCATGACCATGCCCAGGTGAGCGTGCTCGGACTGGGGGCGATGGGCAGTGCCCTCGCGGGCGCCCTGGTGAGGGCCGGGTACGCGACCACGGTCTGGAACCGTTCGCCGGGGAAGGCGGACGACCTCCTCGCGCAGGGCGCGTCGGTGGCGGCCACGGCCGGTGACGCGGTCCGCGCCGGCGAACTGGTGATCGCTTGTCTGCTGGACCACGCGTCGGTCCACGAGGTGCTCGATCCGCTCTGCGAGGAGCTGACCGGGCGCACTCTGGTCAACGTGACGACGACGTCCCCGGCGCAGGCGCGGGAGCTGTCCGACTGGGCCGCCCGTGCCGGCATCACGTATCTGGACGCCGGCATCATGGCCGTGCCGCAGATGATCGGCCGGCCTGGGTCATCGCTCCTCTACAGCGGATCGGCCGCGGCCTTCGACCAGTACAAGCCGCTCCTCGACCTGTGGGGAGCCAGTACCTACTTCGGTGACGACGCCGGGCTGGCGTCCCTGTACGACCTCGCCCTGCTCGCGGGCATGTACGTCATGTTCGCCGGTTTTCTGCACGGTGTGGCCATGGTGGCGCCTGCCGGGGTGACGGCGGGCGAGTTCGCCACCATGGCCACACCCTGGTTGACCGCCATGACCGGCTCCTTCCAGGGCTTCGCCGCGGTGATCGACGGCGGGGACTACACCGTCGAAGGGCAGCAGAGCCTCGTCTTCTCCGACCAGAGCGACCTCCTGGCCGCCAGCGCCGATCAGGGCATCAGCACCGAGGTGGTCGCCATGCTGCAACGGCTCATCCAGCGCCAGATCGACGCGGGCCACGGAGCGGAAGGCTTCGCCCGGATCATCGAGAGCATCAAGCAGCCCGGCTGAGGCTCGACCGGCGGGTCATGGGCGGTTCAGGGGTGCACCGAGGCTGGGAGCCAGTCCCCCCCCCCCGATCACGTTGACCCCTCCTGGCCGGGTCTCTGCGAGCCCTTAGCCCACAGGGAGGCGCCCGGCTCGTGTGGGACCTCCTGCGTCGCGCCTTCCACGCGCGGACATGACCATATGCGGGATGATCGAAAACGGTTTGCGCACAGGGGCAGCGGATGGATAGACGTGGCGGCCAGGCCCCTGCCACGAGGGTGGGGCACAACGTCAAGGGAAAGGGCGAGTCGGTGCTTACAACGACCTCTTCGAGATAGCGCGGGAGGGGGACAGTCGAAAGGCCCTGGCCGGGTTTCTCCAGGAGGCCGTTTCAGACCTGTCGGACAACGAATCGGCTCGGGATAACGTAACTCCGGTCCACTTCCTGGAGGGCCGGGGCGCCTGGCCGCAAGCCATGCCTGGATGGTGTGCCATCGCAGTGAGCCCGTACCGGGCAGCCCACGTTGGACCTTGCTGGCTCAGATGGTCATGGCTGGCCGCATCTACGAGTGACACGACTTCGCCGTCAGAGCGATGACACGGGGAAGCGATGACACGGGGGGAGGAAGACTGCGTGGCGTTGGTCCGTCGCAAGCAGTCCGCGGTCTTGGTTGAGCGCCTTGGTTGAGCGGCGTTTGCCCTGGCCGCGGGACGCCGACGAGGAGATCATCGACGCCTGGCCTGAGCAAAGGGCTTGAAGAGCAGCCAGGGGCAGTACACAGGCTGCCCGCCGAGTGACGAGAACCGGGTTCCGTAATGCTTGATAGAGAACGAATCGATATCGACGATCCGGAAGTGGATATGGATGAGGCTCAGCGCCTGCTCTACCGGGGCGGACTCTTCACAGGGGAGGCAGTGGAATATCTCGGCGAAATATTAATCAGCTTGGATAACTACACCGACGGAATACAGAACGGCCTGTCGCTCGAATGGTATGAGGACGGAACATTGCGATCCGAGGGGACCGTGCGCATGGGCCTACCATGCGGCGAGGTCAAAGAATGGCACCCCAACGGCGCGCTGGCGCGCCGCAAAGTGTTCGACGACGATGGCACGGCACTCAGGGAAGAGTTCACATGGGACGCGAACGGCCAGCCCGTGCGGAGTTGGCGGCTTGCCGGAACGTAGCCTCACCTGACGGTGATTCATGCACCGGGAGCAGCGCGTAGACGCGGCAGCCCAGCACTACCAAAGCCCTAACTGTCGGAACCTGCCTCCAAGCCCCGTATCGGCACCATGTCCACGCCGGGAACGAGCTGTCCAGCGGCCAAATACCCTGCAGGACCTCGGCGTCAGCGACGTCGTCCGGAACGATCAGCTACCCGGCACGGCTGTGGGCCGGCCTTGGGGGTCAGCCAGGCCAGCAGGACGTCAAGGCCGGCCTGCACCGCGAAGGCCTGCCATTCCGGGGCACTAGCATCAAGACATGGCCGATACCGCTGCGGTCGACGCCGACGAGGACGCGCAGCCGTCATGACTGTCGACGACCAGGACGTACGCCGAATCCACCGGCTGCCGGTGGACCGAAGGGCAGCCGCCGTCCTGACGGCCTGGGCGGCTGCCACGGGCGAGAGCACCCTCGACGCCACGCATCTGGACCTTTCAGGTGCCGATCTCTCCGGCGCCGATCTCGGTCTTGCCCTGTTCTGCCCATCTGTGGCGCGAGGCGTCCGGCTGCGGGAAGCGGATCTGTACCGGGCGAATCTCGGGTGGGCGGATATGGAAGGCGCGGATCTGACGCGGGCAGTGCTGGTTAAGGCCGAGCTCACCGAGACCATCCTGCGCGACGCCGATCTGACCGGCGTCAACCTTGGCAGCGGGGACCTCTACGACGTCGACGCGCGTGGGGCTTGCCTTCGCACAGCCCGACTGAACGGTGCAACGCTGCTCGGCAACACCCGCCTGAACGCGCCGACCTGACAGACGTCACCGTTGCGAACACCAGCTTCCACGCCACCCTCGACGACGCCGCCCGCATCACCGGAATGAACGGCACCCTCTTCGGGCCGACCTACGTCACCACCCCAGACGGCACCCAACACGAACTGGTCGGCCTGACACTTGAGTCGTGGCTCACCGAGCGCGGCGCAGCCGTCCAAGTCCTCAACTCCCCCGCCATCACCACGACGTACTAGGGTCCGTCTTCAAAGATCATCCGGGGTGGTAGATCATGGTGCCGTAGTACGTCTTCACGAACTGACTCATCGTGAGCGGGAGTTACTCGCTCCGCTGATACCCCGGGCCGCGACCGGGCGGCCTCGCGCGGAGGACCGGCAGGGGCATCAACAGGATGGTCCACAAGATCCACACCGGGGCCTCCTGGCGTGACCTGCCGGAACGCTACGGGTCGTGGAAGCCGTGTACACCCGCTTCCGCCGCCACGCCCTCGACGGAGTGTTCCCCCGAGCCTTGCAGCAGATCCAGGCCCACGCCGACGCGGCCGGCGGCATCGACTGGCTGGTACAGATCGATTCCGCCATCGTCCGCGCCCACCAGCACGCCGCCGCCACCGGCCGAAAAGGGGGCAGGGTCGGCAGGACAAAGCGGACGAGCACGCCCTCTGCTGGAACGAATCCGTGTTCCCCGCACCGGCCTGGGCCGGCCGCGGTGCAGGCCCGACCAGGTCATCGGCACCGGCTGAGGCGCGGTGGCTACGTGGGCCGACCGCCAGGGTTCGACTGAGAGACCTACCGGCGGCGCAACATCATCGAGCGCTGCCTCAGAGCCTGTGTCATAACCGGCTCAAGGGCTTTCGCGGGATCGTCACCGGATACGAAAAGACGGCCACTTTCTACGAAGCGGCGGTCACCCTCGCATCAGCCCTGCTCTGGGCAAGATCCGTACGAAGACGGACCCTAGTGCGCATAGATCTGCCTGAAAACTTGCACGGCGACCGCGGAGGTGGCACATCCCAGCGCGCACCACCACCGCGTACGCCCCCGCTCAAAGGCCTCAGCGCCTCCGGCAGTCGATCACGACTCGTCGTTCACCCACAGCTGCCACTTGCCGCTGCTGGGGTTCTTCTTGCAGTCCCACTCGGAGTAGATGGAGTTCCGGCCGTCGGCCTGGCACGCGGACAGGGTGCGGTAGGTGCCCACATAGATCCACGACATCGCGCCGAACTCGCCCGCGGCCTTGTCGGCGATCTTGTCGGCGGCCTCGCTCGTGCCGGAAGACGCGGTGGCCTTCGCGGTGCCGGTCCAGTGCATGTCGGACACCGCGGGCGTCGCCGCGAGCGCGGTGGTCAGAGCCGTCGCGGACACGAGCAGGGCGGCCTGCTTCACGTGACGCACAGGTCTTCCCTTCGTCGGAGTGGAGCTGTGGCAGAACGGGAGCGGGGGCCGGCGCCGCGGACAGCGAGGTGTCCGGCGGCGCCGCCCCCTCCCCCCATGAGCCGGGATGCTGGTGCGTTCTCCCGGCCCTGCCAGTGTTGGCCGCCGACTGTCATTGATCGACTCGTTTCGGACTGGCCCGAAACGAAAGTCGCGGGGAGGATCGCCCGGGTGACGCTGCGCATCCACTTCACCGCCGAGGACCTGGCCCGCACCCGACTGGCCTCGGCGCCACGGCCCTTGCTCGAACTGGAGATCGCCGTCCGGTTGCTGCAAGAACGCTCCCACCCGGTCCGGTTCGACGCCTGGCGCAGCCGGGCGGCCCGGCACATGGCGCCCCGGATGCGGACGTTGTGCGAGTTGATCCCCGCCACCGGCGCGGCGGTGGACTTCCTGGACCTGAGCGGTGAGGGTCACCCGGACGACCTGGTCGACCGGCTGCGCGGCACACCTGCCGGCCGGGTCCGGAAGGATCTGCAGCAGTGGGCCACCGACCGCCCCGCGGGCTTCTCGTCCGACGTCCGCTCGCTCGGCGACGACCCCTCCCTGGTCAGTGTGTTGGCGGACACGGTCGCCCATGCCCATCAGCACTTCATCGCGCCCTACTGGTCACGCATCGACAGGCTCGCCCAGGTAGACCGGACCCGCAGACTCCGGCAACTGGCCGGGCACGGCGTCGAGCGTCTCCTGAGCGGGCTCAACCCCCGCTACATCGCCTGGCATCCGCCCGTCCTGCATCTGACCATGGCTTCCGGGCGCGACGCCGACGTCCGTCTCGGCGGGCGCGGGCTCCTCCTGATCCCGACCCTGTTCGGCTCGCACTATCCCGCTCTGGACGACACCGCCGAACCCCAGCCGTGGATCACCTATCCCCTGCACGACGACCGGCCGGGCGCGGTGTCCGCCGTGTTCACCGCCGAAGCGCTGACCGGCTCCGCCGTCCCGCCCGCCCTGACCGCGCTCCTGGGCCGCACCCGTGCGACCGTGCTGCGCGTGATCGGCGACCACCCCGCCTGCACCACGGGCCAGCTCGCGGCACACGCCTGTATCGCCCTCGCGAGCGCCAGTGAACACGCCACGGTCCTGCGCCGCGCCGGACTCACCGCACAGACCCGCGACGGCAAGAGCGTCCTGCATACGCTCACACCGGCCGGACAGGTACTCCTCGACGCGGGCACGGGCTGACAGCCTCCCGCTCCCCCTCCGGGCCGCCGGAAGGAGTCAGAAGAATCCGGGACTTTCGGCAGTGCGGTCGGCAGGTGGTAGGCGCGGTCTGCGCTGGGGTGATTACGACCCACTCGAACTCCACCTCGGGGCCCGCGGCGTCGACGAACGCGTCACGTCCTCGGCGGGCGGTAGCAAGCAGGGCGGGGCGTCGGCCGCCGTACCGCGTCGCCGTCGGTTCGCCGCCGCCTTCCCTGGCCGGCGCGTCCTGGACCTGGCCACCGGTACCGGCGCGGTGGTTATCGCCCTGGCCGAGCGGGGAGTGGACGTCCTGGCCGTCGACCCCCGTGCGGAGATGCTGGACGAGGCCCAGCGTATCGCCGCCGGGCGCGACGTCACGAACGTCGAGTGGTGGCAGGGCAGTTCGCGCGAGTTGCCGGACTTCGACGGCGTTTGCCTGGTGATCATCGGGGACGCCTTCCGCTGGATGGTTGTCCGCGCACAGGCCCTGGCCGTCCTCGGCGCCGGTCTTGTGTACGGCGGCATCGGCCTGCTGCCTCGTCATGGCGGTACGCGGCGAGTTGGAGGGCTTCTTCCTCGTCATCATCCTCAGTCTGGTCGACACCGGACTCCAGGACCCGGTCCTCAACGTCGTCGACATGGCCGGCCTGCACGCGCTTCCTCTGTACGGCACGTGCCAGTTCACGCTGGCCGCGGTCTTCACGTCCTTCACCTCCTGGCCCACCGCCTCCTCTCGTTCACCTGGACCGCCGCCGCCAGTGCCCTGGGCACTGCTGGCCTTCCGCGCGCGGCCCGCTCCCACTGCCGGATCGTCCACTAGGCGGACGTCGGGGCCTCGCGCCGATGACCGCGGCGCCACCGCGTGGGCGAGTCACGTCATCTCCTCGGCGCCGGCTCCCGCCCGGCCGCGTCATGAGCCTCCGGAGGCGCGTGAGTCCCGAGAAGTTCACGCACGCCTCTGGGGGTTCGGTGGCGGAAGTGGAAAACTCGCAGGGCTCACTCGGCGCTTCGAACAGGTCGGGCGCCGCCCCTACGACGGGAGACCGATCAACGATGTTCACTCTGGTACGGAGCAGACTGCGGATGGCCGCGCTCGCGCTCTCGACCGTCGCGGCCCTCACGACCGCCGCGACCGCAACGACCGGCGCGGCAGCGGCCCCCGCTCCCACGCCCGCGCCCGCGCCCGCGCCCGCGAAACAAGGACCGACCTCGGTGGCGTACGTCGAGGTGAACGACAACAGCATGCGCAACGTGGGCAAGTACACCCTCACCAACGGCGGCGGGAACGTCTTCGACGTCGCCGTGATCTTCGCGGCCAACATCAACTACGACACGACCACGAAGGCGGCGTACCTGCACTTCAACGAGAACGTGCAGCGCGTCCTTGACAACGCTGTCACAGAGATACGGCCGCTCCGGCCAAGGGCATCAAGGTCGTCCTCTCGGTGCTCGGGAACCACCAAGGCGCGGGCTTCGCCAACTTCCCGTCGCAGCAGGCTGCCTCGGCGTTCGCGAAGCAACTGTCCGGCACCGTCACCAAGTACGGCCTCGACGGCATCGACTTCGACGACGAGTACGCCGAGTACGGGAGGAACGGCACCGGTCAGCCCAACAGCAGCTCGTTCGTCCACCTGGTGACGGCGCTCCGCGCGAACATGCCGGACAAGATCATCAGCCTCTACAACATCGGTCCGTCCGCGTCGCGCCTCTCCTACGGCGGCGTCGACATCTCCTCAAAGTTCGACTACGCCTGGAACCCGTACTACGGCAGCTGGCAGGTCCCCGGGATCGCGCTTCCCAAGTCGAAGCTGTCGCCGGCGGCCGTCGAGATCGGCCGGACCTCGCAGAGCACGGCCGCCGGCCTCGCCCGCCGCACCGTCCGTGACGGGTACGGCGTGTACCTGACGTACAACCTCGACGGCACCGATCGCAGCGCCGACGTCTCCGCGTTCACCAGGGAGCTGTACGGCAGCGGCGCCACGTACACGCCGTAGGGCGAACGCACGCCCGAAGGCACGTCCTCTCTTGGGGGTCTTCGGGGTCTTCGGGGCATTTGGGGCCTTCGGGGCTTCGGGGTCTTGTCACATCCACACGCGGGCATGAACCGCGTGCGCCGCGCCTTTGACAACGATGTCTAAGGCGCGGTGCGGTGCGGTGCGATGCGATGGCGTCCGGAACAAGCGCGCGGGGCGGATCGCCTCTGTCCGCTCGGGCCCCCGCCGTCCGCGTTGGCTGTTGTACGCCCCCCGGCAACCCGCCCCCCCCCGGCCCATGGGGGGCAAGAGGCAGGCCGCACTTGACACTTCTCCTGCCGTTCGTGCCGTCCTCCACCGACACAGAGGGCGGGGCGGGGTCGGTCCCGCGAAATGTAAGGAGTGCGCTCTCGACGTCACGTTCCCCGAGAGCATCGCGGGTGAGCCGGCTGCCGGGGCGCCCGACATGCCGTGCGTGGCCCGCGGTGTCGCGGTGATGTCCGCGATGCGCCGCGGCGGGCCGCCGATGCCGGAGCGCCACGGCGGCGCTCAGCAGCCGCGCGCCTCCGGGAACGGCTGTCGGGAACAGCTTTCGGCAACCGGGCGCGGATCACGTCCCGGTGAGGCGACCCGCTCCCCTGTCCGCGACCCGGCCTTCCAGACGGGCGTTCAGGCGGTCCCGCAGTTCGTACCCCTCCGCGCCGGACACCTGCTCGTACACCGCGAGGGCCTCGGCCCAGCAGGTACGGGCCCGCGCCGACTCCCCTCGCTCCTCCATGGCGTCACCGAGCACGACGAGAACATCCGCTCTGCGCCGGTCGCCCCCCACTCGTCCCAGGACCGCGAGCGCCTGTTCGGCTTCCGCGGCCGCCCGAGCGGGCCGGCCCGCGCCGAGGTGTATCTCGGCGCGCCGGTGATGCACCATGCCCTCCCCCAGTGCCTGCGTGCAGTCCTCGTAGATCCCCAGCGCCTGGTCCAGTTGTTCCAGTGCTTCGGGGATCTGTCCGGCGGCGGACAGGGCGAGCCCCAGCGCGTATCGCGATTCGGCGAGGGCGAGGGTGGCGGCTTCGGGGCCGAGCCGCTCGATGGCCTCCTCGGCGAGCGCGATCGCGCTGCGGACGTTGCCCAGGCTGGCCTCGACGTGGGAGAGCTGGCACAGTGCGCTGGCCACGCCGAACGGATTGTCGTCCTCGCGGAACCGTGACAGGGCCTCCCGAAGGGAACGGTCCGCCGCCGTGTAGCGGTGCTCCTGGAGCGCGATGACACCGCGGTCGTACGGCACCCAGGCGCTGGTCACCGGGTCGTCGATCGCCACGGCCAGTGCCAGGGCACGCTGCGCCTGCGCATCGGCCTCCCGCAAGTTCCCCGCCGTCAGGTGGACCGCGGTGAGCGCGGCACAGGCGCGCCCCTCGGCCCGGGCGTCGTGTGCCTCGTGTGCGGCGCGCTGCGCCACAGCCGCCGTGTCCTGGTACTGCCGGAAGTTCCCTGAACCGACGATGTCCTTCACGCTCCACAGCAGATCGATCGCCCTGCGCAGTTCGGGGCCGTGGATGAGCTGGCGGGCACAGGACAGGATGCACTGCGCCTCGGACGCCAGCCAGCGCCGGGCGTCCTCCAGGTACGAGAACTCGACCCCGGGATACCGGACGGGTTCCAGGTGCTCCACGCTCCGGTCACCGGGATGCTCCACGGCGTACACCCCGGTCGCGGTGGCGAGGTAGAAGTCGAGGAGGCGGGTCAGCGCCGCCTGCCGCTCACGTGCCGGGTGTTCGTCCCGTTCGGCGCAGACGCGGGCGTACAGCCTCGTGAGGTCGTGGTACCGATAGCGTCCCGGCGCCGACGCCTCCAGGAAGCCGGTGTCCACGAGCGCCTCGAAGATGTCCTCCGTGTCCTCGGCCGGCTGGGCGAGCATCGCGGCGGCGGCGGCGAGGGAGATGTCCGGCCCGTCGGCGAGGCCGACGAGACGGAAGGCGCGCGCCTGCGCCGGATCCAGTTGCCCGTACCCCATTTCGAAGGTCGCCTTGACCGCGAGATCACCGGCCTGCAGTTCGTCGAGACGGCGACGCTCGTCGGAGAGTTTGGCGGCGAGGACGGACACGGTCCACGTGCGGCGGGCCGCGAGGCGCGAGGCCGCGATCCGGATCGCCAGCGGAAGGAACCCGCAAGCGGCGACCACGTCGAGGGCGGCACCGCGTTCGGTCCGGACACGGTCGCTCCCCACGATCCTGGTGAACAGTTGCAGCGCCTCCTCGGGGCTCATCACATCGAGGTCCACCAGGTGGGCCCCCGCCAGATCCACCATGCGGACGCGGCTGGTGACGAGCGTGGCGCAGCCTTCGGCGCTGGGGATGAGCGGCCGTACTTGTGCGGCGTCGCGGGCGTTGTCCAGGAGCACCAGCATCCGGCGGCCGTCGAGGGCCGAGCGGTACAGCGCCGAGCGTTCCTCCAGCGAGTCGGGGATCGCCGAGTCCTCCACGCCCAGAGCGCGCAGGAAGGACCCGAGTGCCGTCTCGGGCTCCGTCGGCCGGGCCCCGCTTCCCTGGAGATCCGCGTACAGCTGTCCGTCGGGAAAGCTGTGGCGTGCCTGCTGGGCGACGTGCACGGCAAGGGTGGTCTTGCCGACGCCTCCGATTCCCGCCAGGGCGGAGATCGCCACGACGGCGCCGGCCGAGTCGGCCAGCAGGTCGCCGAGTTCGCGCACGAAGGCCGCGCGGCCGGTGAAGTCGGGTACGGTCGCGGGCAGTTGGGACGGCC
Source organism: Streptomyces sp. NPDC050703 (assembly GCF_040654435.1). Taxonomy (NCBI): domain Bacteria; kingdom Bacillati; phylum Actinomycetota; class Actinomycetes; order Kitasatosporales; family Streptomycetaceae; genus Streptomyces; species Streptomyces sp. NPDC050703. The sequence goes on from NZ_JBFAHX010000016.1 coordinate 15,629, forward strand.
GTACGGTACTCGACCTCGGTTCGCGGCGCGGTGCGGTCACGTCCCCGAGGCTCCGGTCGGCGGTGAGGATCCGCTGGTGCAGTTCGCGCAGGCCGCGGCTGGGGGGCACGCCCAGCGCGTCGGCGAGCAGGCGCCGGGTGTCCGCGTACACGGCCAGGGCCTCGGCTTGGCGGCCGCTTCGGTACAGAGCGAGCATGAGCAACTCGCGCGGACGCTCGCGCAGGGGGTGGGCGGTGATGACGGCGGTGAGTTCCGACACCGCTTCGGCATGGTGGCCGAGTTCCAGGTCCACGTCCAGCCGCGCCTCCAGGAGTCGCAGCCGCCACTCCTGCAGTTTGACGCGCTGGGCCGCGGCGTATGGGCCGGGCACACCGGCCAGTGCCTCGCCGTCCCAGAGCGAGAGGGCCCTGTTCAACAGTTCGCGCGCCTGCGCTTGCTCATCGGCCGATCGGAGAGTCTCCGCGGCTTCCCACAGCTCCTCCGCGACGGCCACGTCGACGGTTCCGGTTTCGGTGCGCAGCGCGTACCCGCCGGACTCGGTGGCCAGTACGCCAGGATCGAGCAGCTTGCGGAGGCGGGACGCGTACGTACGAAGAGCGGCCATGGCCTGCGAGGGCGGGTCGTCGCCCCACAGGGCGTCGATCAGCTCCGCGGCCGTGGCGGTTCGGCCGTTGCGCAGCAGCAGGGCGGCGAGCAGGGCCCTTTGCTGTGGCGAGCCGGTGGGCAGGGGCTCCGCGCCGCGCCATGCCCGGACCGGGCCGAGCACGCTGAAGCGCAGCCTCGGTGTGCCCTCGTCGCCCCGGTCCGATGTCCTGTCCTGGTCGGCAGCCGCGCCGGGCTGCCTCGGAACGAGCTCCCGGGGTTTGGGCATCAGGGGCCTCTGGGGCGCAGGCGCCAGGCCCCGGGATTCGGTTTCCCGGCGCCGTTGGGCCTCGGGGGCTGGAACGGCGGTTCGCTGAGCAGGGTCCGTACCCCGCCGCATGACGCTCCATCTCCGCGTGGCCTCCGCGACCAGGGCCCTCACTTCCTCGATCCCGGGGCCGCTCTCCGCCGCTCGGGGCGTTTCGCCCTCCACGGCCGCGAGGCTGAGCAGCGTGGCGACCGACTGCGGGTGGTGGGCTCCCATGGTCGCCGCGGCCTTCTGGGCCGCAACGGCCAGGACATGTGCGGCTCGGCGCATGCGGTCACCGTCTCCTGCGGCCCGCGCCGACTCGAACTCGGCGGTGGCCAGCGTCACCAGCGCCGAGAGGGACTGGGGGTGCTCGGCGCCCCGCACAGCGACCAGGCGGCGGACGGCACGTTCCAAGCCGTGCAACAGCTGATCGGCGTCTTCGTGGCGGCCCTGTCCTCGCGCCGTCTCCGTCAGAACGGCGAAGACCAGGAGTCGTACGTCCGGGTCCTCCTCGGCGTCTCCGTCCGCGGCCAGGAGCTGCTGGGCCCGCCTGGCCGCTCTGTCGGCCCCTTCCGCGTCTCGCAACCGCATCTTGAGCGCCGCCAGGTTGGCGAGCGTACGCGCGTCCGTCGCGCCGCGGTCCGGGTCGAACTGGAGGGCGGAGGACAGGACGGTTGCGGCCGCGGCCAGATGTCCGCGGTCGGCCAGGGTGACGGCCAGCTGGTTGCGCGAGACGGTGTCGAGGTTCAGTCCGTCGGTGTCCCAGGCCAGTCGGGACACCACGTGCTGGAGGAGTTCCCGCGACGAGTCCTGCCGACCGAGGTGGTCCAGCAGCGCCGTGAGAAGGGCCAGGTCGTGGCTGAGGGCCGGATGGCGCAGTACGTAGGGGTCCGTCCGCAGGCGGCCGACCGCGTGCAGGGCCTGCGTGGTCGCATTTTCCTCACCTTGCACCGCGAGCGTCGCGTAGTGGACGGCGTCCTGCCATGCCTCGTTCATGCGCCGCCCCCGCTTCCCTCGCCGTCGATGAGCGCCTTGACGGCCATGAACTTGAGCTCGGCGATCTGGGACGGGTCGATGAGGCTGCGCTGCGCCCAGGCGTCGAGTTGGAGCAACAACGCTTCCGTGCCCACGAATCGAGCGGGCGTCACACTGGCCCGGGCAGGCTGCTCCGGACCTCGGTCCCGGGTCGGGGCCGGTGGGTGGTCTCCGCGAGGGTCCGGGTGAGCGGGGCCGGAGGCCGGTTCCTGGTGGTCGTCGAGGGATGGTGGCCTGAGTACGTCGATGAGGTGGACGACATCCAGGTGGTCGAAGCGGCGGATCGCTTCCCTGATGGTGGCGGCGAAGAGCACGTTGGCGGCGCGGGCCTCGGCTGCCCGGTCAGGGGCCTGCTCGATGAGGATCCCGACGACGGCGGGTGGCTGGGTGCCCCTGTTCCCCACGCCCTCGACCGGCCCTCCGGAGTAGCCGGAGTAGTCACCGAGATGCTGTTCCGCCGTGAGTTGCAACGCTTCGATGGTCGCGCCCCCGACGCAGAGATACGGTGCGGATCCGGCGCTGACCCGCCCGCTGAGACGCGCTTCGTGCGCGGCGGGCCGGTAGGGGCCACGCCATCGGTCTCCGTCGCGGGCGACATCGGCCGTGGGGATCGGCAGGGTGACCTGGTGACCGGCACCGATCTCGACAAGGGCCAGGTCCGCTTCCTTGTCCTCGCGGCAGACGCGGCCCGACACCCGGTTCCCGTCGGCCAGTTCGATACCGACGCTCTCGTCGATGGCCAGGCCGCGCAGGCAGTGCAGGGCGGTCAGCACGAACCGGCGGGTCAGCAGGAAGCCGCCGCCCAGCCGCTGCTGGGCCTGGTAGAGGTCGACCCAGTAGCCCGTGCCCTTCACGGGGTCCCCGGCGTGCGCTCCACGGTGAGAGTGACCTCGAAGGATGCCTCCGCCGATGCCTTGGACAGGATGACTCCTGCTTCGGCAGCGAGGGTCAGACCGAAGGTGACGTCCAGGCTGGTGATGCGCCAGCCGTCGCGCTCGGGGACCTGCGCCAGGGACTGCTGGGCGATGGAGGAGGCCTGGACGATCGCCTCCTCTATCTCGGGGGCACGCTCACCGAGGGACGACGTCGCCCGTGTTCTGCTGGCGATCTGCCTGTTGCCGGCTGTGTCGAGCGCGACGGTCTCGACCCTGACATCGGCCATGACTGAACTTCCCCCGTGTCGCGTCGACTTCGGCGAGTGGTGATCCCGACGGGATCCTAGCTGCGGGGCTCACGCGGTGCGAGCGCTTCTCGTACCTCCCGGGGCCGACAGCCGCCTTGAGCGCCTCGCGACCCGGTTCGGATCAGGGCCCGGTGGGGCGCCGCCCTCAGCATCCTCGTCGCAGCCGTCAACGCGGCAGGCCGCTTACGGCGTTCACGCGCAGGTGAGCCCTACCCTTATGTCGTGTCTCTTCGATCAAGTAGCTCGTTGTTCTGAGCATGATGAGTCGAGGGGATCTGACTGACGGTGAGTGACCTGTGCTGGAGCCGTTGTTGCCGGTGAGCAACAAATGGTGCGGCCGGTGGCGGGATCACCGGCAGGTGATCAACGGGATCATTCACCGGCTGGGCACCGGAGTGCAGTGGCGCGAACTGCCGGAACGCTTCGGTCCGTGGAAGACCGTCCATAAACGGCATGCGCTGTGGTCGGCCGACGGGACATGGGAGATGCTCCTGCGGCACGTCCAGGCCGCCGCCGACGCCGAGGGCGACATCAACTGGAACATCAACGTCGACTCCACCGTCGTGCGTGCTCACCAGCACGCAGCGGGCGCGCCCAAAGATCCACCGCCGCCTCCGCGGGGCTCCTCAAAAGGGGCCCCGCGAAGATCGGTTCAGCACCTGACGATGGCGGTGAGCTTGCGCGACCTGCTGGAGGGGGCGGTGAGGCTGGTGAAGGGATCGGCCGGTCCCGCGGCGGCTTGACCACGAAGATCCATGTCGCTGCGGAAGGCAACTGCCGTCCGCTGACCCTGCTCATCACGCCGGGACAGCGGGCGGACTGCACCCAGCTTGAGCCGGTCATGGACAAGATCCGCGTTCCCAGGAAGAGGCGCGGCCGCCCTCGTCGCACGCCGGACAGCGTGAGCGCCGACAAGGCATACAGCAACCGCAAGATCCGAGGCTACCTCCACAAGCGCGGCATCCGGCACGTGATTCCGGAGAAGAAGGATCACAAGGCCGCCCGCCTGCACCGCGGTTCACGCGGCGGACGGCCCCCGGGATTCGACAAGGCCCGATACAAAGATCGCAACACGGTGGAGCGGGCCATCGGAAAGCTAAAACAGTTCAGAGCCGTGGCCACTCGTTACGACAAGCGCGGATATGTCTACCTCGGCACCGTCACAGCTGCCGCACTCCTCATCTGGCTCCGCTCCTGACGGACGAGCCCACGGAGTGGAAGCATCACCAGTTACAACTCGGCATGCGGAGCCAGGATTCCCGGTCACGCTGTGACATTCCCCCAACACTCCGCACCTTCCCGCTGCACCTGTCACCTGCGCATACTCCAGGACCGCCGCGCCTTGAACTGTCGAAGGGCGATGGCCGATCAGATGGGAGCTGATGGAATAGATGACGTCCCAAACGGTCTCTGCGGCAGCCGCTGGCACGTGGATGCTCGGTGATCTCAAGGTCAACCGGATCGGTTTCGGCGCCATGCGCCTGACCGGCAGTGCCGCTTTCCACCAGGGCACTCCCAGAGACCGCAGCCAGGCGCTCGACGCACTGCGCCGCGCGGTCGAGCTCGGCGTCAACCACATCGACACCGCGGCCTTCTACTTCTCCCGGCTGCGCTCCGCCAATGAGCTGATCAACTCGGCGCTGGCGCCCTATGCGGACGATCTCGTCATCGCCACCAAAGTCGGCCCGGCCAGGGATGCTGGCGGCGAGTGGGCCACCTCGGCGCGGCCCGACCAACTGCGCGGCCAGGTCGAGGAAAATCTGCGCCAACTCGGCCGCGACCACCTCGACCTGGTCAACCTGCGCCTCATGGGCCAGGACTCCATCAGCGAGCACTTCGGAGCTCTCGCTGAACTACGCGACGCCGGGCTCATCCGCCACCTCGGCCTCTCCGGCGCTCGCCCAGAACACCTGGCCCAGGCCCAGCAGATCGCACCGGTGGTCTGCGTCCAGAACCGCTACGGCATCGACGCATCCGGCGGAAAGGACATGCTCCGGGCATGCGCAGAGCGCGGCATCGCTTTCGTGCCCTTCTTCTCCATCGCCGGTCAGGGACGCGAGGCCGGAGCCGTCCGGGCCGAGCACGACGAGGTCCAAGCTGTGGCCCGCGCGCACGGCGTCTCACCTGCGCAGGTCCGCCTGGCATGGATTCTGCAGCAAGGTGCCCATGTGCTGGCCATCCCCGGGACGGGCAACCCGGCACACCTCGTCGACAATGTGGCAGCGGGCGCACTCCGACTCGCGGCGGACGAACTCCAGCTCCTCGATTCAATCGGCCGCTCCGCATCCTGATACCAGTCACATCACACGTGCTGAAACAAACCCCACAAACCGCACGTGATCGGGGAGACAGGCTCTAGCTCGATGGGGCGCGCGCCCCGGCGTATCCGCGTCTCCAGGCGGCCTGCGCGAGTCACCCTGCCCGGAGAGGCCGAAGCAGCCGGGCCGCATCGCCCCTGGGCACGGCCGCTCGGCCGGTGAGCCCCGAGACCGTGCAGGCGGGCCCTGACGGCCTTCCCCACTTGCGCAGGGCCGCTGCCCTGACCTGCGCAGAGGAGGAGCACGAGGAACGCGGCGCCCCACGTCCGCAGGCACTCACCGTCCCAGTACACGCCCGGCCGGGGGAAGTGAGCGGGGGCGGTTGCGGGCGGGATCCCGCCCCGCCCCTCCTCTCGCCTGAACCTCCGGAGCCGTCGAGACGGGCCCGGTCGACGGCGCGCCGCGGGATGTCTTCCCGCATGGCCTGCCGCGCGACACGGGCTCGTTGTCGGCGTCGTCCCCAGGTGACACCGGCGGCGGACCCACCGTCCGGGACCCACCGTCCGGGGCCCCACCCCTGACCACGTGCCCGGCCCGGGCCCGCCATTGCGAAGCCCCTGTGAACAAGCCGGCCCTTTTGTTGACACGTACATGAGTCCTCGGCCAGGCTCCCCGCCATGCAGCCCCTCGCCGACCCGACGGTCATGCTCGTGGCGCGCCGCCACGTCGACCTGGTCCGTGTGGCGAGCGCCATCTGTCGCCGCGCTTCCTGAACCCCATCGCCTCTTCTGGTCTTCTCGTCTCTTCTCGTCTCTTCTCGTCATCTGCGGGCACGTGACGCCTCGGCGCGCCGTGCCCCGTTCAGGAGCGCCTGTGTCCTCGTACGAATCCAAGCTGTCCCGGCGTGCCTTCGGCGGCGTCGTCGGTGCCACCGCCGCGGCCGTCGGGCTTCCGGCCGCCGGGGCCGAAGCCGCGGACGGGCGCCGGGAACAGCCGTTCCGCGCCGCCTCGCACCGCCGTTCCCGGCGCCCCAACATCCTCTTCGTACTCGGTGACGACCTCGGCTGGGCCGATCTCTCCGTCTACGGCTCGCCGCACATCAAGACCCCGAACCTGGACCGCCTGGCACGCCAGGGTGTGCGGTTCACGGACGCCTACGCCGGTTCGGCGACGTGCTCCCCCACCCGCTTCAGCCTCTACACCGGACGCTTCCCCGGACGTACCGAGGGCGGCCTCGCCGAGCCCATCGCGGACAGGTCCACGGGCCTCGAACCGACCCACCCCACGCTCGCCTCGCTGCTGCGCGACGCGGGGTACGCGACCGCGCTGATCGGCAAGTGGCACTGCGGCTACCTGCCGGACCACTCCCCCACGAAGTCGGGCTGGGACGAGTTCTTCGGGAACTTCGGCGGGGCCCTGGAGTACTACTCGAAACTGGGGCTCGGCGGTGAGTACGACCTCTACGAAGGTGACGTCGCGTACAAGGACCTGCGGTACTACACGCGGATCCTGACCGAGCGGGCCGGGGAGTACATCCGGCGCGACCACGGCCGGCCGTGGCTGCTCAACCTCAACTTCACCACTCCGCACTGGCCGTGGATCGCCGAGGGGGACGAGGCGGAGAGCGCCGAGGTGGTACGGCGGATCAAGGCGGGTGACAAGGGAGCGCTGTGGCACCAGGACGGCGGTTCCGTGGCGAAGTACACGCAGCTGGTCCAGGACCTGGACCGATCCGTCGGTGAGGTGCTGCGGGTGTTGAAGGCGTCCGGGCAGGAACGGGACACCCTCGTCTTCTTCGCCTCGGACAACGGCGGTGAGCGCTTCTCGTACAACTGGCCGCTCTCCGGCGGCAAGGGTTCGCTGAAGGAGGGCGGTATCCGCGTGCCGACCCTCGTGCGCTGGCCCGCGCGGATCAACGGCGGCCAGGTCAGCCACGAGCCCGTCTTCACCCCTGACTGGACGGCGACGCTCCTGGAGGTCGGCGGGGCTCGGCCGGACGCCGCGCACCCACTGGACGGCACGAGCCTCGCCCCGTACCTGCTGAAGGGCGCGGAACTCACCGAGCGGGAGCTGTTCTGGCGGGTCAGGGGTGAGCGGGCGCTGCGGCGCGGGGAGTGGAAGTACTACCGGGGCAAGGGCGGCGCCGACCAGTTGTTCAACCTGGCCGACGATCAGCGGGAGCAGGCCGACCGGGCGGCCGCGAGGCCGGAACTGCTGGCCGAGCTGCGTACGGCCTGGGAGCGGACGGACAGGGAGCTGCTGCCCTATCCGGCGCGCTCCTGACGCCGCCGGCCGGCCGGGGTTATGACACAGGCTCTTGGGCAGTGAGCCTCTTCCAACCTCACGCCGAGGCGCGGTGTAGGACGAGGACTGCCTTCACGAAGACGGTGCTCCGGTTGGTGCCGCAGCGAAGGTGCCGCAAGAGGCCCCAGCCCTTCCCGCTGGGCGCGCACCGCATCGCCGTGCGCGCTCAGCCCTTGAGGGCTTGCTCGATCCGCTCGAAGTCCTCAGGATTGAAGTTTCCCCGGCTGATCTGCACGCTCCGGTTCTGTTTCGGCGTCACCACATGCGGATATGACGCCAGCTCCGGCACGGCGATCTTCCACATGGCCGCGATGCGTCCGAGGACGATCACCGCGTCACGGGATATGGCGCGGCGCACCAGGTGGAAGGCGAAGGACTGAGAGGGCAGCGTGTACGGGATCGGCCGCCACGATTGCGAATGATAGCCGTGGAACTGCACGGCAAGGATCTGCCGGGCGAGTTCGTCGTGGCTGTACCCCTGCTCCGTCAGGCCGTTCAGAGCTCGGGACCACCACAGCAGTCCTGGATGGTCCTTGTCGGGGTGCGTCAGGAAGTGGTTGGGAGTCCCACCGGCGTTCGCGATGTGTTGCAGGGTTCGCTCGGTCACGCCGGCCGGGCGTAGGCGGCCGGGTCTGCGTCCCGCACGCCTGGGTTGGCCAGCAGCATGACCAGGGGCGCGTCATGGAGGCCGATGAACGGTTCCGGCGGGAGTGTCAGGTTGAGCCGGTACCGCGCGTGCGAGGGGTGGACTTGGGCGCTGGCAAGGGCTTGCAGGTGCGGCAGGTCTTCGGGAACCGCGTACGGTGCGCTCCTGGTCGTGCGGGTCCACGGGTTGAGCACCTGGTCCCCCGCTATGCGCGTCGTCATGGCATGCAAGCCTACGAGCATCCTGCGAGCGGACCGTCACCGTGCCGGCCAGCCGTCGTCGCCGCCGGCGGGCGCAGGGAGCCCTTCCCATCTTGATCAGGTGGCGAGTGTCGCCCGGCGGTGCAATTTGACCATTCAGAAACGTACCGGGTGCCCGGCGAGGACGGCATCCGCGCTCGGATGTACGGCGATGCGGCGCCTCTCGTCCATGACGAGCACGGCAAGCTCAGACGGACCGCGCGCTATAGCGATTATGGCTACCACCGAGATCACTCCGATGATGTAGAAAAATCGATGCAGGGTCGCACTCCTCTTTCGTGTCCCGTTGTCGTGACCAGTGTGTGTGAGGTTCAGGCTCCGATCCCTTTGAGGAGTTCTCCGCTGATGGCAGACCGGATCGCCGCCGACCGATCCTTCTGCTCCGGGAAACGGTGGGAGCTGCAACGGGCAACCTTGTCACGGCAGCAGCGACTGGAGGCCGCGCAGGCGGTGCCGATCGGCAGCAACGTGCCGTCCAGGATCACGAACGCCTTGCCGGAGGCTGTCCTCACCGCCTCGGCGAGGGGAGGGTTGGAGCCAGAGCGGCCAGGATGTCGACGGCCTCGGTGATGTACCGGTAGGCGGTGGTGGTGCCCACACCGGACCCGGCGGCGAGCCGGCGCCATCGTGCCCCCCTTGCGCGAGACGCCGTGCGGTCACCTCACGGGCGAGGAAGCGCAGAGCGGAGGTGGCCAGATCGTCCCCGGCTGGGTAGACGAGCATGCGGAAAGCTTCTGGCAGGATGGCTTGGACCCGACACGCAGTGGTCCTGCTCCGCACGCAGGCTGAGGGGACCTCAGTGGGTGTGGGCTGAGGGAGTGTGCGGAAGAGTTCGGCGCCGATCACGAGCGCGGGGCGGTGGTCGAAGCGGAACCGAATCTATTCGTGTCCGCGTCGTGCTCGGCTATCTGCCAGCCGGGCGCGAGCTGGATCCGGTCGAGCTCGCGGCTCAGGGCCGACTCGGACTCCCCTCCGGCGTGCTCAGCTGTGTCCAGCCATGTTCAGCGAGGAGCAGTACCGCCCGGAAACTCTGCACCCAGGAGCGTGAGCAGCCCGGGGAATCTCTTCTCGATGTCCGCGCGTCGTAGTCGGATGCCCTTGCGGTTGCCGTAATCGATCTCGTCAATGAGACCTGCCTCGCGCAGGACCCGGAAGTGGTGGGTCTGGGTCTGCTTCGAGATCGGAAGATCGAACGAGTTGCAGCCCCGCTCGCTGTCGCTGTGGTCGGCGGCCAACGCCGTCATCACCGACCGACGGTGCTCGTCGGCGAGGGCGCGAAACACCGCACCCAGATCGAGCGCATCGGCCTCCGGGCCGACCAGGTTTCTCCCGGCCACGCGGCACCCCCTTTAGGTATGACTTGCATCGTACCTGAAAGGCGTGCTTCTCTGATGAGGTACGAAATTGATCGTACCTTGGTCCGGTTGCACCGCCCCGTGCCGCCGCTCCCTCAGACCCGGCCCGGCACTCGCCGGGGACCTGGTCATCGACACTCCGAGAGGTCACCGTCATGAAGAAGCCCGAGGTGCTGATAGTCGGTGCCGGAATCGCAGGGCCCGCACTCGCGTACTGGCTCTCCCGGAATGGATACCGGCCGACAGTCGTCGAGCACGCCCGGCAGCTGCGCTCCGGTGGTAGCGCGATCGTCGTGAAGGGGCCCGCGATCCCGGTCGCCGAGCGCATGGGCGTCCTCCCGCGGCTCCGCGAGCTCGCCACCCGCAATCGGTCGCTGACCCTGCTCGACCCCGACGGCAGGCGAATCCTGCAACTCCCGCTCACCTCGGACAAGGCGCCGACGGTCGAGGTGACCCGAGCCGACCTGTCCGAGGTGCTCCACCAGTGGGCGCAGACCGAGACCGAGTTCTTGTTCGACGACACGGTCACCGCTCTCGACCAGGACGAAGGCGGGGTGGACGTCACCTTCCGACGGTCCGCGCCACGACGCTTCGACTTGGTGGTCGGTGCCGACGGGATGCACTCCACCGTACGGCGCCTGGTGTTCGGCCCCGAGCGGCAGTTCGCGAGCGACCTGGGCCTGTACGGCGCGACTGTCCCGCTGGAACCCGACGCCATTGAGGACCCGACCGAGATGACGATGCTGACCGTGCCGAACCGGATGCTGGTCCTCCACCCCTCGCGGACCACCCCACTCGCGATCTTCACCTTCCGGGCCGCACAGACAGCGCCCCACGACCGCAAGAACATCGCCCTTCACAAGCAGGCCGTGGCCGACGCCTATGCCGACGTGCGGTGGCGGGCACCGGAACTCGTGGCGGCGTTCCTCGACCACCCAGCTCCGTTCTTCGACCCCCTGACCACCGTCCGGGTGCCCTCGTGGTCCCGCGGACGGGTCGTACTGCTCGGGGACGCGGCGGCGGCGACAGCTCTGCTGGGTGACGGGTCCAGCATGGCGATGACGGGCGCGTACGCCCTCGCAGGAGAGCTCGCCGCCCATCCCGGTGACCACGCCCGCGCCTTCGCCGCCTACGAGTCGCGGCTCCGCCGCGAGGTAGGCCCGCGGCAGCGACGCGTCGGTCTGCTCTCCCGGCTCATGGTGCCCCGCACCGGGCCGGGCCTCGCGGTGCGCAACGCGGTGGGCCGCGCGGTCGGTCGCACGAACCGGATCGCCTCTCGCGAAGCCGCGAACCGGTAGACCGAGCCCGCACCGACCGGTCACCGGCCGGTGCGCAGCTCCCTGTAGCTCCCAACCGGGTCGGGGCGCCGCCATGTCCGGTCTGCTGCCCCTGGGAGAAGAACCCGGACAGTTGCGCCGTCTGGAAAGCGGACTGCTTGATGAGTCCAGAGCCGTTCGATGGCGCCGCCGTACGCCTGCCCGGCCAATCCTTCCCTCTTGAGGAGGAGTGGCAGTGGGAGTACGACCACTGCGACCACACTCGCCACTCGCTCTGTAGCACCAGACCCACCAGCACGGCTCCGTGCCACTGGGTGGCGACAGGCCCGGTGAGTATGGGATGCCGATGGTGACCGGGCCACCACGCGGCCGGGTGTGGTGGCTCCGGGACGGATGCACCGCACCCTATGCGGGCGGGCGGTGCTGGCGATGAGATACAAGGTGTGCGGTCACCGGGGCAGACCACAACGATCAGCAAGTGTGCGCAGGCCGCTCCTCAACACATCCGGTTCCCGATAGGGACGGTTCTCGCCAGTGTTCGGGGGTGGCGCAGGTCTGCACTCCGACTCGGTGGAGCCATCTCTCATCGTCGATTCTTGCTTCGCATCAGCAGCGCTACGAGGACGATCGCGAAGATGACGAAGAGGATGACGAAGACCGTCGCGCCTCCGCCCGAAGCCCACATCTTGGCCAGTTCGATCGACGATTCCGAGTCCTGGTGCATGTTTCCCTCTCCTTCGTGGAGCCCGGCCGGAGTGCCGCTCCGGCCGGGCTTCCGTGTTCCGTACCTTCAGCGGTGCCGCTCCGTTGGCGGCACCGCCTTACGAGCCGATCAGTCCCGCGGCATACGCGATGCCGAAGACTGCCAGGAGGCTTCCGACCACGGCGAAGACGCCGCGGTTGTAGCGGCGCATGGCTGAGCCGCCCGTTGTGCCGAAGATTTCCCTGGAACTCGCGGCGCTTCCCCTGCTCAGCCTCTTCGCGAAGACCGCGAAGCACAGGCCGAAAACGGCCACGAATACTCCGACCGCTACCCTCATCTCGCCTCCTGCCGGGTGCCTTTGCCGACCCGATCTCTGAAACGTTGCCTTTAGAAGGTGTACTCGGCTGTGCCCGAGCACTTTCCGGTGCTGCCGCCGGTCTCCACCCCGGCGTCCACGCTCTTCCCGTCGGTCGAGGCGGTGACGCTGCCGGGACCGACACCGCACGAGACACCGACCGATCCGCCGCTTTCCATGTCACCGGTGTCGGCGGACAGGCCCCCGCTCACTCCCGGGGTTCCAAAACCGAGGCTGAGCGTGGGCTTGGCCTCCTTGCCGTCGGTCTTGCCGCCCACTCCGATGCAGACCCCGAAGCAGACTTCGCCCGAGATCGAACCCGTGATCAGCCCGCTCGGGTCGATCCGGTTGACCGGGTCGCCTTCGGCGTAGAGGTAGGGGTTCTGTTCCTGGCCGGAAGGGTCGGGGCTGTTGAACCGGCCGACGTTGGGGTCGTAGTACCGGGCCGCGAAGTGGTACAGGCCCGTCGGGTCCTGGTAGCCGCCGGCGAACCGGTAGGGCTGGGTGATCTTCTCACTGCCGGCCGCGCGGGTGACGCCGCGGGGGCTGTAGGAGTAGTCGTTGACCTTGGTGCCGGACTCGTCCGTGATGGCGACGACGGAGCCGATCGCGTCAGTGAGGTAGAAGTACGTCTTCCCGTCCCGGGTCATGGAATTGAGTGTGCCCCCGGGTTCACGGTTGAAGCCGGTGTCTTTCCCGGCAATCGAGGTGGCCGACAGGCCCAGCGGCCCGTTGTGGAAGTAGGTGTCACCGAGCTTGATCCGCTCGCTCTGGTCGGTGGAGCCGTACTGGCCCGCGTAGGTTGTGCCGCCCACCGTCAGCGAGGTCAGCTGGCTGTGATCCGACCACTTCTCGCTCGTGCGGGTGCCCTCCGGCGTCGAGGCACCCGCCGTCTCGTTCCCCTCGGCGTCGTAGGACCAGTTCGTGGAGGAGCCGTTCTTGGCGGTGATCTGCTGGGCGTCGTTGATGCTGTAGGTGGTGCCGCGCGGGCAGCCCTTCTCGGTGCCCTGGCTGGTCAGGTTTCCGGCCAGGTCGTAGCAGTACTGCCAGGAGGAGTTGAGGGCCGTGCCCTTGTTCTCCGCCGCGTAGGAGAAGCGGCCCGCGCCGTCGTAGGTGTAGGTGGTCTTCGTGCCCGCCACTGTGTCCGTCTTGGTGCGGATCTTGGCGCCGTCGGTCTTGGCGTCGGTGCCGTAACCGTAGGTGTAGGCCAGGTCCACCAGGGTGCCCTTGGACGACTTGGCGGTGATCTTCTCGGGGCGGCCGGACTTGTCGACGGCGACCGTCTGCACCGTGCCGCCGGGGTAGGCGGTCTCGGTGCGCACGTCATTGCGGTTGTACTGGTACGTCGTCACCCGGCCCTGCGGGTCCTTGAACTCCTTGAGCTTGTTGACCTCGTTCCAGGTGTAGTCGGTCTTGCCCGCCGGGTCCTGGTAGTAGTCCACGTTGCCCGCCGGGGTGTAGGCGAGCAGGGTCTGGGAGCCGTCCTGCAGGGTGCGGACCGTCTCGCGCTGGAGCGGGTCGAACTGGTACTTGACGGTGCCGGTGGAGTCGTCGCGCTGGCGCAGGTTGCCGTCGCCGTCGTAGTGGTAGCGGACCGTGTCATTGGTGGTCGAGACGGCCGTGATGCGGTCCAGGTTGTCGTAGGTGAAGACCTTCTTGATCCCGCGGCCGTCGGTGAGGGTCTCGGTGCGGCCCAGGCTGTCGTAGGTGTAGGTGGTCTCCCCCAGCGGCTTGGGCGGACTCACCTTGGTGAGGTTGCCCCGGTCGTCGTAGGTGAAGGCTGTCTTCACCGTCTTCGAGGCGGACATCTTCGTCTCCGCCGTGCACCGCTGACCCTCGAAGCCTCCGCAGGTGGGGTCGGCCGGGTTGTAGGTGTAGGAGACGCTGCCGCCGCCCGTGCCGGTCTGCGCAACCGACTTGGTGTTGCCGGCCGTGTCATACGTGTACGAGGTTTTCTCGCCGTCGGCGTTCGTGGAGTCCTTGGGCTTGTCACCGCCGGCGATCGTCTGCCAGCTGGTGACCGACTTCCCGCCGGTGGGCGACTTCATGGACTCAAGGTTGTTGCGGGTATTGAAGCCGTAGTCGGTGACGTTGCCGGGCGTGGTGCCGGTGCCCATCGCGTCCGTGGCCGTGTCGATGTTGTGGTTGGCGTCGAACTCCGTCTTGCGGTTGCGTTCCAGGGCGTCGGTGACGTCGGTGACCTGGCCGTCGCCGTCGTGCTGGTACTTCGTGGCGTGCTTCTCCGGGTCGGTGACGGTCGTCGTGCCCGCTGTCGTGGGCGTGTCCGCGCTGTAGGCGTAGGTCCAGGTGGGGCCGGTGTGGCCGGAGCCGTTGAGCTCGGTGGCGCGCAGCATGGAGGTGACGCGGTTGGCTTGGTCGTAGGTAAAGACGGTGACGCGGCCCTCGGGCGTGGTGATCTTGGTGAGGCGGCGGGAGGAGTCGTAGCCGAAGGTGGTGGTCTTGCCTTCGGCGTCGGTGGTCTTGTGCAGGTTGCCTGCCGGGTCGAGGTCGAAGACGGCGGTGCGGCCGGAGTTGTCCTTGGCCTGCCACTGTGAGGCGTCGGTCTTGAGCAGGTCGATCCAGCGGCCGGAGCGGGTCTCGGTCAGCTTGAAGCCCTTGTGCTCGCTGCCCTGGTCGTGCTGGGTGACGGTGATGGTGCCTTTGTTCTTGTCGGTGACCTTGGTCAGGGTGCCGTGCTCGTTGTAGGTGTCCTTGGTGTGGGACTTCCAGTTGGTGACGGTGTAGGTGCCGTCGGCGTTCTTCTTCAGCTCCTTGGAGTAGCCCTTGGGCGTGGTGAAGGAGCCGTCGGCGGCCTTGTCGAAGCGCAGGGTGTCACCGGAGGCGTCGTAGAGGACAACCTCGTCGTCGAGGATCTGCAGGTAGCGCTCGTACTGCTGCCACCAGCGCTGGGAGACCTTGCCCCAGGGGGCGTCGAGGGAGTTGTAGGTGCGCGCCAGAGTGAGCTGCTGGCCCACGCCCGCGATGGAGAAGTCCGTCGCGGTGAGCATCAGGTTGCCGGTGGAGTAGTCGATCCGGGCCGTGAGGGCGTCCGTGATCGCGAAGTCGCTGATCTTGTGCCAGGGCACGTTCCCCTGGCCCTCGGGCACATACGTCGTAGTCGCGGGCGTCGCGGCGCGGGCCGCGCGTTTCGTGGCGGTCTCGCCGCCCTGGGCGCGCATCTGCTGCGCCGCCCGCCACCGGGCGACCTCTTCGGAGGGCTCGGCCTCCGCCTCGGGCTTGGCCGGCTCGTTGGAGCCGACCTTCACCTCGGGCATCGTGAAACTCGGGGCGTCCTTGCCCCACGCCGAGCCCGGTTCATCCGCCGCCATCGCGCCCGCGGTTGGCAGCAGGGACAGGGTCAGGGCGCCGGCGGCCAGGGCCGCGGTGGTGGCAAGGCGGGTTCTCTTCCGGGCACGCTGGACGCGCGCACCGGCGGTGCGTTGCATCAAGGCTTCCCCCCACAGGAAGACGCATCTCGCAGACCCCAGTGGTCACGAGGCGCACACAAGGTGCCACACGATCCGCACAGGAAACGCCGCAGTGCCCTCGAACATTTGCGTCACACGGCCCGGAATCAGCCCATCCCTCCGACCGGGCGATCACGGACAAATCCTATGGAATGGATTGGCTACGCATGTCGCCATCCATGCTGTTCGCATTCACGTGCGTTCTGACTGTGACTGAAATCGAACGGTGCAGTGCTCTTGCCCCCATAGGTCTATGCAGTGCGGCGCCTGGCTAGCCATCAAGTCGTCGATTGGCGGGCCGCGCATCGTCTGCGGGCTCAAGGGGGCGGAGGTCGACGTCGGCGAGGTGAGGGTGCGTCTGGCCGACGAGCTGGTGACCTGCTACTTGTTTCCTTCGACGGCTGGACCAAGACCTTCACCGACCCTCGCCTCTGCGCACCTTCAACGGCATCATCCAGCGAGACCAGCACCGGCTCCTACTGCCTCGCCAGCGCCCGCGTCCGGGCCGAAGAACCAGTCAAGGCCGTCTGACCATCGCGGGCTCTTGCTCGGTGGTCCTCCGCGCCGGAGGGCGGAGGATCGTCGCCGGTACGTACTTCCTCGGTCAGGTCTGGGTGCTTCGCCTCTACCAGGCGTCCCAGAGCACACCATGACGGTGGCGGACCGGCGGGATATCTGCGTCGCCAAGGTCGTGGCCAGCTCGGTGCAGCCCGCGGACCCGCTGGGCTTCGAGTCGCCCCTGGAGCCGGGCGCGGCCCTCGGCTGAAGCGATCTCGCCGGAGAACGATCCCTTCCTGCAGTACAGCACCATCCATTGCCAAGAGGTGGTCCGGTGCAGCGTCTTCGCCGGGGCGGGGCGACGGCCTTCACGGGCTGCTTGGGCCAGTCCAGCGCTCGCGTAGCGCAGGTCATACAGGAACGTGGACTCCGAGGCGCCCTCTCGGCGACGGAGCCGACTGGGAGTCGTGCGGACAGTTCGGGACATCAGGGAGCCTCCGTAAGGTAGCTCTGGGCTTTCCAGAGGTACCTACGGCGGGTGCGTAGTGTGCGTAGTGGTCAGCACCCAGCTCCCTTCGTCGGGCGGGACGATCTACCAGCAGCACAGTAGTCGCGTGGAGATGTGGAAACCGAGGTTTTCCGCTCGCCCCTGCTGCCGGGCCAGGCCGCTCCAAGATCCTTCACGGAAGACCAGCGTGCGGGTCGGGGATGGCCCACGGGAGCCCCGCCCCCCTCGGATTCCTGGCCTGTCACCGCGCGGAGGAACGCGGACGACGAGCGGCAGATCTTGCCGCGGCCCATCCCCAGAGACGGGCCACCAGGCGGGTCGCCACTCGGTGGGCTCCGCTGTCCAGGACGAGAGGGGGTTCATCCTCGACGGGGAATACCGGGCCCCCGGCGATCACCCCACCGCGCACAGCCGAGCTGGACGGCTGTGCGGCAGTGGGTGCGGAGCCGCAAGCTCGACCACGTCACCGGCAATGCCGTGCTCCCGCAGGGCGGCACGCACCAGAGGGTGGGCAGTGGGCTCGGCGGGTGAAGTGGGGGATCAAGTTCCGTCCCGGGGGCCCGCGTTGGCCTTTATGATCACTGCGGGTCTCCAGGGGAGGGACCAGTCTCACCAGGGAGGGAACATGTCTGACGTTTCCAGGCGGTCACTGCTGGGCTACTCGGGCTCGGCGGCGGCAGGCGCGGTGCTCGCCTCGGCGGGTACGGCTCATGCGGACAGCGACAGCGGCGGCATCAGCACCGGCGCCAAGGGGGACAATGGCGCACAGAGCACCGAGGCCGAGCCTGCCCGGGCGGCGGCGGTGGCGTTCGAGCCGGGCACCCAGTTCTCCGGGCGAGCCCAGCACACCTCGGGGTATGCGGAGGTGTCGATGACCTTCAGCATCCGGCACGAGGAGACCTCCGGCCAGCAGGAGATCACCCCTGCGGAGGTCGCAGAGGCCCTCAACGAACTCGCCGCCCGACGCGGCTGGCCGCGCATCACCTTCTACGGGACGCCGCCCAAGGCCCCGCTGAACTGACCCACGGCGCCGAACGCCCGCTGCCCGCGTGGCCATCGGGTGGTCGTCTGACCTGGGTAGGTGGATATTCGAAGCAAGCACTACGCGGAAGCGAGGGTCACGAAGAACGGCATGGCGAAGAGGAGGTGGCCGGCCTCGGCGCGTTGCGCTGCTCGGCGAGCCACTTGGTCTTGAGTCGTTGGCATGGTCTTGGGCCGGGGAGATTTCACGAACGAGGAATGGGCCCGGCTGATCAAGCACGCCCTCCCCGAGCCGAAGAACCACCGGGCCCGCCGCAAGCGACGCGGTAGCTGCGGCGGCCAGCCCACGGGAACCGACAAGCGCGCTTACCTCTTCCACGGCTCCGTCACCGTCGCTTCGATCCGGCTCCGGCTCCGACTCCGACTCCGCTCGTGATCCGCAGGACTAACGTCATACGGGAACCTGCGGCACGCAGCCTGCCGTCAGCCGGCCACGGCCTCGATGACGGAGAACGGTGCCGCGTCCGTGAGTGGAGTGACCGAGGTGAGGGACAGGCCCGCGCGGTGGCACACTTGCTCGAAGTCCTTGCGGGTACGCTCTCTGCCACCCAGGTTCACCAGCATGTTGAGGTCGCTCAGATAGGTGATTCCGCCGTCGGTGACGTCGGCTTCCACGCTGGTGTCGACGACTTCGGGAAGGACGGGCTCCACGATCAGGACGAGGCCGCCGGGCGGCAGCGCCTTGCGGCAGTGGCTCAGGATCGTGACCGCCTGGTCGTCCGTCCAATCGTGCAGGATGCTCTTCATCATGTAGAGGTCCGATCCCTCCGGGACCGAACGGAAGAAGTCCCCGGCGATCAGAGAGCAGCGCTCCTTCAGCCCGTGCAACGCCATCGTCTTCGGCGCCTCGGCCAGGCCCTGCGCTGTGTCGAAGACCGCACCGGTGAGGCCCGGATGCGCGGCGAGTACGCCGGCCAGGAGGGTTCCGTCGCCCCCGCCGACGTCCGTGACCGCCGTGAACCGGTCGAAGTCGAAGGCGTACGGCAGCGCGGCGGCGGTCTCCGCGACGGCTTGGCTCATCGCCGCGTTAAAATCCGCGGACAGCTCGGGGTGCTGGGCGAGGTGGCTGAAGAAGTCCGTGCCGAAGACGGCGTCGAACGCGGCCTCGCCGGTGCGGATGCTGCCGTCCAGGTGCTCCCAGGCGCGTACGATCGCCGGGTCGGTGAACATCCTCACGAACGAGGTGAGCGAGTCGGGGCTCCCGGGGTCGAGGAGTGCGCCCGCGGGGGTCACCGAGAAGGTACCGGGGGCGTGCTCCCGCAGCAGGCCGAGCCCGGTCAGGGCGCGCAGCAGCCGCGTCATGGACTGGGATTCAGCTCCGGCGTCGACAGCCACATCGGCGGCCCGGCGTGGCGTATCGCCCAACAGCTCCACCACCTTCAACCGGACCGCGGCGCGCAGGGTTTGCGCGGCCATGTTCCCGAACGCGAGCCGGACGATCAGGTCGCGGTCGGCCACGCCTGCTGCTTGGACATCGGTGTTCGCCACAGGTGCTTTCCTATCTTCGTATGGTGGTACGTGCATGAACCGGCCTGGGCACTCGGGCGTGTGGCCGGTCTCCTCGGTGTGGGCACGGGTCAGTCGGCGGACGTCGTGCTGTTGGCCAGAGCGATAGGCGTGCACCCGGCGAAGGCCAGCACGTCGCGATGGAGATGGGGCTGGTCGGCGTAACCGCAGGCCAGGGCGACGTTGCTGGCGCTCTCGCCCGCGCAGAGTGCTCGGGCAGCGTGGTCGAAACGGACCAGCATGGCGGCACGCTTGGGGGTGAGGCCGATCTGGGCACTGAACCTGGAGCACAGTCGCTTGCGGCTCCATCCGCAGGACGCGGCGAGGTCACCGACCCGTATCCGGCCTCGACGGGCCACGATGGTGTTCCAGGCGGCGGCGACCTCAGGCGACATCGACGGCGCCCCCGCAGCCCGCTTTGCAAGGAACTCGTCCGTCAGCGCTAGGCGTTCCTGCCATGTCGTGGCGTCGGTCAATTGCTCGCGGAGGCGTCGCTCGTGCCTCCCCCACAGGTCTTCAAGGGCGGTGACAGACCCGTCCAGTTCACGCGGGGAGACGCCCAGCAGTGCATACGCGGCCCGGGGTGACAGGGACACTTCGACACACTCGACGCGCTCGCCACGGACGCGGGCCGGACCGGGCGACAACGAGGCAACGAGGCTCCGCATGGGCTGGTGCCCTGTGGCGCTCTCCACCGTGACCAGGTTGCCCCCGAGCCCGATGACGACGATCACGGTGGGCTGGGGCAGGACCTGCATATCCAGCCCGGCGGCGACGCGGTCACGGAATCCGGTCATCCGAACGCCGCCGAGCGCTGTGCCGCCGAGGGGGCGGGCGACCTCCCAGCCGTTCTCGGCATCGCGATCCATGGAGGTGGCCCCCACTTCGTTTCTGCGCATGCCCCTACCGTTGCCGACTTCGGTAGCCCTGTCTTGTACGAAAGTTCCGTGGCTTCACCCAACGGATCAGACGGTTTTCGCTGGGCGAAAGACCGGCCCGGCGAGGGAGGCACCGGCAATGGCCTGGTCGATCGCGGAGGTGGCGCGCATGTCCAAGGTGACATCGCGGACGCTACGGCATGACGACGAGGTCGGCCTGCTGCCGCCCGCATGGTTCGGAAGCAACGGGCACCTCTATGGACTCGTCTCCGAGTGGCAGGGACGATCGCTGATCATCACCAGCAACAGGGCGCCCAGCGACTGGTATCCCCTCTTCACCGCTCCCGTTGTCGCCGAGTCCGAGTCCCTCCTGGACCGGCTCATCAACACCAGCCACCAGGTCATCATGAACGGACCCAGCTGCCGCCCGAATAAGCGGTCCATGCCCCCACCGACAAGACTAAGTAGGAAAACCGGTGGACGTCCTCGGGATACTGCCGTCATGGCCGTCACTCGGCAACTCACCCGCGTCCCGGCGGAGTATCTCGCCTCCTGCCGCCAGTCAGCCGACGCATCGCCGGATGGAGATCCTCACTGCGATCCACCGTCGGCGGTCGTAGGGCAGCGCCAAAGCCATCAGGTCGACCGAGGCAGTCAGCGCCGGCCAGGGCCAGTCTGCTGCCTCATGGCCGGAGTACCAGATCAGGCCCTCATACCGGTCCAGCAGCCACCGCTTGCACTCCACCGCCTGCAAGCAGCCGAGCCGGGCAGACGCACTCGCACCTGCCCGGCCAAGTCGTGGGCGCTGCCACCGCGCTGCACGCTACTTCGTGGGACAGTGCGGCCTCCCGCTCCTCCTGGTCCAGCCGGTCTCGGACAGAGAAGGGTAGATTCACCAACGGCACACCCGCAGTGCCTCACCACCCGACCGGGGCTGGAAGGGCCAAAGGGCTGCGGTTAGACGTCTCGAACGTATCGATGAGAACAGACGGCGCCGAGAATTCGCTGCAAGGACTTGTCACGCCGACCGCAGGAGCGGGGCCTGTGCGATCCGGTTGCGGGCGCCGGAGGAAAGGTCACGCACGGGCGATGACTTTGCTTCGGAGCAGGAGTCTTCCCCATGAACACTGAACACCCGTGCCGGACGCCCACCTGTTCCGGCCCGGGAGATGGAGTCCACGATCCGTGACAGGAGACCTGCCCGTATGACTGATCCGAAGCTGATAGCTGCCCGCAGCCGTGGAACCGGGGTCTGGCCCTTGATCCGCACCGAGCGAGCGGCGCTGGCGGCCGACGTCGGGGATCTGACGGCCGAGCAGTGGGTGACGCCTTCGTTGTGCTCTGGTTTGACGGTGCGTGAGGTGCTGGCGCATCTCACCGCGGGCGCGAGCCTGAACACCGTGCGCTGGCTGGCCGGAGTGATCCGCTGCCGGTTCGACTTCGACAAGCAGGTGGCCATGCGGCTGGCCGAGCAGCTGGGCACGACTCCGGCTGAGACCCTCGAGCGGTTCCGGCATATCGTCCCGAGCATGACCAAACCTCCCCTGCCTGCCATTGCCATGCTGGGCGAGACGATCGTGCACGGAGAAGACATCCGGCGCCCGCTGGGCGTCCGTCGTGACTATCCGATCGAGGTCGTCACGCTGGTGGCCGAGTATTACCAGGGCTCGGATCTCGTAGTTGTTGCCAAGGGACGTATCAGTGGACTGGAACTCGTCGCGGACGACGGCCCGTTCACGACCGGTTCCGGACCTCGTGTGTCCGGCCCCACCTTGGCGTTGGTGATGGCCATGACCGGACGCGCGACGTACTGCGACGACCTCGACGGCGACGGTGTGGAGCTGCTGCGCAGCCGCTGCGGGCCGGCGTGAGGCGCGGGGTGTACTTGCAGGCGTGCTTGCCCTTGGAGCCGCCGGGATCTCTGGCGACCTGTTTGCCGTGCCGTCGACGGTGATCGGGCAGCGGTTGGGACTCACTTCTTCCGTTCGGAGCCTCAATAAGTCATCTGTCGCGTAGGAGCTGTCCGTGGCCCTCGGGGTGCTCGTTCATGGCTGTGATCTAGCTTGAGATGCTGGTTGCTGCCCCCCCCAGCCGTCTTCACGGGTGAAGGGTGGCTTGCTGCCGCGCCCCTGCAAGGCGGGCCAGGCTGATGCGACTGTCCGTCCGGGCGACGAGTTTCTCCGCGGCCGGCACCACCGTCGACGGGCGGGTGGTCGGCCGGGAGGTATCGAGCGCCGCCACCGGGGGTTCACTACGGCTGCGGTCCAAGGCCCGCGTTGCGGGCCCGGACGATCGCCGCGGCACGGTCGTGGACCTGGAGCTTGGAGAAGATGGCACCGACGTGATTGCGCACTGTCTTCTCCACGAGGCAGAGCCGCTGCGCGATCTGTCGGTAGGGGAGGCCGGCCGCGAGCAGATCGAGGATCTCGCGTTCTCGGGCCGTGAGCGTCGGGAACGCCTCCTTCGCCGGTGCACTGCCGAAAGCAGCGAAAAGTGCGCTCAACCGTTCCGTCATCTGCGGGCCGAAGACCGCGCCGCCCCGCGCGACCGTGTGCAGGGCTTGCAGGACGTCCTCACGCGGCGCTCCCTTCAGCAGGTAGCCACGAGCACCAGCACGCATCGCCGCCAGGAGGTTGTCGTCGTCCTCGGACATCGTCATCACCATGATGCGCATGTGCGGGTGGGCCATGAGCAACCGACGGGTGGCCTCGATGCCGGAGAGACCAGGAAGGCCGAGATCCATGACCACCAGGTCGGGATCGGTGCGTGCGGCTTCGGCCAGTGCTGCTTCGCCGCTGGCCGCCTCCGCGACCACCATGAAGTGGTCGTCCAGGTCGATCGCGGCTGCGAGACCTTCCCGGAACAGGGGGTGGTCATCCACCAGCAGTACTCGTCGAGTCGGTGTCGGTGTCGGTGTCGCATGGTCCTGGCCGGCCGGTTCGTTCTGGTCGCTCATGACCCTCCTCAAGTCCTCGGCCCTGCCGGGTGAGCGGCAAGGTGGCGTGCACGGTGGTGCCATGAGGGCCCGTGCGCACGCCAGTTGTACCGCCGATCTCCTCGGCCCGTTCTGTGAACGAGGCGAGGCCCGTACCCGGTACGCCCCCGCCAGGCAGGCCGTTGCCGTCGTCACTGACCCTGACGGTCAGCGACGCGGGTGTGACGACCAGACCGACGAGTACGCGGCGGGCTCCGGAATGACGTACGGCGTTGGTCATCGCCTCGGCGGCGATGCGGTAGGCGGCCGTCTCCACCGCGGGGGCCAGAGCGGGCACGGTCGTCGCGGAGTCGGACACGACCACCTGAACCGCCTCGGTACTCAACCGGTGCGCCAGAATCCGGATCGCTTCGAGGAGGCCACGCTCCACCAGGACGGCCGGTGTCAGGCCGGCGGTGATGCGGCGTACTTCGGTCAGTGCCTCGCTGAGTCCCTCGGCGGCTGCCCGCAGATGCTGCGGCGCCGACGACTGCGTATCGACGCACGCCTGAGCAGTGCCCAGCCTCAATTGCACGGCCGCCAGTTGGGGGCCCAGGCCGTCATGGATCTCGCGGCGCAGCCGACGGCGTTCCTCTTCACGGGCCAGTACGAGGCTTTCTCGGGCGGCCTGGGTCTCCTCGACCAGCCGCAGCGCCGCCAGGGCGGGCCCCGCCTGGTCGGCAAGCAGGGACAGCAGGTCGCTGTCCCTCTCCACCGGCGTGCTCGTGCCGTCGCGCGCGACTTCCAGGCGCCCCACTACTTGGCCGTGGTGGCGGAGGGCGAACACTTGTTTAGGGTCGATGACCGGCACTCCTACCGCGCCGAGCCGACGTACACCTGACCGGGTGTCGACCTCGACCGCTGCCCCTGACACACCCAGGTCCTCCACCGCACTGCGGCAGATCTGCTCCGGTACATCCCAGGGGTCGGGGGCCTCCTGCAGTCGCGTCACCAGTTTCCTCATGGCGTGGTGGGGCCGGGCTCTCGAACCGTAGAAGAAGCGCTCGACCCGGAGAGACGACTGCACCACCACGGGCCGGGTGACCCAGCCGGCCAGTAGCGCACAACCCGCGACGGTCAGGGACGCCGTACCGCGCACGGCCGGAAGAGCCGCCCAGGCGACCAAGGCCGCGCTGACCGCCGCGGTGCCGAAGACGGTGAGGACGAACGCCACGGACAATCGGTGGACAGTCGTACGTTGCAGTCGCCAGAGATCGCTTCTGGCGACGGTGAGGCAGATGACGGCGACCCAGACCGTGCCTCCTCCGGCACGGGCGGCCATGGTCCAGCGTTCTGGCCACCACTGGCCGAGCAGCAAGGACACGCAGACGGCGTAGGCGACGGCAAGCAGCAGCCAGCGACGGCGCTCCGCCGCGTCGTTCCCGGACAGCGAGCAGTGGGCCACGGCGGCCGTCACGGCGAGCGCCGCCGCGCCACTCACCCAGTCCACCAGATGGCTCACCGGGCCGATGTGCCGCATGGCCCACTGCGCCGTCGCGGTCCCCGACCACGGGCTGAAGAAGGGCGGCGCCCCCGGCACCCCGAGGAACCACAGGGCCCCATGGCCGGCATGGACGGCGGTGGCCGGCGCGATCACGTACCAGCGACACCGTCGCACGGCGGGTTCGCGCAGGAAACACACGGGAAAGACGAGGACGCTCAAGGGGTGGCCGGCGAGAGCGACAGCCGCCAGCGCGAGAATCGCCGCATCCACCGGCGCCGACCAGTCGCCGATGAAGGCGAGCAGGTCGGACACCGTACGCGGCACGACCAGCACGGCGCCTGCGGCGAGCAGCAGCGCCCCCATGCCTTGACCGGAACGATCTGCGAGGAGCAGCACCCCGATCACCCACACCGGAAGTCCCACCGCCAGCCGTATGACCTCAGCGAGGGTCTGCGGCG
The DNA here is from genome assembly GCF_040654435.1 of Streptomyces sp. NPDC050703. Taxonomy (NCBI): domain Bacteria; kingdom Bacillati; phylum Actinomycetota; class Actinomycetes; order Kitasatosporales; family Streptomycetaceae; genus Streptomyces; species Streptomyces sp. NPDC050703. The sequence goes on from NZ_JBFAHX010000016.1 coordinate 40,671, forward strand.
GTGAGTAGTGGACAGCACGCCACTGCTCTCCGGACACGGACAGCACCGTCAGCTTCACCACCAGCACTGCCGCGAGCAGCCCCAGCGCCGTTCCGGCCACGCGTGCCACGGGCTTGGTGCGAGGGTGACCGACGACGGCGACCGGCCCCAGTCCCGGCTTCGGTCCCAGTCCCGGTCCCGGCCTCAAGACACCCACAGGCCCCACGGTCCTGGCCCGTCCCAGGAGGGCAGGCACCTGTAATTGGCCCACTTGCCCTGGCGCTTGCCCTGCGCCCCCGCGTCAAGACACCCCGACTTGGAGTGGTAGTGAGCGATCAGCCTCTCCTCGGCCGCAGCCTGGGCAGGGGCTGCCGAGAACGCTGTCATGGCGAGGACGACGCCCAGCACAGCAGCGATCGACCTCATGGAATTCCCCATCATCACGCTCGTTCCTCCACCTTCACCTTCGGTACGCGTTTGCGTTCCGCATGAGGATGAACGACTGATCGGCCGTTGTGTTTCACGTGTTGGCCCACAAGGGCGGCGCGTGGGCCGGAACCCGCTCAGTGGCCGGCCCGCACGATGATGACGGAGTGAAAGGGAGCGAGAGAAGCCTTGCTCTCTCCGACCGGTTCGCCGTCCGCGACCACCCACGCGTGTGCGCGGAAGGGCTCCGCGCACACCCCGGTGTGCCAGTCCGGCCATGTCCCGCCGACACGGCACAGCAGGGCTGTGGCGATGGAGCGAGGCAAGCACCACGGGCCGGCGCAGCGCACACTGGCGGCAACCACCGCCTTGCGGGCACGCAGCGCCTGCTCATGTCCTGCGGGACGGGCCCGGGCGCTGACGAAGCGCAAGACCCTCCGCAGGCCGCCGGGCGAGAGACGGGCGAGAGCAAACGCCACGACGACTGCGCACCGTGCGGTGATGAGGAGACCGAAGGGCGGGCGCTCGGACACTTCGGTGGTGACCAGGCCACTCATGAGATCACCAGGCCGGCATCGCGCAGGCCGTCGATCATGGCCTGTACGTCGCGCAGTGCCCGCTCGTATGCCTTGGGGTCGCCGGGGCGCAGGGCGGCCGCGGCGGTTTCGGCCGTGCCGCCGTCGAGCAGGCACCGCAGCACCCGCGCACCGGCGTCGTTGGCCTGCCAGTACCGGCCGGTCTTCTCGTTGAGGAGCACCGCGCCGTGCTCGGTCTCCGTGTTGGTGACATGAGGGGGAAGGGCGAAGCGCATCAGATCTCCTCGCGGTGCGGTGGGTGGGGCGCCGTTGTGCCACTCCGGTTGTCCCGGTGCAGGGATCGCAGCCAGAGTTCGCAGGCCAGCGTCGAATCGAAGGCCATGAAAGGGCTGGTGTCAGGGTGCAGGCCGAGGAGCAGTCGCCTCAGTGCCACGCGGTCGACCAGACCCATTCCTACGAGCACGGACTCCTCGCACAGTTCGAGGAGGTCGGCCCGGTGCTGACGCAAGCCGCCGTACAGCTCACCGCTGTAGTCGCCCTTGGTTGCGCGGCCTCGCGCGTACGCCGGAAGAACGTCTCGCATGGCGGTCGCGAGCACCGGTTTGTAGCGTCCGGCCGCGATCCGGTCCTGCAGCCGGACGGACATCGCGGCCTCGATGACACGGTCGTCGAGGTAGGGGGCTTCGTAGGAAATCCCGTGACGTGCGGTGAAGCGGGAGGCCCGGCGTGTCATCTCGCCGCAGAGCTGAGCGACGCTCAGCATGTCGTGGTGCACCGGCAGCGGGGCGAGCGGGTCCGGCTCCCCGTCCGCCGCCGCGCGGATGAGGCTGCGTACGGCGCTGACCGCTCGGGGCGTCGCCCACACCGGCATGGCGGGCGGGCTTTCCCACGCGGGCCCCGTCGCCTGCTTCCTCGGCTCCGGGCCCAGGTGGGCGGCGGAGGACCGGAGCCAGCGGGCGTAGGTGCCGCCGGACAGGAGGTAGCCGATGGTGGCGGGCGTCGTCCAGCGGCTCACACTCCTGACGACTCGCACCTGCCGTACCGATCGGAGCGGGTGTGCGCGAGCCAGCGCGTGCGCACATGTGGCACGGGCATGGAACAGCTCGTCCCCTCCGATGCCCTGGAGGTGCGCCGTCGAACCCAGCGCGGCCATCGTTTGCGCCAGATGGTCCAGTTTCGCCCGGGTCCGGATGAGAGGGAAAGGCCCCTCCACGTCCTCGTCGGTGGACAGACACCCGGCATACCAGGCCGGTGCCATGCCGGAATGCTCTGTGACATGCCGTGCGTCAGGCAAGTCGACCGCGCAGCGAGCGGCCCAGATGCCGTCGTCGTTGGAAGGGTCCAAGGGCACGTGGTGGTAGGTGACCAGCCGGGCAGCTCGTGGAGCGGCGAGAAAGCACAGGCTGGTGGAGTCCATGCCGCCGGAGAGATCGGTGCTCACCGTGGCGGAGTGGGCGGTCCGCGTCTCGACTGCCGCTTCGAGCGCCCGGCGCAGATTGTCGGCGCCTTGGGCCAGCGGAACGCTCGGTTCGGGTGGCGTCCACCAACGCACAGCGCGGGCAGCGCTGTTGGCGGACATCAGCAGGTAGTGGCCCTGTGGCAAGGAGGTGACCCCTCGCCACAGGCATGCCTGGGACAAAGGGTGCGGTGCGGTGGGAGAGAGGAGGCGAAGTGCCACGAGTTCCTCATCGGTGGCGGCTCCGCTCAGCGCGGCCACACTCTGCGGCCGGTCGGCGGCCACCGCCACCCCGGCCACGGACCCGTAGAAGACCTGGCACACCGTGGTCAGGCTGCCTTGAGCCCTGACCTGTCCCCCGATGGAGGCGAGCAGGTGGAAGCATCCGTGCAACGAGCGGCTCAACGAGTCGATGTCGGTCACTGAGCGCATCGCCGCGAGCTTGCGGGCGAGTTCGGTTTCGTCGATGCGGGTACGACCGAGCAGGACCACCGCATTGGAGCCGGCGGAGGCTGCGGTGAGTTCCTCGTCGTGCCAGCTCCCGATGACCCAGGGCCGGCCCGAGGGGTGCCTGACCACCTTGTTCCCGTCCCTGTGCGGCAACAGAGCGAACACGGCAGCGGCAGCGGGGTGATCCGGGAGAACGATGAATTCCATGGGGTTCCTTGTCCCAGAGGGGCGATCGACGCGAAGCCTCGCGCCGATCGCCCGGTGTTCTGCTACGTGCCGGACCGTCGCATCAGAGCGCGGTCTCGATCACAGCCACCAGCCACCGAAGAAGTCGATCCAGTGGCCAGGGCGAACGGAACGGGTCAGCTCACGGAAACCGCCGACCTCCACGATCAGCGGCATGTCGTACCCGAGCTTCTCGGACTGCATGGGAGTACCTCTTTCTTTTCGTTGTGCACGGTGGACGAGGTGTGCCGTCCATCCGCCGCCCGTCTGATGCGGACAACAAGAGCATCGGCTTCCCGCTGACCCAGGCACATGAGCCATACGCCATGACCGTCCCGGACCGGCGCCGGGACAGCGGCCCCGCCTCAGCTCGGCTCATACGGTGAGCGGTCCGCCCCGCACGACCTGGGCAGAACACCGTGGCCGCCGCCATCGTCACCGGCACCGTCACCGGCACCGGCACCGGCACCGGCACCGGCCGACTGACCATAGGTCCTTCCACGCGGCGTACGGTTGCATCGCGTCTACCCATGTGCACTGCTCCAGCCAGGACCGGGCCCTCGCTGTACTGCGGAAGTACCGGTTCAGCCGTGCTCCATGACGGCGCGGCCGAAGACCGCGTTGTAGGTGATGCAGCGGCGGCGGTGCAGAAGCTGAGCGAGACGCCTTGTGTTCGTCGACCGGCTCCTGGCCACACTCGTCCATCTTCGTCACGGGGTCACCCATGACGTGCTGCCCAGCACGGCCGGCAAGCTGCGCTGAACATCACCCACGCCCGCCGGTCAGGGCAGGTCAGGCTCCTGGCTGATGGGCCTGCGGTAGAGATCCTCACCGATGCCGGCTACCAGGGACTGGGAGCGCGGACGGTGGCAGATACTGACAGCACCAGCACCAGCACCAGCACCAGCACTGGATGCAGCGGCGCCGGGCGTCTCCTTGCCTCTGGTTACTACCTTGATTGCGTGTGCTTGCCGACCCGCCGTTCATCGCGAGACCGTAAGCGAGCACCAGCCCGTTACACCGATCACGATGCACCGGGACCCGCCTTGGGCGGCCCGACCGCGCGTGCGTGTCGCGACGGCCCGCGAAGGTCGCGAGCACCGTCGGAAGGAGGACCTCGATGCGCGACGGTCGGTGTGGGGACAGCGAGGAGGCCGCTGGGCCGGAAGGTGGTTCCGGGTCGGGCCGGCCCGCGTTGTCGCGGAGGTGGTGGCCGTTGGTGGGCGCTTCACAGCGTAGGTGGTGGGAAGGGGTGCGTACTGTGCTGTGTGCAGTCGAGGCAGTCGCGTTCCTGACCGACACGCAGGCCCTCGCCTCTACGGCGAGGGCCCTCACCGCGGTGGGTGACGTGGTCGTCAACGCCGGCAAGCCTGAGCGACCATGACACCTGGGTCCGGCCGCCAGCGCGGCGGCCGGGCCCCTTCTTCGTTACGGCCCTTCCAGGTAACCGCATTTGGCGGTAGGAGCCAAGAAGTGTCGGTCCGGATGTGAGACCAGCGGCACGAAATGCATTTCGTGCCGAGAGGGAAGGAGGCGGCCCGTGACCGAGGGCGCAGGTTCGTGTCGTGCCTGTGGCCGGGCTCTGCCTCCTGCGCGCAAAGCAGGACGCCCGCGCCAGTACTGTTCGAGCACCTGCCGTTCGGCAGGGCGGCGTGCCCGTGCGCGCGATGCCGCTCTTCTCTCCCGGCGCGGCGGGCTCTGCACTGCGGAACTGGCCGGCCGGCGATGTCCGAAGCCCGCCGAGTACACGCTGTTCGTCAGCGGGGCGCCGTTCCCGTTCTGCTCCGCCTGCTACACCGTGACGGCCCAGTACCTGCTGGATCAGCGCATACCCGCCTCCGAACTCGTGACAGTCGGGCTCGCGGACCCGGCGGAGCCCCCTGCGCCGGTCCCAGGAACGACGGGCAGGAAGAGCGAAGAGCCGGCGCAGTCGGCCCGGCTGCTGCTGGTCGAGGACGACGACGCGGTCCGGGAAGCACTGCGGATCGCGCTTACGCGCCAGGGCTACGAAGTCCTGGCCGAGGCCACAGGACGCGCCGGGCTGCGCAGCGCCTATCTGCAGCGCCCCGACCTGGTCCTGCTCGATGTCATGCTTCCCGACATCGACGGCATGGAGGTGCTGCGCAGACTGCGTACCGTCAGCGACGTTCCCGTCATCTACCTCACAGCACGCAGCGACCCCATCGATGTAATCGTGGGCCTGGAGACCGGCGCGGACGACTACATCGTCAAGCCGTGCCCGCCCAGGGAGATCAACGCTCGGATCAGACGTGTGCTGTACCGCTACCGGGCAGCCGAGCGCCGGGAAGGGAATGTGTACGACGACGGGCTGCTGCGGCTGGACTCCCTGCAGCAACAGGCGTGGACCGCGGGAGGCCCGCTGCCGCTCTCCGGAACCGAGTTCCGCGTGCTCAACCGCCTGGCACGCCATGCCGGAGCGGTACAGCACTTCGGGACCCTGCTTGAGGCCGGCTGGGGTGCCGCGAATCCCGGTGCGCGTGACCGGGTCAAGTTCACCGTCTCCCGCTTGCGTGGCAAGCTCGACGCGACACCGGTGGGCGGCGGTTCCATCGTCTCGGTCCGCGGGATGGGCTACCTCTACCGCTCCCCCACCACACCCGCTCTGCCCCCCTCCCCCAAACCCGTGTCCGTGTCCGTGTCGACTGGGTACGGCCACACGCACGCCCTTCGCAGCAAGTCACCCAAGCCTGACCAGACGGGGCGCGGAAGTAGCTGACCCGGTGGCAGATTGGGAGTGGCGAAGGAACCGTCCGCGGCCTTGTCTGTCGACGGTCGCGCGAGTCCCCAGGGCGAACGTCACGCAATGACCCAGGCGTTCGCCCTGGGGGATGCGGATCAGACCCGTTGTCAGTGGACGTTGCGAGGACGCTTGGCTCGTCGTTTGTCCGAGGAGGTCGGAACGCATCCCGCATGCCGCAGTCCCAGCACGGCTCGCGCCGTTTCCCGCTGGACGCCTCTGCCACCGCCGGTGAGCTGGAGTCAGATCCTGCGAGTACCGAGACGGGTGAGGGTGGCGGCACTTGGGCTGCCCGGCTCCGCCGTGTACATCACCAGCCGCAGGTCTGTGCCGGGCAGCAGCAGGGTCTGGCAATCCAGGTCGAGGTCGCCCACTCGGGGGTGGCGCGTGTGTTTGCACAGCGTCGGTATGGGGCGTACGTCGTGGCTGCGCCAGCCTGCGGCGAAGTCCGGGCTGTGCGCGGCGAACTCGTTGATGCGCTCGCCGAGTACGCGGTTGGCCGGGTACGCGGTTGGCCGGGTAGCGAGCGGTGGCCGTGCGTAGCTGGGCGGCGGACTGCCGGGCGAACTCGCCCTCCGCGCCTGCTGGTGCCGTGCAGAGGGTGCCATTCAGCCAGATGGACAGCCGTACGGTGTTGCGCTCCTCGGCGGGCAGCAGCCCGAAGTCGGTGATCAACGCGGCTGCCGTTCCGTTCCAGGCCACGATGTCCTGGCGCTCGTCGGTCAGGTAGGCGGGTATCGGTCCGATCCGGTCCAGCAGCCGGTGGGCGTCGGCGGGCACCGGCGCCCGATCGGCGTCCGTGCCGGGCGGGGCCTGCCCGGCCAGCCGCGCCAGGTGTTCGCGCTCCGCAGCGGTAAGGCACAGCGCCGTCCCCAGCGCAGCCAGCACCTGTGGGGACGGATGGTCTGCACAGCGATCAAGCCGCGTATCCCCATCAGCGGTTGTGACCGTCACGAGTTCCGGGCGGCCAGGTCATTCGCGGCGTTGGCCCAGGCGGCGGTCCCGGCGTCAGCGGCCCATCGCCGTCTCGCGGTCCATGCGTGACAGCTTCTCGGGATTGCGGACGGCGTAGAGGCCGGTGATGAGGCCGGCGTCCAGGCGGAGGGCCACGATCGTGTCGATCCGGCCGTCACGACGGATGATCAGGGCCGGGTGGCCGTTGACCAGGGTCGGTTGCAGCAGGGCGCCGCTGAGCCTGGCCAGGACCTCAGTCACGTCGGCCACGCCCACCACCGGTTCCACGGCGGCACGGACGACTCCGCCGCCATCCGTCAGGAGGACGACGTCCGGGGCGATCATGTCGAGGAGTCTCGTCAAGTCTCCCGTTTCGACCGCTTGTTGGAAGGCGGCGAGCGCGTCGCGGGTCTGGGACGGGGAGACCGTCTCGCGAGGGCGGCGCGCGGCGACGTGGGCGCGGGCGCGGTGCGCGATCTGACGGACGGCGGGCGGGGTCTTGCCTACGGCCTGCGCGATCTCGTCGTAATCCAGCTCGAAGACGTCCCGCAGCACGAACACGGCACGCTCGGTCGGCGCGAGGGTCTCCAGTACGAGGAGCATCGCCATGGAGACGCTGTCCGCGAGCTCGACGTCCTCGGCCACGTCGGGCGCGGTGAGCAGCGGCTCGGGCAGCCACGGGCCGACATAGGACTCCTTGCGGCGGCGGAGTGTGCGAAGGCGGGTCAGGGACTGGCGGGTGGTGATGCGGACCAGGAAGGCGCGCGGGTCGCGGACCGTGGCATGCTCGACGCCCGACCAGCGCAGCCATGTCTCCTGGAGGACGTCCTCGGCGTCGGCCGCCGAGCCCAGCATCTCGTAGGCCACGGTGAACAGCAGATTACGGTGGGAAATGAAGCTATCCGTTGCCGTGGCCGCGCCCGTGGTCGCCCCCGCGTCAACACCGACGTCCCTGTCCACCATCGCCATCCCGACTTCTGTCTCGCTCCGTGTGGTGCATGTCGTACACGGGACACCGGTGCCCTCGGTTCTGTGACAGCCGCGCCCCGTGACTCATGTCACATCTGCCCCGTGTCACAGGAACGCGGCGACCGGCGCCTCATGGGCATCAGCCACACGATTCCATGAGTGAGGAAGCCCCGATGGAAACCCGTATGAACCTGTTCGACACCGCGCTCGGCACGAAGGTCGGCAAGCGGATCTACGCCGTCAGCCAGGTCATCCAGGAGTCGCCGCTGCCCAAATCCACCCAGGAGTTGGTGCAGCTGCGAGCCAGCCAGATCAACGGCTGCGGCTTCTGCGTCGACATCCACAGCAAGGACGCCGCCGCGGCCGGCGAGGACGCGGCCCGGCTCAGCCTCGTCGTCGCCTGGCGGCATTCCGCCGTGTTCACCGACGCCGAGCGAGCCGCGCTGGCCCTCACCGAGGAAGGCACCCGCATCATCGACGGATACGCAGGGGTCACTGACGAGACCTGGGCCCGGGTGCGCAAGCACTACGACGAGGAGCAGGCTATCGCTCTCGTCTCCCTCGTCGCCATGATCAACGCGACCAACCGGCTCGGCGTGATCCTCAACAACCAGGGCGGGTCCTACGTGCCCGGCAACCTGGCCACTGTCGCCGGTTGACGCACCGAGACCGGCCCCGGCCGAAAGGGCGGGGCCGGTCTCGATCGTGCGGGAGCAGTCGGAAATCGGTCCGGGCCCCCTCGTCATCCTCGGCCTCGTCCTCGGCCTCGTCCTCGTCCAGCTCCTGCGTATCCGGGGTCCCCACCTGCCGCCGGGTCAGCGCTGGAAGGCCGCACACCCCGGCCAGGACCCGCTTGCCCGCGCTCGCCGCGTCCGGTGTCTTCGACTCGCCCAGCAACGCGAGGGAACGGGTGCACCGTGGCGTACCGGTTCGCGAGCACGGGGCCTCATCGATCGCCTTCGCCTCCAGGTGTCGCATCACCGCGGTGCGCATCGCCGTGCGCTTCGGTTCCGCCGCCCGCTCCCACAGCGGCGTTTGATTCCAGCGCGGCGGGCGGCGCCCGTGACAGTGGCGTGCAGCCGCTTCTCCGCGACCTTCCGCGACTCCGACACCTGCTACCTACCTGCCACCTGCCACCTGCCACCTGCCGGCGGCTCCGGGCGGGTCGGCTCCTCAGCGAAGCCGGTGTGCCGACCCAACCGCTGCACCGATGTTCCCCGAGGCCGTACTCACGGAGACAACGGGGGTATAACGTCGCGATCATGAAACCGTTGAACGACAGCATCACCGACCAGGCCCCGGCTGATCCAGGTGCCACGGACGACATGTTGGCCAGCCAGCCCATCGGCTACTGGGCCGGCCTCGTCCACGAGACGGTGACACGGCGTCTGCGTGACGCCATGGCCAAGATCGATGTCACCCAGCCGCAGTACTGGGTACTCAACCGAGCGACCGGCGGCCCCACGGCGCCCAGTCGTGAAGAGGTGGTCACCCAGCTGACGCCTCTCGCGGGCGGCCAGCACGAGATCCCTCGGGTCATCGACCAGTTGCTGCACCGCGGTTGGCTGAGTATCGACGCCGGACAGAACCTGCACCTCACTGATGCAGGCGAAGCTGCCAGAATCCGGCTGCGCGGGTTGGCTACGGAGCTGCGCACGGAGGTCCACCAGGGCATCAGCGACGAGGAGTACGTGGCCGCACTCAAGGTACTGCGCACCATGATTGCCAACATCGAGAAGAACGGTGCCTCCTAGCTACTTCGTTGCAGTCTCGTCAGCTGCGGGTCCGGCTCAGGTGGTCCACTGCGGGGCAACGCTGCCAAGCCACGCGCCCTGATCGTCAGCCAGGGGCCGGTTCGGGGGAAGCGGGAGGAACCGGCAGGCGAACGTGAGGCCCATGTCCTCTCCGCCGCCGCGTGTACGTCGTGCTCCCATCCATCGGGAGTGTCGCCAGGCACCCGGAGGTGGAAGAAGCTCGACTCCTCCCGCTGGGACCTGGGTGCCGGCATGCGGCATGCCACGTGATCGAACACCAGCAGCCCGGGAACGGCGCGGTGCCGGATCACGTAGGCAGCCACACGGAGTCTGGTTTCCGGGCGGCCTTCTCCGTGACTCGCGGTCATCTTGGTCGAGACGGCCGCTGCACCAACCGGGATACCTGCCCGGGCCTACTACGCCCCCAGCGCGGCTTCGCGCGGCTCCCTGGGCCCACGCCAGCGCCATGCACTCGCTGGGCGGTGTCAGGCTCGCGCCTCGCTGGTCGGTGCCAGGCTCGCGCAAAGTGAATAAGCTGGTCGCCCATACGCTGCAGTCGGGGGCAGGGGGCACGGTGAGCGGTGACACGGCATGCAGGGTCGGCGTCCTTGTGGAGGGTGTCCAGGACGGCGACCGGGACGAACTGGACGATCTCGTCCGGCAGTTGCGCGAACGCCTCCTGGAGTTGGACGTCGACAGTGTGGAGCTGCTTCGCGGGGGCACGCCTCCGGCAGGCGCCAAGTCGGGCGACCTGGTTTCCCTTGGCGCTCTCACCATCACCATGGCCCCGTTCGTCCTGCGGTCCGTGGTGCGCCTGGTCGAGCAGTGGATCGAGCACCGGCCTGTCCGCACGGTCAGCCTCACCATCGGTGACGACAGCCTTGAACTGCAGGTCGTCTCCTCTGCGGACCAACGTCGATTGATCGATGCCTTCGTCGCCGGCCACGAGTCGCCACCGCTCACCGCTCGCACCGACCGTCGGCCGTTGTCCGATTCCGCCGCAGACGAGAGCACCTGAAGGCAACCGCCGTGCCCGGAGATCGCTTCGCGCTGCTCATCGCTGCAGGCCGTTATGATCAACCAGGCCTCCAGCAACTCCGCTCTCCCCTGTGTGACGTCGACGGCTTGGGAGAGGTGCTCCTGGACCCGCAGATCGGCGGATTCGAGGTCGACAGGGTCGTCGACGGCCGGCACCACGAGGTGAACCGAGCCATTGAAGTCTTCTTCCGCGGCCGGAGCTTGAACACCGTGCTGCTGCTGCACATCTCCTGCCACGGCATCAAGAACGACAGCGGAGAACTCTTCTTCGCTGCGAGTGACACCGACCGGGAACTGCTCGCTTCCACTGCTGTGTCGTCGTCCTTTCTGCACGCTCAGATGCGCGGCTGCCGTGCCAGATCGATCGTGCTGCTTCTCGACTGCTGCTACAGCGGCGCATTCCTGCCCGGCGCCAAGGGCGACGAGACGGTTCATCTCGGAGATGAGCTGGCCGGGCGCGGCCGGGCGATCCTCACGGCGACGAGTCGTACCGAGTACGCCTGGGAGGGAGATGTCCTCAACGAACTGGCGCCCGCGCCCTCCCGATTCACCGGCATGGTGATCCAAGGGCTGCTGTCCGGCGAGGCGGACCTCGATCGGGACGGTCTGGTGACCGTCAACGACCTGTACGACTACGTCTACAAGCACATGCAGGGCGCCGGGGTGAAGCAGCGGCGCCAGATGTGGGCCGAACTGGAGCACCGTGTAGTCATCGCACGCTCGGTTCCCGGTGGCCGCGCAGCGCAGAGCCACAACGCCTCGGGTCCGGACCCGCCTGCCGCCGTCTCGTCGGCGGACGAACCAGCACCGCCGAGCACGATGGAGCCGCAGTATCTGGGTGAGCGGTACAGGTTGGACCACATGCTCGGCCGAGGCAGCTCGACCGAGGTCCATCGAGCTCACGACACCATGCTGGGCCGCACCGTCGCCGTGAAGACACTCCGCTTCCCTCTCGCGAACGACGCCTCTCTCGTGGCCCGGTTCCGGCGGGAGGCACGGTCGGCCGCCCTGCTCAACCATCCCGCGATCGTCGCCGTGTACGACGTCGGTACGGGCTCACTCAAGGGCGTCTCGGGCCCATACATCGTGATGGAGTACATCGACGGATCCACGCTGCGGGATCTGCTGCGCTTCGAGGCGCGGCCGGTGCCCGAACGCTCCCTGGAGATCGTCGTGGAAGTCCTGCGGGCCCTGGAGTACGCACACCGCAAGGGCGTCGTCCACCGTGACGTCCAGCCGGCGAGCGTCATGCTCACGCGCAACGACCGGGTCAAGGTGATGGACTTCGGAATCGCTCGCGCGACCGGCAGCGTGGGTGGGACGACGAGACAGACCGCCGTGATGATCGGAACGGTGCGGTATCCCTCACCCGAGCAGGCGAAGGGTGAGCAGATCGACACCCGCTCCGATATCTACGCGACGGGCTGCCTGCTCTATGAACTCCTGACGAACCGACCGCCCTTCATCGGGGACTCGCCGGTCACCGTCGCGTACCGGCACATGAGCGAGGAGCCACAGCCGCCGAGCGCTTTCGGACCCGGGATCTCGCCCGCGCTGGACGCCATGGTCCTCAAGGCCCTGGCCAAGGAACCGAACAACCGCTGCCAGTCGGCCGCCGAAATGCGTCTTGACGTGGAGGACCACCTCGGCGGCCGGGTCGGGACAGCCACCGGACGACCGGTCGTGGGACCCGCGTCGTCCAGCGGCGACAGCGAGTTCGAAGCCGGCCCCGGACTCGCCGACAGGATCACCCTGTCCACCCAGGTCGCGGGACACAGCGCCGTCGTGAGGGTCGGTGGGGAGCTCGACTACGCGAGCGTCGGATCCGTCGCCGAACTGCTGCACCGTTTGAGGAGGCAGGGCTATCTGCACTACGTGGTCCTCTTCGAGGAGACGGCTGCCTTGGACTCTGCCGGACTCAACGTGTTCCTCTCTCACCGCGTGGCGGTCATGGCTCTCAGCGGCTCGATGCGGGTGGTCATCGAGAGCAGCTCGATCCACAGGGTCTTCGAGGTGCTCGACCTGGACGCGGTACTGACCGTGCATGACTCGCTGGACGAGGCGATCAACGCGATGCGGGCCGCGGAGAACCGTTCGGAGCCCTGACGCTCCGCCGCCGGCGGTCGTCCGGTGAGCCTTCGCCGAAAGACGCCCAGGCGTCGCCCCGTCGAGATCCACGACCGAGATCCACGACGGCAGCGCCCCGGGCCACTGCGCGGGCGTCGAAGAGAAGACGTGGCCTCTCCCCTCCTCCGCCCGAGTCAGTCGGCGGTCGCCTCGATCAGGTCGTACGCCAGGTCGGGGCGGACGCCGTCGGGGTTCTTCAGCCCTGCGCCCTCGTACCAGGAGGCGTCGGCCTCCGGGTGCGGTCCGCTCACCCCGACACGGCCCTTTCCGTAGCGGGCGACGGCCGCGGCGGGCAGACCGTTGCCAGGGTAGGTCGCCAAAACTTCGACACTGGTGGCGTCAGCGCCCCGGCCGAAGTGGAAAACCGGGCCGTCCTGGAAGTACATGTGGCGCGGCTTGCCCCGCCACATGACTTTCAGGACGGTGTCGCGATCGTCATCGACCACGGCGCCGCGGGAGTCGGTATAGCCGCCCGCATCGCCGGGCAGCAGGCCGAACCCCGGATTACGGCCCGCCAGGTAGGCGCCGAAGCACAGCCCCAGGTAGCTGCCGCCTTCCCGCACCCAGGTGCGAAGGACGTCAGCGGATTCCTTCAGGTCCCGCCAGGTCCGCTCCAGGTCAGCGCCGCCACCCGGCTGCACGTACAGCTTCGCCCCGGCGAGGTCGGAGGCCTTCACAGGAGCCTTCACGAATCTGATCCGGTAATGCCGCGGCGCCTTGCGCAGCACCTTGGCCACCGCCGGCGCGCAGTCGGGGCAGCCCTGCGGGCCGTCGTAGATCACTGCCAGGGGGCGCTCGGCGGGACGTGGTTCCCCGGCCGAGGAGGAGGGGGCGCAGCCCGCAGCCGACAAGGCGGCGGCCACGAGAGCGGCGATGAGGACGAGAGGGCTACGAGTGGGGCGCGTGTCGGTCATGGCCTCACCCTCCCGCTCTGCGGCTCGTGCCCGGTACCCGCCGGTCGGCGGGGAGGACTCCCCCGGCCGGCGGGAGCCCTCCGCCCGTGCGACCACTGGTGCCGCGGGGGTCATAGGGTTGGGGGTGTGACGACATACAGGGGTAGCCGCTCATGATCCGGACCGTGGTGGTCGACGACGAGGCGCTCGTGCGTTCCGGCTTCCGGCTCATCCTCAACGCCGCCCACGACATCGAGGTGGTCGCCACGGTCACTGGTGGCCAGGCCCTCGCGGCCGTCCGGGAGTACGAGCCCGGCGTCGTCCTCCTCGACATCCGGATGCCGGACGTGGACGGCCTCACGGTCCTGGGTGAACTGTGTGCGCTGCCCGCCCCGAAGCGGCCCGTCGTCGCGATGCTGACCACCTTCGACACCGACGAGTACGTCCTGAGCGCCCTCGATGCCGGGGCCGCCGGCTTCCTGCTCAAGGACACCGAGCCCACCCAGCTCGCGCAGGCGGTACGGATGCTCGCCGCGGGCGGTGTCGTGATGTCGCCGAAGGCAACCCGTTCCCTGCTCAGCCGCCATCCCGGCACAGGGAAGGCCGAGCAGGCCACCGTGCGGGTCGAGCGGCTCTCCGCGCGGGAGCGGGATGTGCTCGTGCTGGTTGCCGAAGGGCTCTCGAACACCGAGATCGGGGGCCGGCTCCATCTGAGCGGCGGGACGGTCAAGGACCACGTCAGCGCGATCCTGGCCAAGCTTCGGGTCGACGGGCGCGTCCAGGCGGCGCTGCTCGCGCAGCGGGCAGGGCTGCTGGAAGAGCGATGAACAGAATCCCCGCCGCGCTCGCCGACCTGGCCCTGATCGCCCTCGCCGACCTGGCCCTGGTCACCATCGCCGGCCTCGACCTCTGCCTCAACCTGGAGGACGACACCCCCTACGGCCTTGCCCTCGGCGCTCTGTCCTGCGCGGTGCTGCCCGTGCGCCACCGTCTCCCCCTGCCCGCCTTCCTGCTCTGTCTGCCCGGCTCCCTCGTCCAGGACGTCCTCATCGCGCCGATCGCCGCGCTGTACACCCTCGCCGCGCACACCCGCGACCGGTACCTGCTCGTCCTGTACGCGGCCCTCTTCGCCCTCGTCACCGCCGCTCCCTGGCCGTTGACGGACTTCACCGGTGAGGAGCGCACCTGGACGCTGGTCACCTTCGTCTACATGCTCGCGACGGCCACCGCCCCCGTGCTGCTGGGCCAGCTCGTCCAGACCCGGCGGGATTTGGGACGACAGCTGGCGGAGACCGAGGCGGTCAAGGAGCACGAGCGGGAGCTGCACGCGCAGGCCGTCCTCGCCCGCGAACGGGCCCAGCTGGCCAGGGAGATGCATGACGTCGTCTCGCACCAGGTGAGCCTCATCGCCGTACAGGCGGGAGCCCTCCAGGTCGCTGCCCCCGACAACGAGGCCCGCGAGGCGGCCCGGACCATCCGCACGCTCAGCGTCGGCACCCTCGACGAGCTCCGCACCATGGTCACCCTGCTCCGTGTCTCCGGCGGCGACACCACGGATCTGGCCCCCCAGCCCACCCTCGCGGACCTCCGCCGCCTCGTCGGCAACAGCGGCCTGGACGTAGAGCTGACCGGCGAACTCCCGGCCGCGGAAGCCGTACCGGCGCCGGCCCAGCGCGCCCTCTACCGCACCGTCCAGGAGGCGTTGACCAACGTACGCAAGCACGCCCCTGGCGCCGCCGCTACCGTCGAACTCTGGCACGACGGGACGGCATACGGTGTCACCATCACCAACAGCCCCCCGACCCGCCCCGCCCTTTCACTGCCCAGCGCGCACCACGGCCTCGTCGGCCTCCGCGAACGCGCCGAACTACTGGACGGCAACCTGGAGTCAGGGCCGTCCAAGGACGGCGGTTGGCAGGTCCGGCTGCGCCTTCCGAACCGCCACAGCTGACCACCACTCCTGCAACCGACCCAGCCGCGCACAGCGCCGTACCGCAGAAGCTCCCCCACCACCGTCGTGACCGCGTTCGCCGTCCCCCGCGACCGGTAGCGGACCGGGCCGGACCCCATCTGGCCGCCATGCGGCGGGACAGGCGTCTCGACCAGCCACCGCTGCCGCCCGACCAGGCCCTGGGCGACAATCAGAACAAACATTCCTGTCAAACTCTGATCGCCACCCACAGACGGCAGGCGAGACAAGAGGCCGAGTTTCTCATGCCCAGGTCACAGGAAGATTCACGAAAATCTTGTGTTCGGTCCGACCGATGCCGTGGCGATGTCGTGACGATCACCCGTCAGGGTGAAAACGCCGCACTGCAGTGTGCCACCCGTGCAATATTGCCGAACCCCGCGCTCTTCCGGTGAGGGGATGCAAAAATCGCTGAATGTAATGCAGAGGGGGCAAGGTGTCGAGGCGTACGCGGATGGCGATCGGGATCGCATTGGGTGGAGCGGTTCTGCTGGCACTGGGGGTGATCTTCGTACAGGTCGGCTTGGAGCGGGCCGACCAACTGAGCAGTGTGCTAGGGGGTTTCGCTGGCCTCATCGGCTTAGCCCTGGCCGTCTACGGAGTAGTGCGGGCGCGCAACGGACCCACGTCGCCCGCTACGACTCCCGCTGCCTCCTCCCCCCAGAGCCAGGGTGTCGTCAACGTCGTCCGCGGCTCCGCCATCGGCGGTAATGCCGTGATGGCTGGCACCGTGGCGTCCGAACCGGCCAGATCGAGCGTTGCGGCGGGAGACGAGCCGACCTCGAACACTCTTGAAGACAGCGTCGTCATCGGCGATCTGGCTCAGGCACGTGAGGTGATCGCCCCTCAGACACCTCAGCCCTTTACGCGTCCGCACGGCGAAGAGCCCGGCGCTCCACCGCCTGCGGCCACCCGGTGATATGCGGCTTCCCGCACGAATGCGGTCACGATCATCACGTTGTGCTGTGCTGTGTTGTGCTGTTGCACCGTAAGTGGAGATCCACGGGCGCGCTCAGATTCCATCAATGGCCAGTCGAGGGGGACGGTTCATGCCACAGGGGCAGCGGCAGGATCCGGCGCGGCAAAACGGCTCGCCGCAGGATCCGCCCGCCAGCACACGCAACGTAGTTGACAATTCCGATATCCACGGCGACCTCACAGTGGTCGGAAACATCTTCCATTCCGCCGCACGAGGCAAGGCCCCGGTCTTCGCGACTGCAGCCCTGGTGGTGATCGCGGCGGCAGCCCTATACCTGGCGCTTGGCCCTTCCCTCACCGCCGAGTCCAAGGGCTCCGAGCGGAAACCGGCGAAGACGCAGCTGCAGGCGCAGGCGAGCCTGACGAACTGGGGATGCGGGGACTCCGCTGTGGTACCGGGTCTGAAGGTGGGGACGGAGGGAATGGCGCCCCTCAAAGGTTTTCCCCGTACAGGCGTGCACGCCAGTGGCGGCACCATCGAAGTCGTCCTGCAGGGAACCACCGACGAGGAGCTGATCATCACGGGCGCGCGGGCCGAGATCGTGCAGCGACGAGCCCCGGTCCGGGGAACCCACGTGATCACCCCCTGCGGCTCCGATGCACCGATCCGGGTGTTCGATGTCGACCTCGACAAGGAGAACGCGCCGCTGACTCTCGTCTCGGACGGCCGCTCCTCGTCCAGCCAGGTGCCGCGAGACCGCTGGAAGTACGCCGTCAAGCTCGGCGACGCCGAAACGTTCGCGATCCGCCCACGTTCGAAGGCCCACGATGTCGAATTCCAGATTGTGATCTCCTGGAACAACGGCGGGAAAGATGACTCCCTCACCCTCAAGGACAAGGACGGAAAGCCGTTCCGCTTCACCGCGACGTCGGCTGCCGAATCACTCTGCGTCGCATCAACCGCCGCCCACCCCTTCCGACTGTTCCCTGCGGCGTCACCCCGGTGCCGGGAGTCGGCCTCATGACGACTCGTGTGCCGGCACAGCGGGCGGTGCGCAGCAGGACTGGGCGCCGGTACCCGGGCGTCGTGGCGGCGTCGGCACTCTTCCTTGCACTGTCGGCCGGTGCCTGCCAGGGCCCGACAGACCGGTCGGACGACGACAGCCGACCGGCATCCTCCGCCATCCGTTGGCGTGAGGTCCCACGCACCCGCTTGCCGGGAGCGTTCCACGATCTCGCCCCGGTGCGGGTGACCGCGACTGCGAAGGAGTTCCTCGTCCTCGGGCGGACGGAGCACGGAAGTCTGAGCCTGTACGGGTCGAAGGACGGCCGGCGCTGGTACCCGAGTTCGCAGAGCGGAGGCCAGATCGCAGACATCGCTGCCGTCGCCGGCGGGGTGACGGCGGCCGGCCGGGCGACGAACGACGGAACGACCGTTCCCGCGGTCTGGACATCCACCACACCCAAGCACTGGGGGAAACCGCAGTATCCAGCGGGCGGAGGGCCTTCGGACACCGTGCTGGGAGTGGCACGCGGCGACCGCGGGACAGTGGTGGTGACGCACGACGGCGGACCGTTCGGCGAGAGCGTCACGGATGACGGTTCCTTCCGCGGCACATCGCTCAGGCTCTGGAGCGCGCCGCCCGGGGGACGCTTCGGGCAGCCGCATGAAGTGACGTGCCCTTCACGCATGAGCTCGCAGCCGCAGGCCACCGTGCTGGCCGACCGCCACGGATTCGTGGTCGCGGCACGGTGCACGGACAGCGCGTTCCGATCAAAGCGAGTTCTCCTCACCTCGAAGGACGGGGCGAGATGGCAGAACGAACCCCGTGCCTTCAGGGGCCAAGTCGTGGGAACGGGCACATCCGACGGGCGCGCCAGTGTGCTGGTGACACACCCGGAGAGCAGCAGCGAGCACCCCGGTCGCTATGTCAGCACTCTCTGGCATCGCAAGGACTCCGCCGAGTGGACACCTGGTCGGCCCCTGGACGTGGGACGGCTTCCTGACCTGGGGGTCGCTCCCAGACACGATCAGTCGGTGAACGCTCTCGCTGCGGTGCGCGGCGGATACCTCGCTGCCGGTAGATCCCTGGACCCACGGGCAGACGGCCCGGTCGGAGCACTGTGGACGTCGAAGGACGGCGCGAAGTGGAGCAAAGCGCCCACGAAGAAGAATCACTTCGACGCCGTGGAGGACCTGCTCGGCGCCGCGGAACTCGACGGCACGCTGATCCTCCTGGCCGAGGCACCCCCGCCCACCGACACGGAGTCCGGCAGCGACGAGGAGAGTACGGCGTCGCCTCCGCCCGCCGTCCAGCTCTGGCAGGGGCGCTACGGCTCAGCTCCCGCCGTGGTGAAGTCGACGGGCCCGGAGGTCTTCACCGGCACCTGGTCATGGGGGCACGGATCACTCACCGTCGACGAAGTCGGCCGGTTCACCTACCGGTGGCGGCTGTTCAACGACTGCGAGACCTCTCCCCAGCCCTGTGACAGCGCCGAGCGCTGGGGCGGGAAGGCCACCGGCACGCTGAAACCGACACCCGATGGACGAGAACTGCGCGGCTTGATCACCGCCATCAACACACCGGCCGACGGCCAACTCCGCAAAGGCGCACGGGTCAAGGTCGCCCTGCGCCCCTACGACGCGGTGGCCGTGGCTGTCGGTAAGACAGAGCACGGACTGTTCTGCGGCGACGGGCCGGGAGACTCCCGCTGCCGCGCTGTCCACGGCTGAGCGCCTGACGAGGCCGGGTCCAGTTCCTACTGGGGCAAGGGCTGAGCAGGAACCATGGCGGCTTGAGGTCACCTGCGCCACGCTCGTCGAACGGGCGAGGCAGCCTCCCCGGGGCAGAAGCTCCAGAACAGCCTCGGGGCGGGCTCCGCCAGAGAGTGGTGGTGTGGCCGAGCCGGGCAAGACAACCCGGAGGCGTTGTGCGGGTCATGCGCCGCTTTTTTCAGCGCACTCAGCCGCCGGTGGTCTTCCGAGGTGTAGGCGGTGCGGACGCGGCTCTGGTCGGCGGTGAGGCCGTGGCGCAGGAAGTTGAGGAAGCAGCCGGTGGTAGCAGGTCCATTCCCCAGCACCACTCAGGAGTCGGAGAACGGCACACCGGCAGACTCCGTCTCCCCTCACCACACAGTGCCACCGCCCGCGACCACCGGGACGCGAGTCAAAGTTCCAGGTCGGCTGCGGTGCCGACGGGATTCGAACCCGCGGACAGATGGGGGCAGGCCCGCCCCGTCTCCGTCAGTCGCCGTGGGGGGACCTCACCCACGGCGATCGCAATGGGCCGCTCTGCCACGGCACCGCAGCCTGCGAGAATGCGCGCCATCCCGCTTCGGCACAACGTAGAGGATCGCCCTGTCTGCGGCGAGCCGTTTTCCAGCACCGGCAACCGCACCAGCAGCACCACATAAGTCGAGCCAGAACCCTGACACCCGAGGGCATGTCGGTAAGTCGAGGGATCGATGGTCCGGGGATGTCGGTGGGTTTTGACAGCGCTTCGAGGGGTTGTCAGCGCGCTGAGCGGCTTCGACGCACGAACGCTCGCGCGACACCGAGACCCGCCGCAAGCCGGATCTCCTCACGCCGCTCGTCGACATGGGCGCGGACCATCCCGTAAGAGATGTCGGTGTCCCGATACTCCTCCACCAGGCGGTCGAAGACGCGCTTCGCAGCGTGCCGCTTCTTGGGCAGTGCCCTCAGATCCGCCCGAAGCATCTCGTCGACCAAACCCTTGTAGGGTCCAGCCGCGTCCTGCGAGGCGAAAGTTGCGTCCGCGGCTCCGGACGCGCCGAGGCCGATGTTTCCTTGCCGGCCCGAATCCCTGCGTCGTACTTGCGCTGCAACGAGCGCATCGACATGACCGCACGGGCACCACTACGGATCGCCGCGTACAGGTCGACCTTGGTCTGTCGTGGTCTCGAAACCCCCTCATGACGCAAAGCACACCCATGCTCCCACTGCAAGCCCCCAGCCGCTGTCAAAACTCAGCGACACCACTCCAGGCTGGCATCAACCGCTGTTGGTCCCGAACAACAAACGCTGTCGGAAATCTGTCGCACTTCCTGGCGCCACTGGTCGGCGTCGGCGCCGACCACCCGGACGGTTGCCATACCTGATCCGTCTTGGAGAAGCACGTCGATGATCTGCTGTTGGGCGAGTCCCTCAAGTTCAACGACGAAGTCGGCGGCGAAGTCGCTCGGAGTTCCAGGCTGGGGCAGGCTCAGGCCGGTGATGACCGCGTCGCGGTTTCGGTCGATGCCGGCCGCGAGAGTGCGGAGGCTGGGAAGGCCGTCCTGGCGGACGGCGTCGAGCCACTGCGGAATTCGTTCGCTTGGCGATGCGTCGTCACCTGCCTCGCAAACTGATGACATCCCGCCACGATGCCCGTCACGATGCCCACGAGCATCGTGGATTCAGCGCCAAATCGGCCGTGTCTAGCCCCGATGTTCCTTGATCGCGGCTTTGTTGCCCGCAAGGAGGCGCCTGGCGGTGCAAGTGACCGAAGTGCTGCTGTACTGCGTACGTTTCCCGTGCCACTTTCGAAACCGCGAAGGGAAGCTGTTACAAGGGGGTGGGAATGCTGGTGACGGAGTTCAGCACGGAGGTCGTGGCGGCGCCGGAGAGGTTCGACCTGTTCACCGACATCACTGATCGCTCGCACATGCGCAACCGGCTGCGCAGCGACGATCAGGACGACTTCCGTGCCAGGATGCGCGTTCTGGATTTGGGGGATGTGCAGGTCTCCACCATGTCCGTTCCGCATCTGGAGATCACGCGGACCGCGAAGTTGATCCGGCAGTCCGACCCCGAGGCGTACCAGATCAACTACTTCCTCCGTCAGGAGGGAGCTCTCTCCACGGCTGGGGTCGATACGGCGCTACGTGCCGGAGACGTAGTCGTGATGGACAGCAGCCGTCCCTACTGCGGAGTGGTCCACCCCGTTCTGGACAGTTGGTCACACGTGACCGTGCAGTTTCCTCGCCGGCTGCTGCCGCTGCCGAACAAGGCGGTGCAAGCTGTGCTCGGTGCCCCGGTCGACGGGCGCAGAGGCATGGGCGGGACGTTCACCCGCTGGCTGACCGATCTCAACGTACGCGCCGACGAGTTCACCTCGGCCGACATCCCCGTCCTCGTCTCGGTCACCTTGGACCTGCTCGGGTCCGTCATCGCGCGCTGTCTTGACGCCGAGGACGCGATGAGCCCGGAGGCCCGCCGACGGGCCCTGGAGGTACGTATCCACGACTTCATCCAGCAGCGGCTCGCCGACCCGGACCTGTCCCCCGAAGCCATTGCGGCCACACACGGCATTTCCACCCGATACCTGTACAAACTCTTCCACGAGCAAGGCCTCACGGTGGCCGGCTGGATCCGTGAATGCCGCCTGGCGCGTTGCTGTCGCGATCTCACCGATCCGAGCCTTTCCTCGCGCTCCATCCAGGCCATCGCGAGCCGCTGGGGCTTCCCCGACAAGGCTCACTTCAGCCGAGTCTTCCGTGCCGCTCATGGCATGTCTCCCCGGGACTACCGCCACTCGGCAGCTCACGGGCAGGGCGTGCGGGAACCGTCAACCGCTGTGCGAGGACGGTCAACGACGCCCCAGCCACCCGGTGACATGCTCTCGTCATTCATCGATCGGAGCAGTCCGAGCAACCGAAAGGCGGAACATCAGTGACACCTGCGAAGGAACAGAAGCGGTGGATCATGGCGTTCGACGCCACCTGCGGCACGTGTACGGCGATCTCCTCAGCCGTGGCCGAGGCGAGCGGCGGCAAGCTGGAGGTGCTTCCGCTGACCGACCCCGACGTACAGGGGTGGCGGCACCAGAGTATGGGCCTCGATCCTGAGTGGACGCCGACGTTGCTCCGCGTCGACGGACTCGCCGTCCGCGCATGGACCGGACCCGCCATGACCGTTCCCCTGGTGCGGCGGCTCGGGCCCGGCGCGACCGTCCGGGTCCTGCGCGCTCTGGGCCGTTTGCGCTACGAGGCCAAGCACGGCTCGTCGCGGGCCGACGGCATGTCGATCGGTCGCAAGCGGTTCCTGCAACTGTGCGGCGGGGTCGCCGCGGCAACCGCCCTGACGGTGACGGGCAAGACACCTGCCTTCGCGCAGTCGGCCCAAACCCAGGCTCGGGCATGGGTCGAGGCCAACAAGGGCAACCTGCCGCGCACCTACGCGGAGATAACCAAACACTCGGAGCCGTACCGCAAGGCGATTCTGCGTGCGCTGTCGCCGCGGGACCGAACACAACTCTGGCTGGACCACCTCGACCACTACCGCGCGGCACACCCCGGCCTGTCGGCCCTTCAGCGGCAGGTCATCGACCAGGCTCGCGAACTGGCACCCAAGGTGCTCCTGTCCGGTGAGGACGTCTCCCAGAAGGTACGGCGTCTGGAGGACGTGGCGAAGCGTGAGTTCGGCCGTGAGGGAGCCGCCGGCCTGCTCGCTCGGCTGGGACCTGTGGACGCCGGGCTCGGACCACTGGCCTACTGCTCGTGCGCGACGGAGAGCGACTACTGCAGCGGCTCCTGCCGACGCGGGGGCTGCACCATAATTCCCTCGGACTGCGGGTCGTTCTGGGCGTATGACTGCAACGGCCTGTGCGCCTGATCACGCAGCGGAGACCCGAGCAGTCCACAGACCGTCGGCTGTCTGCGTTCCGACGGCGGCAATGATCTGGTCGCCCGGGTGCCGCGCTCGTCGCGGCACCCGGGGCCCCGCCGAGCTGACGACTCGGCGGAGGGTGTTCAGCCGTTGCGTTGGCCGGCGCCGGTTTCCGCGGCCCGGTGGTGGCCGCGCGAGGCGCTTCGGGGCGCCGACTGATCAGACCCACCCCCTTGTCCCCCAGCTCGCAGCACCTTCAAGCGACCGCCAGGCACCAGCACTGCTCGGCCTTGCGGCACGTCCGGAGGCCTGAGGCGCTCACCCCTCCCGGCTGCTCCACGTATAGACGAAGGACAGCATTCCGGTCGCCTCGCGGGCGCGGGCCAGCGCCTGCTGCGGCGAGTCGCCGACGGCGATGACGCAGCCGGAACGGTCGAAGTTCTGCGTGACCGTCGGTTGCGGGCTTCCCGGTTCCCGCAACAGCGTGACGGTGTCGACGTAAGGAAGTTCGCTGACCTCGTCGACTCCCCGCACCTGTACCAGGGTGTGTGTCGGCGGCCCGGTGGGAGCCGCGTACCAGACCGCGGCGCTGCGCACGGGGACGATCCGGTCGGGCAGCAGGGCGCCGACGTCCTCGCCGATGCTCTGCCGCGCGATCAGGTCGTACAGGTCCACCTCGGTGGCGAGACGGACGAGGTCCATGATGGCGTCCCCGGCGACCCGGTTGTGCATCTCGATGATCCGGGGTCCGCGCGAGGTGAGCATGACCTCGGTGTGCGAGGGGCAGTCGTGGAAGCCGAAGGCGTCCAGGACCCGGGTGACGTAGGCGGTCACGGCCTCGTGCTCCGCGGAGGTGAGTGGGGCCGGCACGACGTGGCCCCGCGAGACGAACGTCTCGGGGTCGGTGAACTTGCGGGTCACAGCGATGATGCGGTGGTCGCGGCCGATGGAGATCCCCTCAACGCTGTACTCCTCGCCGTCCAGGAACTCCTCCACCACCACACCGCGCTCCATGTGGTGGGGGCCGATCCGGCGCAGGGCGGCCTCGATGTCCTCGGCCGTGTCGATGTGCGACACGCCCACGCTGGCCTCGGTGTCCACCGGTTTGACGATGCACGGCAGGCCGATCTCCTCGACGGCCTCCAGCACGGCCTGCCGCCCGCGGGCGAAGGCGTACCGGCAGCTCGGGAGGTCGTGTTCGTCGAGGACGGCCCGCATCCTCGCCTTGTCGAGCACCTTCTCGAACAGGTCGAGATCGACGGTGGTGGGGATGTCCAGCCGTTCGCTGATGGCGCGCACGATGGGATACGTGTGTTCGTTGTACGCGGCGACGGCGGCGAAGGGGGTGCGGCGGTGCAGGGACTCGGCGACGTCGGCCCACAGGTCGGAGCCGGCACTGTCGTCGAGGATCACCACGTGGGTGTAGAGGCCCACCGCGTCCTCCCGCCGCGCTCTCCCCCGGGGGACGAAGAGCACCAGCTCGTGTCCCTGGGCGCGAAGGCGGTCATGGCACATCCTGTTGGTGCCGGACACGAGAATTCGCATGTTTCCTCACTTGTTCGGTGCGGGGGCCGAGCGTGGCCCGACGGCCACCCGCGGCACTCATGTGCCGCTGCGCGGCGCCGACTCGGCGGTGAGCGGTGCGCAGTCCACGCGGACCCGCTCCCGAGCCGCCTCGGCCTTCGCGACGGCGTCCTTCGTGCTGTCGCCGGCGCACAGTACGTATCCCTGGCGGTCGGCGGAGGACAAGAGAGGGCCTAGCTCCTGGCCGGGCCGCAGGGTGCACTCCACGCGGACGACGCCGGGGGCCCGCTCGGCGTCGGGGACGCCCTCGACGTGCCGGACGCGGACCTTTTCGTAGGAGAAGAAGCGGATGGCGGCGGCGCGGGCCTGCGGGATGCGCGGCGGGTCCGGCAGGTCCAGCAGCGCGCACATGGTCTCGGTGATCTGGTCCGACCCGCTGACCATCTGGCACATCTCCCAGATCTGGTCGCCGCCGACGCGGGTCTGGGCCTCGATGAGGCGCGGGCCGTGCGGGGTGAGGCGTACCTCGCTGTGGACCGGGCCCGTCCGCTGGCCGATGACGTCGAGGAACGACAGGGTCAGTTCCTCGACGGCCTCCCGCTCACCGGGGTCGAGGCAGGCGGGGCTCTGGTGGCCCAGCTCCACGAATCCCGGGAAGTCGGTCGTCAGCTTCTCGGTGATCATGACGACTTCGTGCGTGCCGTGCCGGGACATCGACTCGACGCTGTACTCGGGCCCGGTCAGGTACTCCTCCGCCAGTACCGGTTGCCGGCCCGACACCGACGTGGTCCAGGCCCAGCGCTCGGTGAGCTGCCGGGCGGACTCGACGACGTAGACGCCCTCGCTGAGGCCGCCCGCCGGGGGCTTCAGGACGATCGGGCCTGCGACGTCGGCCAGGAAGGCGACCGCGTCCCGCTCGGACCGGCACACCCGGTGCCGTACGGGGCTGAGGCCGTGTCGGTCGAGCAGCGCGCGGGTTCTCGTCTTGTCGCGGGTTACGAGGACGGCGGCCAGGTTCTCCCCCGGGATGTCCAGCTCGACGGCCGCCCTGGACGCGGGTTCCAGCCCGTACTCGGTGAAGGAGAGCACGGCGTCGAAGGGGTCCGCCGCGTGCCAGTCGCGTACCAGGGGGAGGAATTCGTCCGGGTCGCGGTAGTCGAGGACGGCGTACCGCCCGGTGTTCGCCGCCTGTTCCGCGCTTGCCCATTCGGGGACCTGAACCATCGAGTGGCGCAGCCCCAGCGCCGTCGCCTTGGCCAGTTCGTGGCCCTGGCCGCCGATGCCGC
This sequence comes from Streptomyces sp. NPDC050703, assembly GCF_040654435.1. Taxonomy (NCBI): domain Bacteria; kingdom Bacillati; phylum Actinomycetota; class Actinomycetes; order Kitasatosporales; family Streptomycetaceae; genus Streptomyces; species Streptomyces sp. NPDC050703. Next base: position 66,540 of record NZ_JBFAHX010000016.1, read on the forward strand.
CGACCAACAGGATGTGTCGCTGCCTCATGGACGTTCTCTACCTCACTGACGCAGGCGGGACAGGTCGATGTCCATCCGGTTGGCCAGGGCACGGGCCCTGGCGATGACGACGTCGAACAACTCCGAGTGCGTGGTCCGCAGCTCGTCGGGGTTCAGTGCCAGGGCGAGCAGTTCCCCGACACGCTGGCGGATGTGGGCACGCAGGTTGCCGCTGTCCAGGGCCTTGCGGCCGAGCCCGATGGAGTCGTTGAGGAGTTCGATGCGGTGGAACCATCGCGAGGGGAGGTAGAGCACGTCGCCGGGCCGCAGGACGAAGCGCATGAGCCGGGTGCCCGGTGCGGCGCACAGTTCCTCCAGCCGGGGCTCGCCGTCGGTGCCCACCAGGAGCTCGGCGTCGGGGCCCATGATGTGCCAGCGCTTCTCGCCGACGATCTGCACATGCATCACGTCGACAGAGTACGAGTCCTGGTGCAGGCGTGTGATGCCGCCGCGCTGGCCGATCCAGAGCTGATGGTTGGTCGAGGCGGCCTCGCCGTAGAGGTCGCGCCGGAAGTCGTACTGTGCGATGTCCAGTTCGGGCATGTCCGGCGCGAGTTCCGGAGCGATGGTCTGGTAGTACCACTCCTGGAGGTAGAGCGGGGCACTGTCGCTGTCGGCGTTCTTGTCCAGGAGGCGGACGAACTCGCCGAAGGTGGTCCGCCGGGCGGACCTGCTGGTGTAGCTGTCCACCATGACCGGGACGTCGGCGCAGCGGACGGCCAGGTTCTCGAAGGTCCATTCGCGTACGGAGGGCCAGTGGGCGGCGTAGCCCTCCAGGACGACCGGGCGTTGCGGGGACCGGTACTCCCGGTCGAACTGCTCCCGGGTCAGGCCGCGGCGGCGCTCCAGTTCCGGGGCGGAGTTCAGCGCCTCGGCGAGCGGGCCGGAGCGGAAGGCCGCCTCCACCGTGTTGAGGGCGTCGATGTCCTGCCGTTTCAGGAGGTTCGGCTCGTTCTGCATGGCGATGCCTCTCTCGGATCGCGGGTTCGCGTCAGGTGGCGAGCAGGCGCAGCAACCTGTGCACGGCCTGCCGGCGCAAGGACTCCTGGCCGGGCAGCCAGTCGTGGACGAAGTGGCCACAGCCTTCGAGCCAGACGATCTCGACGGACCGGGCGCGGCGGGCGTGCGCGCGATACCCCTCGATGACCTCGGGCGGGCACACCTCGTCCTGTCGGGCGCCGAAGATCAGCAGATCGCCTTCGAACTGGCCCAGAGCGGCGTACGCGGGTGAGTCGGGGTGGTAGGCGGGGCGCACCAGGCTGCCGTCGAAGGGCAGGTCGGCCGCATGTGCGGGGTACGTGGCGGGGCAGAACAGGGCCAGGGCGCGCGGGCGCAGTTCCGGCATGGTCCAGGCGGCGAGGTGGGCGCCCATGCTCGTGCCGATGATCACGGGCGGTCTGGTCCGGTCGAGCCGGCCGGCTGCGGCGAGGGTCTCGGCGCGGCGCCTGCGGAGGGTGGACCGGGTGAGTTCCCCGGTGCTTTCGCCGTTTCCGGAGAACTCGAAGGTGAGCGAGGAGTGTCCGTGTTCCGCCAGCGCGTCGAGCAGATAGCGCGTCCGGTGCCGGGTCGTGGTGGGGCCCAGGCCGTGCAGGGCCAGGATGTCCGGTTCGGTCTCCTCGCCGCCCGTGATCGTGGTCGCCGCCAGACGCTCACCGGCGGCTTCGAAGACGAAATCGCGGTGCACCGTGTGGTCCTCCCGGTGGATGTGGTGCCGCGGGATGGGGTTCACGTGCCTGCGCCCGCCTCCTGGAACCGGTCTTTGCGTACGGCGGGCCACTCGTCGCGCAGGATGCTGTAGTAGACGACGTCGCGGCGGCGGCCGCCCGGCATGTAGTTGAAGCTGCGCAGGACTCCCTCCTCGACGGCTCCGATGCCCGCCAGTCCGGTGCGTGCGCCCTCGTTGAGTACGTCTGTCTTGAACTCGACGCGCTCACAGCCGAGTTCGCCGAAGGCGTGATCGAGGAGGGCCAGCTTGGTCGCCCGGTTGACGCCCGTCCTGCGGGCCCCCGCGTACAGCCAGGACCAGCCGATCTCCAGCCGTCGGTCGAGCGGGGCCAGATTGCCGTAGGCCGTGCTGCCGACGATTCGGCCGGTGGCGTTGTCGATGACGGCGAATACGATGCGCGTACCGGTCAGGGTGTCCCGGATGGCGCTCTCCATGAAGAGGTGCAAATCGTCCGGTGTCTCGATGCGCTGCACGAAGTAGCGCCAGATCTCCGGCTCGTACACGATGCGTGCGAACGCCTCGGTGTCGGTGACGCGAACACGCCGCAGGGTTACCCGGTCGTTGGCCAGTTCGACTCCGGCCAGCTTGTCCCAGCTCACTTTTCCCGTTCCTCCGCTTGTTCCTCGGGCGGCTGGGTGGCCGCGGATGTCACCAGTACGGGCGCCTCGTCGATGGTGCCGTCGTTGCAGAGGGGGTGCTCGGCATAGGCGCGGTCCAGGTCCGCGGCGTAGCGCGCGCCGATCCGGGACCGCACCAGTTTGTCCTGGGCGTTCAGCAGACCGTTCCGGATGGAGAACGGCTCGTTCGCGACGACGGCCGCCCAGACGCGCTGGTCGAAGCGCAGGTCCCGGTTGAGTTTGGTCAGGTCGCGGGCGAGCGCTTCCCCGTCGAGTCCCGGGGCGGCGGGAGAGACGACCACCGCGAGGTAGGGCCTGCCGTCGCCGAAGACGGCGCAGTCGTGGACCCCGGGGAGTTCGCGGATACGTTCCTCGACGGCGGGCACCAAGATGTTCAGCGCTGTGCTCAGGGAGACGATGTCGTCGACCCGGCCGTCGATGTACAGGAAGCCGTCTTCGTCGACGTGGCCCACGTCGTAGGTCTTGACCTCGCCGGTGGGCAGGAACGTCCGCTCGCTCGCGCCGGGCGGGCCCGAGGTGTAGCGGGTGTTGAGGGGGTCGGTGCTGCCGACGATGAGGACGCCGTCCTTGTCGAAGCGGATTCGCTTGTGCGGCAGGACCCGGCCCACGCTGCCGATCCGGAAGGCTCCCGGGTGGTTCTTGGAGACGATGCAGGTCTCGGTGAGGCCGTAGCCCTCGTAGAGAGGAACACCGGCGTCGTTGAAGAAGTGCAGCATCTTGCGCCCCGCCGGGGCGGACCCGGTCCACAGGTAGCGGATGCGGCCTCCGAGCGCACGCTGGATCGCCGCGCCCCGGTCCGTCGGGGCGAGGGACTCTCCTTCGGCCTCCAGTCGGGTCATGACCTGCTCGTAGAAGCCCGGCACCCCCATGATCACGGTCGGGGAGACCTCGCGTGCGGTCTGCGCGGCGGTCCCCCGGTCGGCGAGGGTGACGTCATGGCCGTAAGTGAGGGCCGAGTAGATCCAGAAGCGCTGTTGCAGGAAGTACAGCGGCAGGAAGACCAGCAGGTTGTCGCCGTCCCGGTGCTCGAACATCTCCTGGACGGCCGCCATCGAGCGGTTGGTGCTGGCGACCGTGGCCTCGATGCTCTTGGGCGGCCCGGTGCTCCCGGAGGTCTGCTTGATCGCGCATATGTCGGCCAGGTCGTAGCCGGGGTGGGGCGGCAGCTCGCTGGGGCCTGCGGGATCGAAGGCCCAGGTGTGGATCTGCCCGATGTCCCGCACCACCGCATCGGCTCCGGCCCCGGCACCGGCCTCGCGCGAGTGCCGCGGGTCGCTGGTGAACAGCAGGCGCAGACCGAGTTCCGCGGCCATGGCGGCCGGCTGGTGGCGGCCCGGCTCGATCGCGGCGGTCACGGCGCCGAGCTTGAGGGCAGCGAGGTCGAGCAGCACCCATTCGATTCGGTTGGACGCCATGACGCCGAGCCGGTCGCGAGGGCGCAGGCCGAGCGCGCTGAGCCGAGCGGCCACTCGCACGGCGCCCGCGTCGAGTTCGGCCAGGCTCAGTGAGCGGACACCGTCGGCGTCGCGGTAGTGGATGCGGTGCCGGGTGTCCCGGCACACGGTCCGCGCGATGCGGTCGATGACGTCGGTGACCGGGGCGGGAGGGCGCTGCGGCGGGTCGCTGGTCTGCTCGGTCATACGGGGCGTTTCCTCCTGGTCGGAAGCTCGTGGCGGCTGAAGGGCGGGCGTGGCCGCGTCGGCGGGTGCGGCGTCGTTGTCGGTGCCGTCACCGTGCGCGGGGTGGTGATCAGCCGGGGACGGGCAGTGCGTCGGCGGCCAGGGCGTGGGCGCTCAGCCGCTGCCAGCCCTTCGACATGTACCAGTCGCGGTCGAAGCCGCCCACCGCCCGCACGGGCAGGGTGGCGTCCTGCACGCCGTCGGCGAGCGTCCGCCACAGCTCGTCCACGAGGGAGCAGTGGCGTACGGCTTCACGCAGCTCCCGCAGGGTGTAGGCCGGGCCCTCCATGCGCACCAGCCGGATGTCGTAGCAGCCGCGGAAGCCGTGCCCGAAGACGGTGAACGGCGGATGCCACACCTGGGCCCCGGGGGCACGGATGGAGAATCGCACCTGCGAGGCGATGTGACCGCCGTGGTGGTGTTCGGCGTGCTCGGCGATGTCGGGCACCTGCGGCGGAAAGAAGTAGTGCCGCTTGTCTGGAATGTCCTCGCGGTCGAATTCGCCGGGGGCGAAGTGCCAGCGGTTGTACATCATGCGCTGGGCGGCCCGCCACAGGGTGGAGCCGGGTTCCTCGCCGGTCGCGGCCATGCGGGTGGTGTGGGGCAGACAGCAGCAGAAGAAGTCGCCCTTCTTGAGCGTCAGGACGCCCTCGGGGCCGCCGGGGCGGGCGCCGCGCAACCGCGTGAGATCACGGACCGAGCTGCTCATGCCGTAGTCCGACTCGGTGGCGTGGACGGCGGAGAGCACGATGGCGGCGAGGAGTTCCCCGACGGCACCGTGCTTGGCCCGGTCACCGTCGCCCGCGCCCGCCTCGGCGTCGAGCAGGACGGCCGCGGTGGCCAGGGAGCGCAGGTCCGGCCGCACCCGCCCGGTGGGCTTGACGCCGAGGTGCACACGGCCGTGGTGGGCGATCAGGTCGGGCAGGACGTCGGGGTCGCGAGGAAGCGGGAAATCGGCCAGGTACTCGTTCTTGGCGAAGGTCAGGCCGTTGATCCGGCGGTAGCGCATGAGGGGCGAACACCGGTCGACCTGGTTCTGCAGGGCACGGACCTCTTCCGCCAGTTGAGGCAGCGGCATTCCGCCCGGGTTGTGCGGGAGGCGTCCGACCGCGGCGCAGTAGTTGGCGTGCCGCTCCAGCAGGAAGTGGCGCAGCCCGGTGGCCGAGAGCTGTACCCCGTTGAATTCCTCGAAGCGGACCGATCTGCCGCTGCTGAACAGGCAGTGCGCGAGGACCACGAACAGCCGGTCGGCCGCGGCCCAGGTTTCGAGGGGGCGTTGCCGCAGATCCGCGAGGCGGCCGTCGCGGGTCAGGGTGTTGCTGCCGGCGTCGGACTTCGAGAAGACCTCGCGTCCCACGAACACGTAGACCGTCTCCACCCGTTCCACCCAGTCGGCGAGCTGGACCAGTCGGCGGTCGAGCTCGCCGGTGCTCTCCCAGCCGCGGAGAACGGCGTCGACCTCGTGGAATTCGGCGGCCTCCCGCGCCTGCCACGACCTTTCCTCCTCGTCGACCATGTCGAGGATCTCGGGCGGTACGCGCATCCTGGCGAGCGGCTCCGTACGGGGTTCCGGCAGCTCATCGGGTTTCCAGAAGGACAGGCCGCAGAGCGCGGAGCGGGTGATCGGGATCAGGCCGGCGCCGAGGGCCGGGTCCGTGACGATCTCGACGTCGGTCCGGCCGAGGACATGCTGGACCAGGAGCGACTCCCAGGGCGTCAGTCTCCGGCAGGCGAGCCGAAATGGGATGCGGCCATGGTTCGTGAGCTCTCCGAGCAGCCAGTTCGACGCTTCCTGCACACGCAAGACGGCGTCCTCCTATCCTGACGCAAGCATGAAGATCTCTGCCCGTTCCGGGTGAAGCCGTTGGCGGTGTCACAGAACTCGCTTCGCGGTGCGGCGGGGATAGCTTGTTCATGGTGGCGACGACTCACTTGCGGCGTATACGCATTTTTCGGCCGTCGGTGTGCCCGCGCGGGGCTGAGGCGTCTCAGCCGCCGTGAGTGGCATCGGTGGGGCCGGGCGATATCGAGACAGTCGGCCCTCGGTCGCCGGGGCCCCGAGCGGGCGCGGCACGGCCCGTTGGCGTACCTCGTCGACGCACCTCGCCGACGCACCTCGCCGACGTATATCTCCCGATGTCAGCGCGTGGTCCGGCCCGCCGCTTCGCGGGTGATGTCGGCGTAGCGGCGGAAGAGGGTCGGGCGGGTCTCGCCCTCGTCGCGCGCGTACAGGGCCGCCCAGCATCGGGCGACGAGCTCCCGGGCCCGCGTGCCGGGCCAGGGCCGTGGCAGGAGTTCGGGCGGCAGCAGCGGGTCGGGGTCCATGGCACGGGAGAGTTCGGCGGCCAGCTCGACAGCGATGGTGAGGAGGGCGGACGAGGAGAGTTCGTCAGGGCCGGTCAAGCGGGTGAGGCGGGGCCGGGCGACGCGGCTCAGGCGGTGGTAGCGGTCGGCGATCTCCTGTAGGGGCCACAGACCTGCGGCCAGTTCCGCGGGTTCCCGTACGTCGCCTCTGCGCAGGTCCGTCGTCGTGAGGAGGGTGAGCGCGCCGTGGGCGCCGAGGCGGTGGGCCGCTTCTTCGACGTACGGTTCCCATGCGTTGGCGCAGACGTACAAGCCGCCCTGGAGCGGCGCGCCGCCGAGGTGCACGAGCGTCTCACGCAGCGTGTCCCGCGCCGTGCGCGCCGATTCGGGCACCGCGAAGGCGACCAGGTGCCAGATGCCGTCCCAAGGCGCGCTCCCGGCGTCCTGCTGGAACGCGTGCCGCAGGAAGTCCGCGTTGGGAGCGAGGGCACGGGTGGTCTCCGCGGTGGCGTGCAGCCGCGCCTTGCGGCCGCGGCCCTCGTGGGTGAACCGGCCCTCGCCCACCAGGCGTTTGAGGCACAGACGTACCTGCTGGTCGCTCATGCCCAGGGCGTTGGCGACGGTGTACAGCTCGTCCGCGTCGACCGTGCCGTCCTCGCGGATCAGCGCGTGGACGAGCATGCGGGTGGGGACTTCTACGTGGTCATTTCCGGTGTTCACGGCTCTCTCACCTTCTCCGTCGCGACTGGGCGGTGCATCGTGGTCACCGCCTCGTCGCGACTGGGCGGTGCATCGTGGTCACCGCCCCGAATCCGAGCAGCCGGCGCAGGTAGGGTGTGCGCTCGGTCCGTACGGCCGTGAATCCGCGCCGTTCGTACAGGGCCCTGGCACGCGGGTTGGTGTCGATCACGTCCAGTCTGATCTGCCGGCAGCCCCGTTCCGCCGCGACGGCGGCCACTTCCTCGATGAGCAGACCTCCGACGCCCCGGCCGCGCAGGGCCGGGTCCACGGCGATGCCGTCCATGACGAGCTGCCCGGGGGCCGGCCGGCGTTCGAACAGGGCGAGGAGCAGGAGTCTGTGCAGCCCCCGCAGATGTCCGTATGCGCGCAGCACGGCGTGAACCGATCCCCCGGTGAACGCCCGCCCGTCGTGCTGGTACCCGGCGAGCCCGACGAGCCGCCCGTCGAGCAGCGCGCAGATCGCGCGGTCGGGGTTCACGTGGGCGGCGATGAAGGGCACCGCCTTGTCCGGCGGATCGAGTGCGGGGCCGAGCTTTCGGCCGAAGGCCTCCCAGTACAGCTCGGCCGCCCGTCGCTCGGCTCCTGCCGGAAGGCCGCGCCGCACTGTCACCGGCCCGGCTCCCTCATCCGTCGTGTCCACGTTCGGTTGCGGTTCCACGCCACACCCCCTGTCTCGCTGCGCCGCGTTCGTGTGGTCATGGTTCGCGCGGCCGAGACATCAAACTATCAGAAACATACGATCGTTCCACGTACGATCGTTTCACTCACGATAGTTTTGATGTCTACTCGAACTCGAACTCGAACTCGAACAGAGGCAGCCCTCATGTGCCCGAAAACTCAGCCCCGGCCCCGTCGGCGCGGGGTCCGCGCAGCCGTGTGGTCACTCGTCGCCGTCCTCGTCGTGGCCGCCGGCCTCGTCGGCGTGGCGCTGTGGCAGAACTCGTACGACATGGATGAACAGCGGGTCTCGATCCGCCACGGCGGCCATGTCCTCAACGGTGTTCTGACCACCCCACGGGACGGCCGCGAGCAGCACGGCCTGGTCGTGTACGTCCACGGCGACGGCCCCATCGACGCCACTCACGACGGCGGTTACCAGCCCATGTGGGAGGCGAACGCCAAGGCGGGGTACGCCTCTCTGTCCTGGGACAAGCCGGGTGTCGCGGGCGCGGCCGGCGACTGGCTCGACCAGTCGATGGACGACCGGGCGGACGAGACGGCCGCCGCGATCGCCTGGGCCCGTGCCCGTCCGGACATCGACGGCGACCGGATCGGGCTCTGGGGTGCCAGCCAGGCGGGCTGGGTCCTGCCGAAGGTCGCCACCAAGACGCCGGTGAGCTTCGTCATCGCCGTCTCGCCGGCGGTCAACTGGCTCCAGCAGGGCCGCTACAACCTCCTCGCCGAACTGCGCGCCGACGGCGCGTCAGCAGAGCGCGTCGAGAAGGAGACCGACAAGAGCGACACGACCCGCCGGCTGCTCCGACGTCACGCCACCTTCCAGGAGTACGTCAGGGCGATGGGCGGCGATGCGGACGGCATGACCGCAGATCGCTGGGGTTTCATCTCCAAGAACTACACCGCGGACGCCACGCACGATCTCCGCGCCCTGCGCGGCATACCGGTGCTGTTGACCCTCGCGGACCATGACCTCAACGTGGACACCGCCGACACGGAGCGTGTCTACCGCAAGGTGCTGGACGCGGGTGGCGCGCTGACGGTCGAGCGCTACCCGGATGCGGCTCACTCCCTGGTCAAGCGGTCCCTTGAGCAGTCAGACCTGAAGCTCACCTTGACCGCGCTCTTCTCCCCCCGCTCACTGTTCGCGGACGGGTTCCTGGCCGACCAGCGCCGGTTCCTCGGGACGGCCACGGGCAGCGGATCACGCGGAGAAGCGGACCCGGGGCGGGACGCGCGAGGCATCGCCGGGTGATCGTGACGCGGCCCGCGACGTCGGGGCTCGCGCCCAGGAGGGCTTCGAGTACCGCGAATTCCTGGGCGGATAGGGCGTGTTGGCGGCCGTCGCGGCTGGCGGTGCGGCGCACCGGGTCGAGTTCGATGCCCGCCGCGCTCGGGGTGCGGGACCGGGCGGCCGGGCGCCGGCGGGCCAGGGGGCGGATGCGCAGGACGAGTTCGGGAAAGTGGAAGGGCTCGGCGAGGTAGTTCGTCGGCGCCCAGGTGGGCTCGGTCCCTCTGCCTCGCCCTCGTCGCGCTGCTCGGCCTCGGCGTGGCGACGGCGGTACGGGAGGCGGCGACCGCCAGCGGGATCGCGCTCGGGCTGCTCTGCCTCTTCCCGGTCGCCACCCAGGCGGTCACCGATCCGGAGTGGCAGCGCCACCTCCAGCGGATCTCGCCCATGTCCGCCGGACTCGCGGTCCAAGCCACCGTCCGTCCGCACGAGCCGCCCATCGGCTATGGGCCGGCCTGGGCGTGCTCGCCGCGTAGGCCGCGGCCGCGCTCCGGCCGGCGGCCTCCGGCTGCACAGGCGCGACGCGTAGCCGAATCGAGCCGACAGCGAGCACGGTGGCGGCGCATATGGGGGCATAGGGGCGCCCCAGGACCACAGGAATACCCCCCGGGGTACCCCTGTTAGGGTAGATACCGAATACCCCCGGGGGTAAACCGTTTCCTGGAGAGGAGCCGCAGTCGTGTACTTCGTCGACACCCTTGAGTTCGAGGGTCTGGGCAACCGCAGCTACCTGGCCGGCGGGGCCGCCGCCGCGGTGGTGATCGATCCGCCGCGCGACATCGACCAGGTGATCGCCGCCGCTGCCAGGCGCGGAGTGCGCATCGCGTACGTGGCGGAGACCCACGTGCACAACGACTACGTCACCGGTGGCCTGGAGCTGGCGCGCGTCACCGGCGCCTCCTACCTGGTGCCGTCCGCGGCGCACGTGTCCTTCGCCCGCACCCCGGTCGCCGACGGCGACACCGTGGACGTGGACACGGATCTGGTCCTGCGCGCGATCGCCACGCCCGGGCACACCCCGCACCACACCTCGTACGTCCTGGAGCAGGAGGGGCGCGGCGTGGCGGCGTTCACCGGCGGATCGCTGCTGATCGGCACGGTGGGCCGACCCGACCTGGTGGAGCCTCGGCTGACCGAGCGGCTGGCCCGGGCCCAGCACGCCTCCGCCCACCGCCTGGCCGCCGAGCTGGACGACGAGGTGCCGGTGCTGCCCACCCACGGGTTCGGCAGCTTCTGCTCCTCCGCCCAGGCCGAGGGGGACGCGACCACGATCGGCAGGGAACGCGCCGGCAACGACGCGTTCACCCTGGACGTGGACACCTTCGTCCAGCGGATACTCGCCGGGCTGGAGGACGTGCCCGCCTATTACGCGCACATGGGCCCGGCCAACGCCGCAGGACCCGCCCCCGTCGACCTCACCCCGCCGAAGCGTGCGGACGCAGATGAGATCGCCTCCCGGCTGGCCGCCGGTGAGTGGGTGGTGGACCTGCGGAGCCGTATGGCCTTCGCCGAGGGGCATGTGGCCGGGTCGTTCAACTTCGAGGGCGAGGGCAAGCTCGCCACCTACCTGGCCTGGCTGGTCCCGTGGGGCAAGCCCGTCACCCTGCTCGCCGACACCCCCGCGCGGATCGCCGACGCGCAGCGGGAGCTGGCGCGGGTGGGCATCGACCGCCCGGCCGCCGCCGCCACCGGCGACCCGGCCGGTTGGGTCCATGAGGGTGAGCAGCTCGCTTCGTTCCCGCGTGCCCGTTTCGCCGACCTCGCCCAGGTGCGCGAGCGCGGCGACGAGGTGGTCGTCCTGGATGTGCGCCGGGACTCGGAGCGCGTACGCGGCTACATCGACGGCTCGGTCCACATCCCCCTCCACGAGCTGCACGGCCGCATCGGCGAGGTGCCGGACGGGACGGTGTGGGTGCACTGCGCGGGCGGGATGCGCGCGGCGATCGCCGCCTCCCTGCTCGATGCCGCCGGCCGCGATGTGGTCGCCGTCGACGACGGCTTCGACGCCGCGACGGACGCCGGCCTGCCTCTGGCGTCCGCCTGAGTCCGGCCGTTCCCCGCAAGGAAAGAAGCATGTGATGTTCCCCTTTCGCCGATCCGGGCCCCGCGTCACGGTCGACGAGGCGCGCAGCCGTACCAGCGGCGACCGGCCCGACGCCGTCCTGCTGGACGTCCGCGAGAAGCCCGAGTGGAGTTCGGGTCACGCCCCGGGCGCCGTACACGTACCGCTGACCGAGCTGGTCGCCGGTGCCGCCCTGCCCGCCGAGGCGCAGGGCCGTCCGCTGGTGGTGATCTGCCGCAGCGGTCGCCGCTCCCGGCAGGCGGCGACGCTCCTGGCCGAGCGCGGCGTGCAGGCGGTGGACGTCGAGGGCGGCATGAGCGCGTGGGCCGCCGCCGGGTACACGGTCGTCGAAGAACGCGGGAACAGCGGCGAGACAGCGTGACCGTACTCGTTCTCGCCCTCGTCGCCGGGGCCGTCGTCGGACTCGCCCTCGGAGCCCTCGGCGGCGGTGGCAGCGTCCTCGCCGTACCGGCACTGATCTACCTGCTCGGCTTCACACCGGCCGCCGCCACCACCGCGGGCCTGATCATTGTCATCGCCACCTCCGCCACCGCCCTGTACGCCCATGCCCGCGACGGGAACGTGGCCTGGAAGACAGGGGCGCTGTTCGCCGCGGCGGGCATTGTCCCCGCCTTCCTCGCCGGTGCTGTCGCCGGGCACCTGCCCGAAGCGGTGCTGACGGCGGCGTTCGCGGTCATCGCCGCGCTGGCGGCCGTGCGCATGCTGCGTACAGCCGTCTCCGAGCCGTCGGGCCGAGCCCGCCCCGGCAAGGCGGCCGGTGCGGGTGCCGGACTCGGCGCCGTGACGGGCTTCCTGGGGGTCGGCGGGGGATTTCTCGCCGTGCCCGCCCTGGTGAGCGTCCTGGGGCTGGCCATGCGCAGGGCGGTGGGCACCAGTCTGCTCGTCATCACCGTGAACTCATTCGCCGCGCTCGCCGCTCGCACCGGCACCACGGGCGGGCTGCACTGGGCCGTCATCGGCCCCTTCACCGGAGCCGCGATCCTCGGCGCCTGGGACGGCAAACGCCTCGCGACGAAGATCTCCGGCACCACACTTCAGAAGGTCTTCGCCGGTGTCCTGCTGGCGGTGGCGGCTTTCATGCTCGTCGACGCGCTCAGCGACGCGCTGGGCGGTGTGCTCAGCGACGCGCTCCTCGACGTGCTCATTGTCTGAACACGAGGGCCGCCAACGGCTCAGACCAGGGATGAGGTGAGCACTTCAGCCGATCGCGCATCACGCGCACCTTGGGACCGCTTTCGGTCGGCTCCCGTCAGATCAAGCCCCGCACGCTCCGACCCGCAAGGACGACATCCGCCATGACCACCCCCACGGCCCTCGCCACCGCCGAGGCGCGCACGCGCCTGCACGAACTGACCATCATCGACGTGCGTACGCCGGGCGAATACGCCGGCGGCCATCTCCCCGGCGCGCTCAACATCCCCCTCGACCAGATCCGGCGCGCGCTGCCCGACATCCGTCACGCCGCCGGCCGCGGCGGCGTCCTGGTCGTCTGCGCCTCGGGCGCCCGCTCCGCGAACGCCTGCGAGATCCTCGCGCGGAACGGCGTCACCGCCGCCACCCTGTCAGGAGGCACCGGCGCCTGGGCGGCCGACGGCCACGAGCTCCACCGCCCCCAGGGTGCCTCCCGTGCCACCTGGGGCATGGAGCGTCAGGTGCGGCTCACCGCGGGACTGATCGTGCTGCTCGGCCTGCTGCTGGGGCTCGTCGTCCACCCCGCCTTCCAGCTCCTCTCCGCGGGCATCGCGGGCGGTCTGGTCTTCTCCGCCCTCACCAACACCTGCGGAATGGCCGCCATGCTCGCCAGGCTCCCCCACAACCGACCCCGCGCCGCAGACCTCGACAGCACGCTGGCCGCACTGCGCAACCGCTGAACCACATCGCTGAGGGGAGGGGCGCTGCCGCCGGCCCCTCCCCTTTCGTAGGCCGGGCCATGGGCCAACCGCTCCGGCCCGGGCGGGTGATCCGGCGTCGCGGCCCCACGGCTCAGGCCAGGGAAAGGAACAGCTTCTCCAGCCGGTTACGCATCTGCTCCCGGTCGCCGGAAGCCGCCATGTCCTCATCGGTCAGGCAGTGCTGCAGCCCCGTGGCGATGATCGCGAAACCGGCCTTGTCCAGAGCCCTGGACGCCGCGGCGAGCTGGGTGACGACGTCCTCGCAGTCCCGTCCCTCCTCGATCATCTTGATCACACCGGCGATCTGACCCTGCGCCCGGCGCAGCCGGTTGACCACCGTCTTCAGTTCCTCAGCCGCCATTGCCAATTCCACGACCCACACTCCTTCGAGATACCCCCTTGGGTATCCTACCGAAGGGGTAACCCCAACCGGGCGAAGGAAAGTCCCGCCTGAGCGCGGAGACGAGGACGTTCGGAGCGGCCATCACCCCCGGGGCTCGCGTGCGATGCGTGACCAGGCGTAGCCGCCCGCCAGGAACAGCAGGGCCACAGCCGTGGAGGCCGCGCCTGCCGTCGTCATACGGGCGGAGACGCTGCCGTTCCGGGACGCCAGAAGGGTGGCGGCCGTCGCTGTGGCGGTCGCTGTTCCGGTGAGGAGCCAGGCCAGCACGGTGTGGTGGGCGTGGCGCGCGGCAGGGGCCGGGGCGGAAACAGGGGCAGGGACAAGGACAGGGACGGCGACCGGGGCCGGGGCCGGAGCGGGGGCACGCGACAGCGTCGCCCATCGGCGCAGGTCATCGCTCTCCTCACGTCGGCGCACTCTTCGGGCACGTACGGCCAGGACCGCGGTGACGAGCGCGCCCGTCGCGACGGTGACACCGGGCACCGGCCAGGTCGAGGTGAGCAGCAGGAGGGGGATGAGCAGGGCCGCCGTGCCCCATCCGGCCAGAGCGGCCCAGGAGGAGGCGCGGCGCGAGTCGGGACGGTCGGCTCCGGCACGCAGGTCGAGCGTGGCGGGGACGTACCAGACGCAGCCAGAGGCGAAGAGGACCGCCGCGCCCAGGGCCAGGACTGTGTGGGACATCTGTGTCTCCTCGGTCTGACTGCCGCGCCTCAGCGCCGGGCCGCTTCGAGCTCCGCCACCTCGGGATGGTGCAGGTCGAACGCCGGGGACTCGGAGCGGATGCGGGGCAGGGTGGTGAAGTTGTGCCGCGGGGGCGGGCAGGAGGTGGCCCATTCCAGGGAGCGGCCGTAGCCCCAGGGGTCGTCGACGTGGACCCGTTCGCCGTACTTGGCGGTCTTCCAGACGTTGTAGAAGAACGGCAGGAGGGAGAGCCCGAGGAGGAACGAACCGATGGTGGAGAGGGTGTTGAGGGTGGTGAAGCCGTCGGCGGCGAGGTAGTCGGCGTACCGGCGCGGCATGCCCTCGGCGCCGAGCCAGTGCTGGACGAGGAAGGTGAGGTGGAAGCCGACGGTGAGCGTCCAGAAGGTGATCTTGCCGAGGCGCTCGTCGAGCAGCTTTCCGGTGAACTTCGGCCACCAGAAGTGGAATCCGGCGAACATCGCGTACACGACCGTACCGAACAGCGTGTAGTGGAAGTGCGCCACGACGAAGTACGAGTCGGAGACATGGAAGTCGAGCGGCGGGGCCGCCAGGATGACCCCCGTCAGGCCGCCGAAGACGAAGGTGAGCAGGAAGCCGGTCGCCCACAGCATCGGTGTCTCGAAACTGAGCGAGCCCCTCCACATCGTGCCGATCCAGTTGAAGAACTTCACACCCGTCGGTACGGCGATGAGGAACGTCATGAACGCGAAGAACGGCAGCAACACGCCACCGGTGACGTACATGTGGTGTGCCCACACGGTCACCGACAGGCCGGCGATGGCGATGGTGGCGCCGACCAGGCCCATGTAGCCGAACATCGGCTTGCGGGAGAAGACCGGGATGACCTCGGAGATGATCCCGAAGAACGGCAGGGCGAGGACGTAGACCTCGGGATGACCGAAGAACCAGAACAGGTGCTGCCACAGCAGCGCGCCGCCGTTCGCCGGGTCGAAGATGTGCGAGCCGAACTTGCGGTCGCATTCGAGGGCGAGGAGGGCGGCGGCGAGGACCGGGAAGACCATCAGGATGAGGACGGCGGTGAGCAGCACGTTCCAGGTGAAGATCGGCATCCGGAACATGGTCATACCCGGCGCGCGCATACACACGATGGTGGTGATGAAGTTGACCGCTCCGAGGATGGAGCCGAAGCCGGACAGTGCCACACCCATGATCCACATGTCGGCGCCCACACCTGGTGAGTGGGTCGCGTCGGACAGCGGCACATAGAGGAACCACCCGAAGTCGGCGGCGCCGCCCGGGGTGAGGAATCCACCGGCGGCGATGAGCGAGCCGAACAGGAACAGCCAGTAGGCCAGCATGTTCAGGCGCGGGAAGGCGACATCCGGTGTCCCGATCTGCAGCGGCATGATCCAGTTGGCGAAACCGGTGAAGAGCGGCATCGCGAACAGCAGCAGCATCACCGAGCCGTGCATGGTGAACGCCTGGTTGAACTGTTCGTTGGACAGGATCTGCGTGCCGGGGCGGGCCAGTTCGGCGCGCATCAGCAAGGCCATGACGCCGCCGATGATGAAGAAGGCGAACGCGGAGACCAGGTACATCGTCCCAATCTGCTTGTGGTCGGTGGTCGTCAGCCAGGACACCCACGACGGCCGTCGAACCTGTCCCGGCTCCCCCTCCCCTGTGCCGCGGGGAGCGTGCGCCGCCGCCCGTCCCTGAGTACCCACCACATCCACGGTCTGCGTCCTTCGTTCGGCTTCGATGTGCTCTGCGGGATGTGGCCGCGTATGTATGTCGATGTATCGATGTACATGGGTATTGCTGTACGAGGGTCCCGATGTACCGGGTGTACGGAGGTATCGATGTACGGATGCGACGACGCGGCCCACCAGCAGTCGTCCACATGATCTTCCGCACGGCGTTGACGCAGGCAGGGTCGACCGGGCCCTGACAGCAGGGCCGATGGGCCTTGGCTAGACGCTCGCGCCGATGGGGGCGCTGGACGGGGGTGTCGGCCAGGCCGCCATCGCGGTGTCCGCGATGTGCTGAAGCGTCGCGTGGTCGGCCCCGTCGCAGGCTTGCTGGTGCATACCCTGCACGACCGCCGCGTAGAAGGCGGCAAGCCGGTCGGCATCCGTGTCGGCGGGGAGCCTCTCCGCCGCGATGTCGCCGCGGATGCGGGAGGCGATCGCGGCCTTGGTGTCCTCGCGCATGGCGCGCAGCTTGGCCTTGACGTCCTGGGAGTCGGGGCCGCAGTTGGTCGCCGCGCTGATGATGAGGCAGCCGGGCGGATGGCTGGGGTCGGTGTAGTCGGCCGCGAGGTGTCGCAGCAGGCCGGCGACGGCAGAGCGGGCATCCGGACCGTGCGGCGGGGCGGCGCCGTAGGTGCGCGTGTAGAGGTCGACGGCCTCGTCGAACAGCTGCCGCTTGTCGCCGAAGGCGGCGTACAGGCTCGGCGGCCTGATCCCCATGGCCGCGGTGAGTGCGGCGATGGACGTCGTGTCGTACCCGTTCGTCCAGAACTCCCGCAAGGCCGCGGCCAGGGCCTGGTCGCGGTCGAAGGCTCGCCGGGTGGGCCTGGCCCCCTTGGCGGCGGCCTTGAGTGAGGCGACGGCCTCGGCCGAGGTGACCTCGGGCCGGGTGGAGGCATCGGCCGGGGTGGCGGCCGTGGGTGGCGTTTTCGCGCGGCTCATGACCACAGCGTACCGCTCAGCTGTAGCGATCGATAAAGCAACTCTGGTACGTTCGTCACCTCGCCCAGCTTTAGCGATCGATAAAGATGCTGGGCGCGGCAGTCAGCGCTCCACTTCTGGAAGGAACCTTGTGATGACCACGTCGACCCCGGCCGCCTTCGCTCGTATCGTCCGAGGCAAGGGGCCCGGCCTCCTGCTCGCCCACGGCGCCGGCGGCGGCATCGAAGCCAACTACGGACCGATCATGGACGGGCTCGCCGCGCGGCACACCGTGGTCGGTGTCGACTACCCCGGCTCCGGCGCCACGCCGGCGGCACAGGGGCAACTCGACGCCGATGACGTTGTGGACCAGCTCATCGCGGCTGCCGACGCCGAAGGGCTCGACACCTTCGCCGTCAGCGGGTACTCACTCGGTGGCCCGCTCGCGATCCGCCTCGCCGCGCGCCACCCGGAGCGCGTCAGCGCACTCGTACTGAGTGCGACGTTCGCGTACGCCGATACCCGCACCGAGCTGGCCGCCTCCATCTGGCAGCAGCTCTACGAGGCGGGCCAGCACACCGCGCTCGCCGCCTATCTGAACCTGATGACGTTCGGCGAACCGGCCCTCAACGCACTGACCCCCGATCAGGTCCGCACCGCCACCGAGCAGCTCGCCCACACCCTGCCGGCCGGAACTCCGGGTCAGGTGGACCTGGTGCGCAGGATCGACGTCCGCAGCGACCTTCCGCTCATCACGGCACCGACCCTCGCCATCGTCACCACCGCGGACCCGCTCGTCTCCCCGGCCCTGCAGCGTGAACTGGCCGTCGCCATCCCCGGCGCCGAGACCGCCGAAATCGCCACGGGGCACCTGCCGTTCGTCGAGCAGCCGCAGCACTGGCTGAAGCTCATCAGCGAATTCCTCGACCGGACCGCCACGAGCTGACCGATTCCAAGGCGCTTTGCGTCAGAGCTTGCGTAGCCGCGCTCGGGTGGGCCCCACCAGCGGCGTGAGGCCCTGCTCGCAGTGCTGTCCAGACTGACGGGTCGGGCCGCGGTGCTGCCCCCCAGGCCACGTCCCCCACCCCTAGGGCATGTCCCCCACCCGTTTCCGGGTGATTCCCGATAGTGCAGGGTGTGGGCTGCTTGATGAGCTGTTCGCATGAGCCATGGAAAGTTGGTACACCGTCTGACCGCCGCCATTGTCGTCATCATCGGCGTGACAGCACTCGCGGCCACCGCCCCATCGGCTGGTCCACGCGAACGGCCCGCGCACCCGTTACGTCCGGCCCGCCAGGCCACGCACGCGCCGACACAGACCGTGCTGAACGAGATCGTCGCCCAGGGTACGCCGGGTGTCATCGCCCAGGTGCGAGACGCACACGGGGTGTGGAACGGCCGGGCCGGTGTCGCGGACCTCGCTTCCGAACGACCACGAAACGCGCGTGAGAGGTTCCGCGTCGCCAGCGTGACCAAGACGTTCACGGCCGCGGTGCTGCTCGGACTGGAAGCGGAGAGGAAGCTGTCGTTGGACGACAGCGTGGCGAAATGGCTGCCCGGCGTGGTGCGCGGCAAGGGCTACCGGCCCGGGAACATCACCCTGCGGCACCTGCTCAACCACACGAGCGGCATCTTCGACTACAACACGGACCAGGGCTTTCGCGCCCGCTACGCGGCCAAGGGGTTCGAGCGGAACCGCCACGTCGTGTGGACCCCTCGCCAACTGGTGGAGATCGCGCTTGCCCATCCGCCCGACTTCCAGCCGGAGCAGGGCAGCAGACCCGGCAAGCCCGGCCGGTGGGACTACTCCGACACCAACTACATCCTCGCCGGCATGATCATTGAGAAGGCCACGGGCGGCACCTACAGACAAGCCATGGAGCGCCTCGTCATCAACCCCCTCGGCCTGCATGGCACAAGCGTCCCGGGCCTGTCGCCCGAACTGCCCTCACCGCACGCAGTGCACTACTCCACACTGTTCGAGGACGGGCCGAAGGCACGGGTGCACGATGTCACGGAGTTCAGCCCTTCGGTGGCCTTCGCCGCCGGACAGATGATCTCGACCACGGAAGACGTCAACACCTTCCTTTCCGCCCTGCTGGCCGGTGAGCTGCTGCCGCCCGCCCAGCAACGGCAGCTGCTCGACGCGGTCGCCGTCGACGGGGACAAGGGGCACGGCGGTCCGAGCGATGTCTACGGCCTCGGCATACGACGATTCCAGCTTGCGGAGGGCTGCTGGGCGTGGGGCCACGGCGGCATGATCCCCGGGTCCGCGACCCGGACTCTCGCCACGGCGGACGGTCGGCACGTCATGACCATCAACCGCAATGGTGACTGGGGCGAGCAGCGCCTGGAGGACGCCGCCGCCGAGACTGCATTCTGTGGAGGTGGCACCGGTGACGCGGAACGGCGGTCGAGGACAGGTAATTCTCAGCCACCGGACGTCCGGACGGCCGGCAGTCCGATCGCCCCGTGATCGCGCCCGGCTCAGGACACGGCGCCTGGATGCCGATACCGATGTGACGCCTTGATCGGCGGCCTCCCGTGCGAGCCTTCCGGACCCCGGTCCCCTCCTGGCCCCCAAGCGCCTCCCGTACCAAAGCCCCACCCGCCGAGGCGTCGGTCTCGGTCGGTGTCGCCGTGCCCGGCAGCCGTGCGCGACGGCGCACGCCGATCTCTCCCGCTGGCTCGGCAGCGACCACACCAGCGACAACCACTGGCGCTGACACTGCCGCTGGGGCGCCGCGCTCCCTCCTTCGCCCCAGCGCCGAGCAGGTCAGCGTGGTGCGTAGTCGGGCAGTCGGGTCAGTCCTGTTCCACCGCGGAGATGGAGTCGCCGAAGAGGTACTCCGCACTGTCCTGCGCGGCTGCGTACTGCCTGCCCTCGGCGTCCACCATCGCCACGGACCTGCGGGGCGCGTTCGACCACCGTGACGTGAAATCCGTGCAACGCGAGGACGAGTGGGTGCGCGCGCTGCTCGCAGGCTGGGCAGCCAAAAGCAACAGCACTTACATAAGCACTGTTACGATGCGCTCATGGCTGACCCCCGTGCGCTCGACCCGACGCAGCAGAGCCTCTGGCGGCCCCTGCGGCTGCTCCAGGCATCGATGGACGCCGACATCGCCCGGATCTACTCCGAGCAACAGATCGACGGGCTCAAGCCCAGCTTCGTCATGGAGTTGCTGCAGCTCCACGCCCGGGGGCCCATGACCATCGCGGAACTGGCCGAGTCGGTGCACCGTACGCATTCGGCACTCAGCCAGAAGGTCGCCGCCATGCGCACGGCCGGCTGGGTTCGGACCGTCGTGGGTGATGACGCGCGTACCAAGAAGGTGACGCTCACCGACAAAGCACGCGACGTCGTCGATCGTCTGGCGGCGGAATGGCGGGCCACCGAGGCCGCCCTCGCAGATCTCGAAGCCGAGATCCCCTATCCGCTCTCCCAGGTCGTCACCGATATCGAGCGGGCTCTTGAGCACAGGAGTTTCCACGACCGGATCGCCGAGAAGCTGGCCGAGGATCCCGCGTGGGGCTGAGGCACACGCTGATCGACGTGACTCCGCTACGGTCGTCACCGCCGTTCCGGCGCTTATGGATCGGCCAGGTCCTGTCCGGGTTCGGCAGTCAGATGACACTCGTCGCCGTCATGTTCCAGGTCTGGCAGATGACGGAGAGCCCCACATGGACGGGCGCCGTCGGGCTGGCGCAGGCGATTCCGCTCGTCGCGCTCGGACTGTTCGCCGGATCACTCGTCGACCGGGTGGACCGCCGGAAGTTCTCCTTGCTCATGACCGGCGGACAAGCCGTGTGCTCGCTCCTCCTCGCGCTCCAGGGCTTCCTCGGGAGCCTTCCCGTCGCCGGTGTCCTGGGGCCGGTCGCACTCCAGTCCTGCTTCGTCGCGGGCGGCGGCCCGGCCTCGCGCACCTTCGTTCCGTATCTCCTGCCCGAGCATCAACTGGCAGCGGGACTGGCACTGGGGCGCATCGCCTTCCAGGGCGCCATGCTGCTCGGTCCCGCTCTGGGCGGAGTCATCGTGGGCGGACTCGGAGTCGGCGCCTGCTACCTGATCGACGCCCTCACGTTCCTCGCCGCGCTCTACGGTGCGTTCCGCCTGCCGCAGATGAACCCCGGGCAGGAGCCCGCACGGCCCGGCCTGCGCGGAGTGCTGGACGGTCTGGCCTTCCTGGGCCGCACTCCCGTCATCCGCGGGGCCCTCCTCATCGACCTTGCCACCACCGTGCTGTCGATGCCCATCAGCCTGTTCCCCCTGGTCAACGCCGAACGGTTCGGCGGCAACCCGCGGACACTCGGACTGTTCCTCACCGCCATAGCCGTCGGCGGCGTCGTGGCATCCCTCTTCTCGGGAGCCTTCACCCGGCTGCCCCGCCCCGGCCTGGTCGTGCTCGGCGGAGCCGCGACCTGGGGAGTGGCGTTGACGCTGTTCGGCATGGCACCCGGCCCCTGGGTGGGCCCGGTCCTCCTCGTCGTAGTCGGCGCCGCCGACACCGTCTCCGTCGTCTCCCGGAGCACCGTCGTCCAGACGCACACCCCCCAGGAACTGCTCGGCCGCGTCAGCGCTGCCGAGCAGATCGTCGGGCAGGCCGGGCCCGACATCGGCAACCTGCGCGGCGGCCTCGTCGCAGACGCCACGTCGGGGGCTGCGGCCCTCGTCAGCGGTGGTCTGCTCTGCCTCGGTGCCGTCGCCGTGGTGGGCGCCACCACGGCGGACCTGCGCCACTCCGCCGGCCATCGCGGCGTTCAGGACCCCACCGCGCCCGCCCGGGTCAGCGCATGACGCCGTCCAAGCTCGGAGCCGGCCTGTTCGCCCGGGTCACGCCCTCTGCTCCTCCGGCACGGGCAGGCACTCGGCGAGCAGGCCGACGATGTCGCGCCACGCTCGCTGCGCGTGCTGCGGGTGATGGCCGACGCCGGGGACCGTGGGATGGTCGACCGGCGGATGGTGGAAGGCGTGCAGGGCGCCGCCGTAGACCGTGAGGCGCCAGTCGACGCCCGCGGCCTGCATCTCGGCGGTGAACGCTTCCCGTTGCGCGGGCGACATGATCGGGTCCTCCGATCCGACCCCGGCCCACACCGGGCAGCGGATACGCGCCGCCTCGCCCGGTCGGCCCGCGACAGTGGCGTTGACTGTGGCGATGGCGCGCAGGTCGACGCCGTCGCGCCCGAGTTCCAGCCCGATGGCGCCCCCGGTGCCGTAGCCGACGGCGGCGATCCGGTCGGGGTCGGTCCGCGGCTCGGCGCGCAGCACGTCGAGCGCCGCATGGCCGATGCCCCGCATCCGGTCGGGGTCATCGAGCAGCGGCAGGCAACGGGCCAGCATCTCCTCGGGGTCGCTCACATAGCGCCCGCCGTGGAGGTCGAAGGCCAGCGCGACATAACCCAGTTCGGCAAGAGCATCGGCGCGGCGGCGCTCGACGTCGCTGAGCCCCGTGCCCTCCGGTCCGAGCAGCACCGCGGGCCTGCGGCCGGTACCGGCCGGGAGCGCGAGGTGCCCGATCATCGTCAAACCGTCGGCCGGATACTCGACCGTATGCGTCGTGATCGTCGTCATGAGGCGGGACTGTAGTGATCGTCGGGCTCGGTCCGGCCGATGTTCTGCTGCTGGCAGAGCAGCGCGGCCACCGGTCGGCCTCTCCCGGGTGCGGCCAGCCCCCGTTGACCCTGCCCCTGGACGTCGACGGTCGGCCGGACGAGCTGCCCATGGTCGCGTCGCGTCCCTTGTACTCGAACGAGCCCGAGATGCCCTACGTCCCCGCCGCGGTGGCGTCACATGGGTCACTGTGAGTGGCGGGTGGACATGCCGCGGGTGAAACTGGATGTACCCCGCTGCCCGGCGTGGCAGAGGGGCTGTCGGCGGTCCCGGTCGCCGACCGCCGACCGGCCGGAGCGTGGCCGCCGCCTGCCACCGCGCGGCGCCGCACCACGACGGACCGGGCCGGTCGCCCCCGGATAGGCCGATCGCGCGGGACGCGGACGCGACACGGTGACTCGAAGTTCACGATGTGGGTACCGGAAGACGAGGCTGACGCGCGAGCGGAGGCCGGGCGGCCGGATGCCCGGCTCCCTGCCCGGAGGAGAGACCACGATGGCGCACGAAGACGACGACCGGCCGACCGTACCCGACAGGCCGGACACGCCGGACACAACGGATGCGGCGAATGCGGCGAATGCGGCAAACGCACCGGACGCACCGAGGACGTCGTCGGGCGCGCCGGAGGCTCGCACCGACGATGACCGCGTCACGCGGCGGCGGCCACTGCGGGAGCAGCACGTCGAGGAGACGGTGGAGGTCGCGGTGCCGGTGCGGACGGCGTACAACCAGTGGACGCAGTTCAAGACCTTTCCGCGCTTCTCGGCCGTCGTACAGGAAGTCGAGCAGATCCGGCCCACCGTGACCGCCTGGACCATCGGCTACGGCCCTCTGCGCCACCGTTTCGCGGTCGAGATCGTGGAGCAGGACCCCGACGCCTACCTGGTCTGGCGCGGTCTGGAGCAGAACCCCTCCCACCAGGGCGAGGTCGAGTTCCGGCCGGTGGCGGGGGCCGGCGGTACGGCGGCCACCGCCGTCACCGTCCGCATGTTCCTGGAACCGCGCGGGGGCGCGAGGCTCCTCACCCGCTCGTCCGGGGCGACGCGGCTGACCGCCCGGCTGGTGCGCGGCGAGCTGCTGAACTTCAAGCGGTTCATCGAGGGCCTCGGCCAGGAGGGCGGGGCCTGGCGCAGCACCATCCGCAACGGCCGCGTGCAGCACGATCACCCGGAACCGCCCAGGAGCCGCGTGGCCCAGTGGCCCGTCGGCTGAGCGGCGTGCCGAACACGGACGTGCCGTACACGGACGTGCCGCACACGGAACGGAACGAGAAAGGCGAACCGATGCAGAACCCGTCCGGCGAGGAGCCGGAGTCCACCCTCTCCGTGACACCGCCGAAGAAGTGGGCCGCCGGGGTCCCCGCCGTCGTGCACGCGCTGGAGTACTCCCTGGAGCAGACCTCCCCGAGGAAGACCGGGGTGGACCTGCTGACCATGAACCAGGTGGGCGGGATCGACTGCCCCGGCTGCGCATGGGCGGACCCGGCCCCGGGGAAGCGCCATCGCAACGAGTACTGCGAGAACGGCGCCAAGCACATCAACGACGAGGCCACCACACGCCGGATCACCGCCGACTTCTTCCGTGAGCACAGCGTCTCCGACCTCGCCGCCCGTTCCGACATGTGGCTCAACCAGCAGGGACGGCTCACCGAGCCGATGATCAAGCGGCCCGGCTCCGATCACTACGAGCCGATCGGCTGGAACGACGCCCTGGGCGTCCTCGCGCGGGAACTGAAGGCGCTGGCCTCTCCCGACGAGGCCGTCTTCTACACCTCCGGCCGTGCCAGCAACGAGGCCGCCTTCGTCCTGCAGCTCTTCGCCCGTGCCTTCGGCACCAACAACCTGCCCGACTGCAGCAACATGTGCCATGAGTCCAGCGGCTTCGCCCTGAGCGAGACCCTGGGCACCGGCAAGGGCACCGTCGGTCTCGACGACCTGCACCACGCCGACCTCATCTTCCTGGTCGGGCAGAACCCGGGCACCAACCATCCCCGTCAGCTCTCCGCCCTGGAGGAGGCCAAGCGCAACGGTGGCCGGATCGTGGCGGTCAATCCGCTGCCGGAGGCGGGGCTGCGGCGCTTCAAGAACCCGCAGAAGCCCCGCGGTGTCATCGGCCGCGGCACCCAGATCGCCGACCGCTTCCTGCACATCAAGCCCGGCGGTGACCTCGCCCTGTTCCAGGCCCTCAACCGTCTGCTGATCGAGGCCGAGGACGCCCGGCCCGGCACCGTCCTCGACCACGACTTCATCGACGCACACACCACTGGTTTCGAGGAGTTCGCCCAGTACGCCCGCACCGTCGACTGGGACGACGTGCGTGCCGCGACCGGGCTGACCCGCGAGGAGATCGAGAAGGTCCGCGACGAGGTCCTGCGCAGCGAGCGTGTCATCGTCTGCTGGGCGATGGGTATCACCCAGCACAAGCACGGCGTGCCCACCATCCGCGAGATCGTCAACTTCCTGATGCTGCGCGGCAACCTGGGCCGCGCCGGTACCGGCGCCTGCCCGGTGCGCGGTCACAGCAACGTCCAGGGCGACCGCACCATGGGCATCTGGGAGCAGATGCCCGACAGCTTCCTCGACGCCCTGCAGAAGGAGTTCGGGTTCGATCCGCCGCGCCCGCACGGCCTCGACTCGGTCAATTCGATCAGGGCGATGCGCGAGGGGCGCGTCAAGGTCTTCCTCGCGCTGGCCGGCAACTTCGTCCGGGCCGCTCCCGACAGCGAGGTCACCGAGGAGGCGATGCGCTCGTGCCGGCTGACCGCCCATATCTCCACCAAGCTGAATCGCTCGCACACCGTCTGCGGCGACACCGCGCTGATCCTGCCCACCCTGGGGCGTACGGAGCGTGACGTGCAGGCCGACGGCGAGCAGTTCGTCACCGTCGAGAACTCCATGAGCGAGGTGCACACCTCCCAGGGCCGTCTGGAGCCGGCCTCGCCACTGCTGCTCAGCGAAGTCGCCATCCTGTGCCGGCTCGCCCGCCTTACCCTGGACGGCAAGGCGGACATCCCCTGGGTCAATTTCGAGGGTGACTACGGCACCATCCGCGACCGCATCTCCCGCGTCGTGCCGGGCTTCCACGACTACAACGCACGGGTGTCCCGCCCGGGTGGCTTCCAACTGCCCAACCCCGTCAACGAGGGTGTGTTCAACAACAAGGTCGGCAAGGCCCTGTTCACCCGCAACGAGCGAGTCGTCCCCCGGGCTCCGAAGGGCCACCTGCTGTTGCAGACGCTGCGCTCGCACGACCAGTGGAACACCATTCCGTACACCAACAACGACCGCTACCGCGGTATCCACGGCAGTCGTCACGTCGTGCTCGTCAACCCCGCCGACCTGACCGAACTCGGCCTCGCCCAGGGTGACCGGGTCGACCTGGTGAGCGTCTGGGCGGACGGCACCGAGCGCCGGGCCGAGGACTTCGAGATCGTGCCGTACCCCGCCGCGAAGGGTTCGGCCGCCGCCTACTACCCGGAGACGAACGTGCTGGTGCCGCTGGACAGCGTCGCCGACATCAGCAACCAGCCGACGTCGAAGGGCATCGTCGTCCGCCTCGAACCCACGCTCGACCGAGCCCGGCCCACACCCGTCTGACCGGCGCACACCCGCCTGACCGGCCCGCCTGCCTGCCGAACCGGCTGCCGGGGGCACGACCGCGGCGGGGCCCGCCGCGCGACGGCGGCGGGCCCCGCGTTTCCCCTCGTGGGGGGGCGGTCAGCGCAGGCCGGCGAAGAGGTCGTCCTCGGGCAGCGACGCGCCGGTGGTGTCCTTCACGCGTACGAACGTCTCCCTCCCCATCAGCTCACCGAAACGCTCCTTGCCCATCTTGAGGAAGAAGATGTTCTCGCCCTGACTGGCGTGCGCGGCCAACGAGTCGTACTTCTGACCGCTGAACGCGGTGGTGTCCACCCACGTGGTGATCTCGTCGTCGGGAAGGCCGATCTCGGCCAGTGCGGCGGCCTCGGCGGGGTCCGGCTCCGGCATCTCTTCGCCGAATTCGCGCATGACCTCACCGAACCGCCGCATCGCCGAGCGCGGCATCGTGGTCCAGTAGACCTTCGGTGTCAGCTCGGTCATCTCCAGTGCCGCCATCGTGATGCGGTTGGCCTGGATGTGGTCGGGGTGGCCGTAGAAGCCGTTCTCGTCGTAGGTGACGACGACATCGGGCCGGTAGCGCCGCATGAGTGCGGCGAGGCGGGCCGCGCCTTCCTCCACCGGGGTCTGCCAGAAGGCGCCGGGGGCGTTGTTGCCGGGCCAGCCCATCATCCCTGAATCGGCGTAGTCGAGCGTCTCCAGATCGCTGATCTTCAGGACCTCGCAGCTCTCTTCGAGTTCCTTGCGGCGCAGCACGGCGACCGCGGCCGGGTCGTGTCCGGGGTCGCCCGGCTTGACGCCACCCGGCCCGTCACCGCAACCGCCGTCGGTACAGGTCACGAGCACCGTGCGCATGCCTTCCGCCGCATAGCGGGCCAGGACTCCTCCGGTACTGGTCGCCTCGTCGTCGGGGTGGGCGTGCACTGCCATCAGGGTCAGCGGCCGACGTTCAGTCATGAAACAGTCCTCCTGCGGTATCCGGTATCCATATGCTCTGTACGTCTACGTGATCTACGAGATCTACGCATCGATTCACCAACTGGCGCACTCCCCCGCGGTGTCGGCCCCCAGTCGGGCAACCCCGCCGGCCACCCCACAATTCCCACGGTCCAGGCCGGGAGACCGGGCCGCAGCCGCGTTGTCAGTGCCGACTGGCACGATCAGGGTATGACCAGTCGTACCGGCACCTCCGTACCACTCCCCGCCAACCACCGCGTCTCCGAGACCTACGTCGACTGGGCGCGCGCCCAGGCTGCGGATGCCGGGTCCACCGCGCGCGCCGTGCTCGACGAGGCCGGCCGGAAGCGGAATCGGGTCCATGAGAAGCCCGGCCGGTTCGTGGACGACATGGAGCGGCTGGCCCGAGGTCTGCCGGCGGACCATCTGCCCTGGTTCTGGGACACCATCGGCCACTGGCTGCTGGAGACGCACCGCCGCTCGGCCACCCGGGCCTACGGCCGGGCGCGTGCTGCCGAACGCGATCACCGGTTGCCCGTCGACCCCGACTGGCGACGGGCGAACGTGCTGCTCTTCGCCCGGTTCGGCGCCCTGCCCGCCGTCGAACTCAGCGGTCACCACGCCTGGTTGGCCGGGTTTCTCGAATCCGGCGAGGCCCACCGCGAGTTCGTCCGCCTGCTGGCCATCTGGGTGGCCTCGCCCGGCGAGCTCCCCGCCGACCTGGCCCGCCGGGTCCGCGACTCGGCTCGCGCCGCCGGGCTCGGCACCGAGGAGGAGGCCCGCGTGCTGGGCGAGCTGCTGGCCGCGGCCCGGGGCAAGGCCGTGCCCGACCGGCTGTTCGACGCCGCCGCCGGGCCGCTCGCCTCGTACCCTCCGACGGACGCCCAGGCCACCGCGCTGCTCGACCTTTTCCCCGAGTCGAGGAGCGACGCGGCTGCCTGGCTGCGGCTGCTCATCCGCTGTGGGGCCGCCGACGCCGCGGCGGCCGGCCGGATCGCCCCCGAGGGCGGTCTCGGCGACTGGCTGCGCCGCTATTCCGCCGGCTACTCACACCGCCTTGTCGCCGGTGGCGGGGTGACCAGGCAGCAGATGCCGGCCGAACTCCTCGACCTGGTCACACGGTTCGCACCGCTGTTGCGGGCGGCCGGCACCCCGGTCCAGCTGCACGAGGACCGCTACCGCTGGCCCCATCTGGACGCGGACCTGCTCGACCTCTGCCTCGCCGAGAGCATCCCCGTCGAGGACCCTGGCGCCGCCGTCGGCCTGGAACTCTGGGACGAGAGCTCACGGCGGGACCTCAAGGCGCTCGCCGCCGACCCGGTGTTCGGGCCGCGTCTGGAGGGCACCGTGCACGCCGGGCCCCGCTTCGGACCCCTTGCCCACCGGCCTCGTACGGGCACCGCCATCAGCCGGCTCCCGGGGAATCCGGGCGTCGCCGCCGAGGTGCACTCCCGGGTCGAGAAGCTGCTCGACGCCCTGCGCGGCGGTGGCCTCGCCGCCGCCGACGAAGCCGTCGACGAACTGCGCGACCTCCTCGACCGGCCCACCGCCGTCGCCCTGGACGGCATCGAGGAAGCCCTCGACGCCCTCGACCTCACCGGCCCGCTGGCCCGCGCCCTGCGCGCCGGACTGCCCGAGGAGCTGGGCTGGCCCGCGCTTGAGCAGACCCTCGCAGAGTTCCGGCCGGACGAGGTCGTGCACGTCACCTGCACCTGGCCGGTGCTCACCGTGTACGGGGAAGCGCGTGCCATCGCGGTCGACCACGCCGTCCGGCGCGGCGATCACACCCTGGAGCTCCCCGGCACCGCCCGTTCCCACACCGTGCACTGGGTGGGCGGTCAGTTCCACGTCGCGTGGAGTGAGAATGAGAACGACTGGCGGCCCCACAGCGCCTACTGGTCCGAGCGGCCCGACGAGACCTTCGTGCCGGAGGAGACGTATGGACTCGCCCCCTACGGCGGCAGCATCCAGGGCGGCCTCGGCTATCAGTTCGAAACGCCGGACGGTGGTGGGCGCTTCGACGGTGAACGCGTCCTGAGCCCCGGGGGCCACGAGGGCATCGGCCACCGCGACTACCAGATGAACGACGGCCGAGCCCTGTGGAGTTCCGCGGTATTCGGTGAGAGGAGGAACGGCTGGGCCCGCTTCGACCCGGACACGGGCACCCTCACCGACGACCGCACGCTGCCCGCGTTCCACCGTCCCACCGCTCCCCCGCCCGGGACCGAGCCCTTCCCCGACCACCGCATTCTCGCCGCGCTGCCGCCGGGCGCCCCACCCTCTCCGCTGGGCCAGGACGGGCGGCTCACCGGCTGCCGGGTCCACTACCGCACACCGTACGGCGGGCCTTCGCCCCGCGAATTCGTGCTGGAAACCATGGACGGCCGCACCGCCTCCTACCGCAGCCGCACCTGGGGGCGCCGCCCCTGGGGCATCCTCGCCCTGCCGCTCGGCGGGGAGGACGCCGTCATGACCGGCGGGACCACCATCCGCGGCCACGCCGCCGAGGACAACTCCCTGCTCTGGCAGGTGCGGGGATTCCCCGGCAGCCGTGACCGCTCCCCGGTCCGCGCCACGCTCGGTGACCAGGCCGGGCCGATGCCGCCGCCCGCCTACTGGCACTTCCTCGTCCCCCGTGACCAGGCGTCCTCCGAAGCCCTGCGGACCGTCACCGACAGCGACGTGTGCCGGCTGCTGCACCCCGGCGCCGGGCGCGGTGACGACGCTCCCCGCTCCCTGCCCGGTGTGAGTGACCCGCGGGTGCGGGCCGGCGTCGAGCGCGCCGTCCGGCTCGCCGCCGACGTACTGCGCCGCCGGCGGGAGGTCTCCCGCCGGGTCGCCGTCATGCGGTCCGGGCCGGTCGTCGACCTGCCCGACCCGGTGCCCGACACCTGCCTCACCTCCGCCCTGCGCGGCCTGCTGCCCCAACCGCGGCCCTACGAGGAGCAGCCGCCACGGCCGCAGCCCGCGCTCCTCACGGCGGTCGCCGCCGACGGCCGGTATCTGCGTGGCGAGATCGAGGACGAGGTCCGGGTGCTCGCCCTGCCGGCCGCCCCGCCCGAGTGGGCGGTGCTGACCGGCCGGATCGGCGCGGCTGCCTGGCGCGCCACCACGGCCGTCACCCCCGACGAGGAACGGCGGGCCCTCATCGCCCTGCTCGACGTGTGGAGCCGACAGCCGTTCGCCGACGCCGGCAGCGGATGGCGGACCGGCCGCGCTCCCGAGCAGCGCATCGCCGAACTCCGCGCGGACGGCGCTCTGATCGCCTCCGGTCCGGTCCGCAGCGGCCTCGTCCCCTTCCTCCACCGCGCCGCCGACCCGGTGCCCGCCGACGCCGAGGAGTGCGAGACCCACACCGTCACCACCGACGACACCACCCGGCTGCCCGGCCTGTTGGCCCTGATCGCCGAGCACGGCCCGTTGCCGGTGCCGGACGAGGCGGTGGACCTGTTCCGCTGGCGCACTGGGGTGCCCCGCCCGATCGCCGCGCTGGTCCTCGACGGCTTCCCCGGCAGGGACGACTACGACGAGCACCGCAAGATGCTCCGCACCAAGCCGTACAAGGCGGGCCAGGACGTCGTCCGGGAGTACCAGAAGCTCCAGGGGCGGCTCGGCCCCGTCGGCCGGCGCACCGTGCTCGCGGCGGCCGTGCCCCCGGACCCGGCCGAACTGTGGGCACCCGGCGGTACGACCGCCGCCGCGGACCGGATGGCCACGGCCTGGGCCGGAATCCTGGGTGCCGGCCCGTACACCGACGACGGCAGCCACGCCGCCGCCCTCGCCGTGGACCGCGGCCTGCCCGCGGCCTGGGCCACCGCTCTGCTCACCGGTCGCGCCCCGGAGCCCCTGGACGCGGACGGGGTGCGGGCCGCTGCGACCGCCGCCGCCTGGGCCCTCGCCGAACGCCCGGTCGGCGATCCGGCCGCGGCAGGCGCACGCGCCCTCATCGACCGGCTCACGGACGCTCCCGCCGCACTCGTCACCGCCCTGCGCCGGCTGGCGGACCGGTCCGCCGTCACCCCGGTCCCGCCGGGGCAGTACGAGATGAACCCGCTGTTCAGCGTCCCGGCCCTGGTGGCGGAGGCCGCGGCGGCGCTCGGCGTCGGCCGTGACGCGGCGGCCCTCCACCTGCAACTGCACGCCCTCGACCGCCCGGCCGATCGCACCGTCCGCCGCTGGAACACCTGGACGCTCGACCACCACCGCGCCGTCCGCAAGGAGCTCACCGCCGCGAAGGCCCCCCGCCCCACGCCGTCCGCCCCGGCGGCCGGCACGGACGGCACCGGGGCGGTAGCCGTCCCGATACCCGTGCACGAGCGGTTCGCCCGAGCGTGGTCGGAGCAGGCTCAGCCGAGGCGGCGACGCGGCTGATCGAGCCTCGCGGAGTGAGTGCGGCCGGGCCCTAGCGGCGGATGACCGAGCGGATCCAGGAGAGCTGCTGGGAGACCTCCCCGGCCTCGGCGCTCGTCTCCCGGTCGGAGCCGTTGAAGACGCCGACGAGCTGTTCGGTGCCACGCGGGCCGACGGTCATCACGGGGCCTCCGGAGTCGCCCCCGGCGGGAATCCCGTGCACCTTCTTCATGCAGAAGTCAGGGCCGCCGGGCGCGGTGTGACCGGCGCACAGGGGGTCGTTCGGCCGTACGACCTCCAGGTCGGACTGCTTGAGGACGGGCGACTGGCAGGCGCTCTCGTCGGTGGTGCAGGTGGCGCCCCACCCGTACTGCCGCACGGCCTGGCCGCGGTGGACGCCCGCCTTGGACAGGCGCGCGTAGCGGATCCGCATGGGGTCGACCTTGACGAGCATCATGTCGGCGTGCGCGCTGCCCACGCGCTTGCCGGGAATGGGGCGGACCTTGGTGCCCCTGCGCATGTCGAGATCGCCCACACGGAAGGAGATCCGCCTGTCGGCCACCGGCTGCGCCTGCTCGTAGAAGCAGTGCGATGCCGTGAGAATCCACTGCCGGGCGACCGCTGTCCCCGTGCAGGCCGGTTTGCCGTCGACGAGCATGCGGACCGCCCACGGGCCGTACGTGGCCTTCGACCCGCCGATCACGGCGGAGGCCGGAGCGGACGACATCACCGAAGCCATGACCAGTGCCAAGGCGGTCAGCAGCAATACACGAACGCGACGCACCATGCAGAACAACTCCTCTCAGGGGGTACAAGCTGTACAGGTAGTGAGAGACCCCGTTGAGCGAAGGCGTTCCACAGAAACCCTGCGACATTTCGACGGATGTACGGCGACCTCCGCCGCCCCCCGCGAGCTCGCGTGCGCCGGCAGCAGTGCTGGTGAGCCCGAGTCAGTCCAGCGCGGACATCAGAGCGGTGACATAGGCATCCAGCCGCCCCTCCACGACCGGCGTCGTCAGCTCTGTCCTGCCCGCATTCCGCCATGCCCGCGCCACCGGCTGCACCTCTTCCGAGCTCGCCAGCCCGTCCCGCACCTGCCAGTACAGCCGGTCGCTCGCGGTCGCGGCCAGCACACCGCCGGCCGCCTCGTACGCCGCGGGGAAACGCAGACCCCATTCCGGGCCATGCAGCAGCGCGAGGCTGGTCGAGCAGTGCGCCACGTCGAGGTCCGCCGGGCCCCAGGAGGCCGCCGCCCAGTCGACGACCCCCGTGATACGGGCTGCCGCCCCTCCGAGGGATGGCTCGGTGAACAGCACGTTCCCGGGCTGGAAGTCCCGGTGGAGAAACCGCCCCACGTAAGGCGGCGCCGGTCCGCGGATCACGTCGATCGCCGCGGCCCAGGCTGCCGCGTCGGCACCCTGCGGAGTGACGACCGTGTCGGCGGTCGTCAGCGTCACGTACTTCGGGGGCCGTTCGGCGGGTCGCAGTCGCCGTGCGTGGATCGCCACGAGTTGGCGGGCCAGCAGGTGGAGGCGCGTCTCCAGTCCCTCGCCGTCGAGGACCGTCCGACCTGTCAGATGTGTCATCAGGAGCGACGGATACTCGCAGTGCGCGGCGGTCGGATCGAACGCGACCAGTTCAGGGGCGGGCACGTCGGTGTCCGCGAGCTGGGTGAGGGCGCCGGCCTCCCTGTTCAGCGAGTCGTCGGCGTGCTCCACGTAGAACGGGTCGACGAAGGTCCGCAGGACCAGGGCACGGGTGTCTCCGTCGCGCGTGCCGATGGTCAGCCTCCGCATTTCGGCGGTGATGCCGCCGTGCAGCGCGTCGGCCCTGACGATCCGTTCGCCGGGTTCGAGGTGCCGGTGCACCCAGGCGAGTGTCAACGGTCGGACAGCCTCTGCTCCATCGTGATGGGTCACCGGGCCACCTCAGCATCCGGCCGACGGCATACGCAAAAGGATTAACCCTCAGAGGGAGCCTCTCCGAGCGAGCAGGGCCGACCTCGCTTTCGAGCGCCGGGCCACAGAACCGGACCCTGCGGGTGAGGACGCAGCAGCCGTTACGCCCGTGAGATCATCGTCTCCGCAGCGGCAGCTGAGGGGATGCGGGCATGGGGAACAGCGGGACAACGGAAGTGCGCCGGGAGCGCGCGCGTGCCGAGCGGGTGACCGAAGGGGCGACCGTCGCCGTGGCGTCGGCTCTCTCGTTCGGCCTGCTGGGCAGCACGGCAGTCGTCTTCGCCACGACCTCCTGGCATCTGCTCACCGACAGCGGGACCACCGGGTTCAGCCGGTTCCTGGCTCCGTTGATCTTCCTCGCCCTCGTGGCCCTGCCGCTCGTCCTGGCCCACGTGGTGTTCCGTTCGGGCCGGCGCAGAGGCAAGGAGCGGCTGACGGCGGCGGTCCCCGCGGCGCTGACGTCGCTCGGCGCGTCCATCGTGCCGTTCGCGGCTCTGTGCCTGATCCTCATGTACGCGAACTGACCACGAACTGACCGGAACTGACCGGAACGGCCAACGTACGCAGCGCACGCCCCACGGGCCGGGAGCGTCCTGACCCGGTCAGGTCAACTCCCCTGTTCCGCCCCGGTGTCGGGCATAGTCGGTACGAGCGCACGGCCGAGACAGCGGAAACGGGAGACACGCCATGAGCCCACACGAGCAGTGCCCGGGGCAGAGGCCCAGGGTGGTCATCGATCCCGCCTTCAAGGCCGACGCACCCGCGCGCTACGCCGAGCTGAGGCAGCTCGGCCCCATCCACCCCGCCGAGTTCCACCTCGGCCTGAAGGGCTGGCTGGTCGTCGGCTACGACCTGGCCCGTGAGGCACTGACCCACCCCGACCTGCTCAAGGACTCGACCCCGGCCGCCGAGGCCCTGGCAGCCGCCGGCTACGTCCTCAACAAGCCCTCGGTCGGCCTCGGCGCCCAGATGATGGAGGCCGATCCGCCCGAGCACACGCGACTGCGCCGCCTGGCCGCCGCCGCGTTCACCCCGCGCCGCACGACCGACATGGCGCCACGCATCGAGCAGATCGCCCACCAGCTCATCGACGCCATGCCGTCGACCGGTGAGATCGACCTCGTCGAGGCGTTCAACGCCCCGCTGCCCGCGACCGTCATCGCCGAACTCCTCGGCATCCCGCACCAGCACCACCACGACTTCCGCCGCTGGGCGGGCCAGGCCCTGCGCGTGGCCTCGCCCGAACACCGCACCGCCCTGGCCTCTCTCCACGAGCTGCTGGCACGGCTGATCGCGGACAAGCGCCGCCACCCCCAGGACGACCTGCTGACCGCCCTGGTGGCCGTGCGCGACCAGGAGGACGGCCGGCTCTCCGAGGAGGAGCTGGTCGGCACCGCCATGATGCTCATCGTGGCCGGACACGAGAGCACCGTGCATCTGCTGGGCAACTCCGTCCTGGCCCTGCTGCGCCATCCCGACCAGCTCGCCCTCCTGCGCCGGCGGCCCGAGCTGCTGCCCGGCGCGGTGGAGGAGTTCCTGCGCCACGACACCTCCGTCGAGCGCTCCACCAGCCGCTACGCCGCACGCGACCTCGAACTGGCCGGCGTGCCGATCCCCCGCGGAAGCATGGTCGTCGTCGCCCTCGGCTCCGCCGGGCACGACGCCCCGCAGCCGGACGGTGACGGTAGCGCCGTACTCGACGTGACGCGGTCCGGCGCGCGCCACCTGGCCTTCGGCCACGGCATCCACTACTGCCTCGGCGCCCCGCTGGCCCGCCTGGAAGCCACGATCGCGCTGTGCATCCTGCTCGACCGCGTCCCCGGACTGGAACTGGCCACCGAGCCGGATGCACTCGACTGGATCGGCTCCGGGATCATCCGCGGCGTGCTGTCCTTGCCGGTGCGCTACCCGGAGATCCGCCCGTCCTCTCCGTGAACCGGTCGGTCTCAGTGGCCGGCCACCACTCCGGACAGTTCGTTGGTGGCCTTCGGCAGGGTCACGGAGGTCAGCTTCTTGCCCGAGTCCAGGTCGAAGGAGTGCAGTCGGCGCTTGCCCGGCTCGGAGACGTACGCCGTGTGGTCGCGGACGAAGAGGGTGGGCCTGGGCTGCTGCCAGTCCAGCGGCTCCTGCCAGTCGCCCACCGCGTCGATCCTCTTCGTCACCTTTCCGGTCTTCGGTTCGATGACGTGGAGGATGCCGTTGGTGCCGAGCACGAGCGCCTCGCCGTGCGGGCCGCGGGCGAGTGAGCGGAAGGAGTAGCTGGTGCCGAGGTCGACCAGGCGCAGCTTCGCCGTCCGGGTGTCGATCAGGGATATGCGGGTGGGCCGCTCCAGTTCCGCGTCGGGGTCGGTCTTGTAGTCGCCCAGGAGGACCGGCGAGACGTCGCTGCCGGCCTGGTTGCCGATGCGTCCGTAGTCGTCGGGGGCGTCGACCTTGGTGAACTTGCCGTCCCTGTGGAGCAGCACGCCGTCTTCGCAGCCGACGGCGACCGCCTCGTCCTTCGCCGCGGCCTCGCCGTGCACGCCGGGGCAGTTCTCGGCGCGCTCGACCTCCTTGTCGTTCTTGTCCAGGACCAGGGCGCCGGTCCGCTTCTCCTCGGTGCCGAGGGTGGTGAGGAGTTCGCCGTCGGCCAGCTCGATGGCGACGCCGTGGTGGGGTTCGGCGGAGGTGTACTTCCGGGTACGGGGGGTGCCTCCGTCACCGAGTTCGGCGGGGTCGAAGACGTTGACCTCGCCGGTGCCGTCGGTGAACAGGACCGTCTTGCCCGCGTGCCGCACGACGTGTCCGGGCTTCGCCCCCTTGAACTCGACGCCGGTGAAGGTCTGCCGGGCCGCGTCGAACAGGCGGAAGCCGCTGTCGGTGGAGATGACGACGTGGTCCTTGTCGCCCGCCGGGTTGACGCGGTTGAAGCCGGGCAGCTCGACGGTCTTCGCCGTCCTCAGGCTCTCGCCGTCGAGGACGTACAGTCCCCCGTCGAAGGAGGCGACCAGCGGGTCCTTGACCGGTGTGGCCGCACTGGCCGCCGCCTGCTTCGCCTTGGCGCCGAACGCGTCGTCGTCGTTGCCGGCGCAGGCGGTCAGCGCCATGGATGCCGCCAGGGCGAGGGCCGTGCCGGTGAGCGTTCGGGCGCGTGTCGGTTTGTTCATCGTCCTGTGATTCCTCTCCGGCCCTGGTGGGCGCGGTATGGGGGTGGTTCGGGCGGTCGGTGTGTGAGGGGCCCGGGGACCGCGGGGCAGGGCGGGAAGGCTCCTGGTCAGTCGCCGGTGAGGCCGTCGGCCATGGCCGAGGTGTTGGCGCGCATCATCTCCAGGTAGGTGCCGGCCCCCTTGCCCTTCTCGGTCAGCGACTCGGAGTACAGGGCCACGACGTCCACGTCGCCGCCCACCTCCTGGCGGAGGACTTCGGCCAGCCGGGTGGGCCGTGAGGAGTCGGCGAAGACGGTGCGTACCCCGGCGCCCTCCATGGCCCGTGTGAGGGAGCGCAGGTCGGAGGAGCTTGGCGAGGCGAGGGTGGTGCCGCTGGGGATGACCGCGCCGATCACGCGGAAGCCGAAGCGGTCGGCCAGGTAGCCGAAGACGTGGTGGTTGGTCACCAGGGCGCGGCGGTCCTCGGGGATGGCCGCGAAGGACTTCTCCATCCAGGTGGTGAGGTCGGCGAGTTGTCCGTCGTAGCGTTCGGCGTTGTTCCGGACGGCCTTCTCGCTCACTCCCCCGACGTGTTCCACGACCTGGTCGGCGATGAGGCCCGCGGCCTCGCGGACGCGGCCGGGGTCGGTCCAGAAGTGCGGGTCGGGCTCTCCGGCCTCGTCGGCGGGGCCGCCCTCGTCCCCGGTGTGGAAGGTGAGCGGGTCCGCCGCCTCGCCCGCCGCGAAGGTGGCGACCCCTGACTCGCGGGCGGCGGCCACGTGCCGCAGTACGTTCTCTTCGAGGCCGAGCCCGTTGTAGACGACCAGGTCGGCGTTCTCCAGTTCGGCGGCCTGCACGGCCGACAGGCCGAAGGAGTGCGGGTCGGCGTTGGGCTTCATCAGGACACTGACGTCGGCCTCCTCCCCGACGATCTCCCGGGTGATGTCCCCGAGGATGTTGGTCGTCACGACGACCCGGGCCCGGTCGTCGCCGCCGGCGCAGGCGGTCACCGTACCGGCGAGGACGCAGAAGCTGACCAGGGTCAGCAGCAGGGCGCGGGCCCGCGCCGTCCGTACGCGTACGCTCATCGTCCCGTCTCCACCATCAGGGACGGCCGGATGTCCAAATCGAAGGTGCGGGCGACGCGGAGGCCGTCGTTGTAGTCGATCTCGTGCACGCGCTTGCCCGCGGGGTCGTTGAGGTAGGCCCGGCTCCGGTCGATCTCGATCACCGGTGCCGCGGTCCCGCCGGCCGCGGCCTCGGGGGCGTCCTTCAGGAGGGGCTCGGTGGCCGTGGTCTCCTTGCCGCCGGTGGTGTCGTAGGCGTGCAGGGCTCCGTCGGTCTCCAGGACGACCAGGGGTGAGCCCTCGCCCGCGGTGTTGGCGGCGACGACGGGGCCGGTCTTCACCCGGGTCCAGGCGCGCTCGGTCACGTCGAGGACCCAGACGGCGTTCTTCCCTGCGCGTGCGGTCAGCGTGGTGCTGCCCGCGCGGTGCCGGAACTCGGCGGCCCGCTCCGCCGCCGGCACGTCCTCTCCGTAGGGGATTCTCCGGACGGTGAAGGCCCCGTCGTCCTCGTGGACGAGCAGGGCGCCGTCGGCGCAGCCGATGACGGTCCCCCGCCGGGTGACGGCGTCGCCCCGTGGGTCCTCGCACATGGCCTCGGGCGAGGCGACGCGCTTGCCCTTGCGGTCGAGCACGACGACTCTCGCGGGGCCGTCCCCGTCCCGGCGGAGGGCTATCAGGTGGTCGGCGTACGGGAGCACGGCGCCGGTGTAGCTGCCGGGAAGCCTGGCGGGCGTACCGATCGTGCCCTTCTCCCACTCGGCGCGGGAGTGGACGTCCGCCTTGCCGTCGGCGTCCGTCACGACGGTCACGCCCGTGTCGCTGCGGATGCCGGCCCCGCTGCCGGCCGGGAGTGCGCCGACGTCCCGGATCTTCGCGCGGTAGTAGTGCACGTGGTCCCCGTGGTCGACCGTCCATGTGCCGCTGTCGAGTACGTGGGTGGCGTCCGCGCCGTGGAAGTAGCCGAAGCGGCCGTCCGTGGTGAGTCCGGTGACGCCCGCTCGGCGTGCGGTCTCGTGCACCTTGCCGGTGATCAGGTCGAGCACCCGGGTGTCTCCGGTGGCGCGGTCACCGAGGAGGAGCCGTGACTGCTGCTCGGCGGCCTCGGCGGCTCCTTCGACGTATCCGTGGGGGGTGGTGGGTGAGGAAGGCTTCTGGGAGGTGGGCCCGGTGTCGTCCCGGCCCGCGCAGCCCGTGGTCAGCAGGGCCACGGCCAGAAGTGCGGGTGTCAGGGACAGGGCGTTTCTTCGGACGAGCAAGGAGATCGCCTCAGGATTCGTTCGGTCGGGGCGTGGGGGCGTGCGTGGTGGACGCGGGGGTCTTCTCGGGGAGGTCCGCGCGGTGCGCACGGCGTCGGTGGCGGATTCCGGACGCCAGGTGGGAGAGGAAGAAGAAGCTGACCGCGAGGGCCGAGACGGTGGCGCCCGCCGCGGTGCCGAGGTGCCAGGAGAGCAGCAGCCCGCCGAACGTGGCCGTCGCGCCGAGGGCCGCCGCGAGGAGCATGACGCCGCGCACGCCGCGCGCCCAGGGCAGGGCTGCCGCCGGCGGGGCGATGAGGAGGCCGAGGACGAGCAGCGTGCCCACGATGTGGAAGGAGGCGACGATGGCCAGGGCCAGCAGTCCGAGCAGTACGGCGTGCGCGAGCCGGGGACGCAGTCCGAGCGTACGGGCCTTGCGCGCGTCGAACGCCAGGGCCAGGAAGGCCCGGTGGCCGAGCGCCGAGACGGTCAGGGCCAGCAGCAGGGCCACGCCCAGGAGGAGCAGGTCACTCTCCCGTACGGCGAGGACGTCGCCGAAGAGGAACCCGGTGAGGTCCACCGCGAAGGACTGCGAGCGCGACACGATGATGACGCCGAGCGACAGCATCCCGACGAACAGCAGGCCGATACCGGTGTCCTGGGACAGCCTCGGTGTACGGCCGAGCGCGGTGACTCCGGCCGTCATGACGGCCGCGCTGACCACCGCCCCCACCAGCAGGTTGCCTCCGAGCAGGGCGGCGACCGCGACGCCGGGCAGCAGTCCGTGGGACATGGCGTCGCCGAGGAAGGCCATCCCTCTGAGCACCACCCAGGTCCCCGCGAGGGCGCATATCGCCGACACCAGAATCCCGGCCCACAGGGCCCGTTGCACGAAGGCCGCCTCGAAGGGGGCCGTCAACCACTCCATGCGATGACCATACAATGACAATCATGTTCAACAAACACCCCCATCCCGTCGCCGCCGAGTCCGGGAACCAGCGCGTCCGATTCACCGACCTGCACGCGGGCTATCCGGGCAGACCGGTGCTCCGCCAACTCACGGCGGGAATACCCGCGTTGGCCATGACGGCGCTCGTCGGACCGAACGGCAGCGGGAAGTCCACCCTGCTCGGCGTGCTCGCCGGTGTGATCGACGCGACGTCGGGAGAGCTGCGGTTCTCCGCGGGGCGCCCGCCGGCTTTCGTGCCGCAGCGCGGCGCCGTCGGCGACACGCTCCCCCTCACGGTGCGGCAGACCGTGGAGATGGGGCGCTGGGGCGAGCGCGGGCCGTGGCGGCGGCTGAACCGGCACGACCGGTCCGCGGTCGATGCCGCCATGGAACGACTGGGCGTCGCCGGCCTGGCCGCCCGCCAGCTCGGCGAGTTGTCGGGCGGGCAGCGCCAGCGCGTCCTGATCGCCCAGGGCCTGGCCCAGGAGTCCGACCTCCTGCTCCTCGACGAGCCGACCACGGGACTCGACCCCGAGGCCCGGGACCGGATCTCGGCCCTGCTGACGGAGCTGGTCGCCGGCGGGACGACCGTCGTCCAGGCCACGCACGACCTGGAGGCCGCCCGCTCGGCGGACGCCTGCCTGCTCCTCGGCGACGGACGGCTGGTGGGGCGGGGCTCGCCCGGCCAGGTGCTCACCCCGACGGCCCTCGCCCGGATCTGGCAGCCGGCGTGACGCGGGCGCACCTGCCGGCCGAGGCGCCCTACCGGGTCGGGAACGCCGTCAGCGCGGCCGGCGGCTCGTCGGGCGCCCCCTCCGCCGGGCGGCGCCCGGCAGGTCGGACGGGAACCGCCTCGTGGACGCGGTGGAGGTGGATGAGCACGTCATAGGCTTTCTTGACGGCGAGGACGGGGAGCGGGTCGGTCTTGAAGGACGAGCCGGCGTCGTACACAGGACGCGGTGCGTCGAGCCAGTCGCGGGCCGCGGCCGGAAGCGTGCGCAGGTCGACGTAGTAGTCGCGGTGGTGGACCCGGTCGAGGACGTACTCGTGCATGTCGGCGGTGGCGGCGGGGACAGTGACCTTGTTCCACGGGCTGCCGAGGGTGGTGGCGGTGAGGAAGGAGCCCCGGTTGAAGGTGAAACCGATGGCGGCGTAGCGGCTGCCCAGGGCGTCACGCAGATGGACGCCCTGTGTCGTCGGGTACATCACCGGGTCGGTGGACAGGTAGCCCACGTGCCCGTTGTGCGCCGACAACAGCATCTTGTCGCCGGTACGGCGGTGCCACCAGGCGGTGTTGGCGGCCATGGCCTTGTCCCGGAAGTGCTCCGCCTCGGAGACGGACCGCGGGTCGGCCAGGTCGAGCGAGGCGAACACGAAGGTCTGCTGGATGTTGCGGGCGTGCTGTGCGGCCCACTCGTGGGCATCGCCGCTACCCGCGCTCTCGTCCGCGACGACGAGGTCGTACGCCTGCTGGGCGGTGGCGGCGTTGCGGCGCCGTTCGGCGAGGGGCCTGCCCAGGTAGGCGAAGATGTCGTCTAGCGGCGGCAGCTGGGCGTACAGCGTCCGGAGGCGGTCGAGGTCTTCGGGTCGGTGTGCGCGTATGTACGAGAGGACCCGCTCGAAGATCGCGCCGCCGAGCTCGGGCGCGCCGACGTCGTTGCCCATGAAGTGGACGCGGCGGCCGGGGTGCCGGTCGTTGTGTCCCCGCATCCAGGCGAGGAGGCTGACGAACTCCGCGCGTTCCCACGGCGATCCGGCCAGCGCCTCCTTGGCCACCTGGCGGGCGGTGCCGGGGCCTCCCTGAAGGTACTCGTCGATGCGCAGGCCGGCCGTCCAGCTCATCTCCAGGGCGAAGGTGGTGAAGCCCTTCTCCTCGACGAGGTACCGGAAGACGCGTTCCTTCATGGTGAAGAACTCGTGCGAACCGTGGGTGGCCTCCCCCAGGCCGACCACCTCCGCGGCACCGATCATCGCGCCCAGCGCCCGCAGGTCGGCGGTACGCCCGCCCGGCTCCGTCGACCTGAGGCGATGCGCGGCGCGCTCCAGCCCGCGGACCGCGGCGGCCCGTGCGTTCCTCCCCGCCGCGCCGGAGGAGACGGGACGCATCGGGCCGGCGGCGGGTGCCGCGTGGGCCGCCGGGGCCAGGAGGGCGGTGGCGGCGAACCCGGCCGTCGTGGCCAGCAGCCTCCGTCGTCCCACGGATTGCCTGTGCACGGTCATCCGGATCTCTCCTCGCTTCGTGGTCCCCCGGGACAGTGGAATGATCTTGACCCGAACGGGCCGCGGGGCGCGCTGGTGCTGTCCGCCGGGCTCCCTGGGGGGTTAGCCCCCGGCCTGCCCCCGGGAGCGGTCCGGACGAGCGAGGAGTCACCCGGGGAGCAGCACGGGCCGGCCGCTCGCGGCCAGGGCGACGGCACCGGTGGCGACGGCCGACGAGCGTGGCCGAGGCCGCGACGGCGGCCATGCCGCCGGGGCCCGTGGAACGTGGCTCCGGCCGGTGTGGCAGCTCCGCCGCGCCTTCACGTCCGGGAACCTCACGCGCCGCCGGAGACCTCCACCGTGGTGACGACACGGGTCAGGGAAGGGCGGCGGGGTACGGAGCCGAAGCCGAAGCGGACCGGAGGGCGTACGTCGCTCAGCGCACCCAGCCACTGCCCGTCCCAGGCCGCGTCCGCCGCGGTGATCAGTCGCAGATCCCTGGCGGCGTACCACTCACGGCGTCCCGCCACCGCGCTGCCACGTGTCCGCACACCACGCATCAGCACCCGGGCCGGAGCGTCGCACAGCGCGGCCCATACCGGGCTGCCCGCGAGGCGGGCGGGCGCCAGCCGCAGCAGGCGCCCCAGCGCGGTGGACCGGCCGGGGGCAAAGGTGAGCCGCAGCGGGCCGGCTGTCACCTCCCACCGGTCACGCGCGGGAGCGACGGTGACGGGGCAGACGACGACCTCGTCGAACCGGTACGTGGCGGTGACGAAGCGCGCCACTTCCTCCGAGGGCGCCAGCAGCATCCGGTGCCCGTCGGCCCGCTCCACCATGACATCGGCGAAGGGCCCCAGCGGGGACGACGGCCAGTACCCGACGACGATGCGCACGCCAGCGCTCGTACCCAGCCCCGCGATCCAGCCGTCGAAACGCATGCGGCGTACCGTGCCCGCGGGCCTCACCGACCTCATCGGTCGCGGGCCGGGTCGATGGGGCGTTCTCCGTGGTCC
Organism: Streptomyces sp. NPDC050703; assembly: GCF_040654435.1. Classification (NCBI taxonomy): domain Bacteria; kingdom Bacillati; phylum Actinomycetota; class Actinomycetes; order Kitasatosporales; family Streptomycetaceae; genus Streptomyces; species Streptomyces sp. NPDC050703. Next base: position 109,401 of record NZ_JBFAHX010000016.1, read on the forward strand.
ACGTCGTGCCTCCGGTGGTTCTTTCGGCGGGAATCTTCGGTGAGCGGTGCTCGTCGGGGCGCCGCCGGGCCGGCGTCGTGTGCCACCGTGACCAGTCTGCGTGTCCTGGGGCGCACGGCGCCCCAGGACACGCTCACCATGCCGCCGTGCCGCGCCGTCGCTCGCCGCCCGGCTCCTGCCACGTTTCGTCCGAGTCGGCGCGGACATCAGATTTTCACCCCATCGACGAGGGAGAGGATCCAAGCGCATGTCCGACGACTTCCAGGTCTCCGAAAACCCGAACGGGCGCGTGACCGCCACCCGTCTCATCGGTTGCGCGGTGGAGGCGAGCGACGGTCCGATCGGGCAGGTCGACGTCACCTCCGAAGAAGTGGCGCCCGACCACATCGTCATCGACACCGGTGGGGCGCTGCTGAGCAAGAAGGTCCTGCTGCCCCTCTGGGTCATCGCGGACGTCGACGAAACGAACCGCACCGTCCATGTGCCCCGCACGAAGGACCGCGTCAAGGCCGCCCCTCGCTTCGACAGGGACCTGCGCGTCACCGATCCCAGCTACCGGGCGCGCATCGACGAGCACTACCTCGACGAGCCCCGAGCCCTTTGACCAGGTTCCTCCGCCGTCGTGGACGTCCGTCAGGCTTCCTCCAGTCGACGCAGGCAGTCATCCGCACGCGCGCTTCGTTCGGCGAGGGTCAGCTCCCACCACGCCGTGCCGCGTTCCCCCAGCCCCGTCTTCGCGAGCTGTACGCGGGCCCGGGCCGGCTTGCGCGCGGCTTCGTCGTCGCGAGCGGCGGCGACTGCCCGGCGGGCCGCCATCAGGTGATGGACCAGCCGCTCCTTCACGTCCTCGGCCAGGTCCGGGTCGGTGGCCCGCCAGCGTCGTCCTTTGACGATGACGAAGTGGCCGTCTTCTGTGTGTTCGACGTTCTCTGACATCACGTGGGCATCATGCCCCGGCGGCGCCCATGAGTGGCTCAGCGTGTGACGTCGCGGTGACTCCGCTCCTGGTGCGTCAGTGGCTGCCCACAAGACCTCGGCCCGGGCCGCCGGCCACCAGCGGCCGCAAGGCCGCCTGCGCCCGCTCGAAGTAGCCGGGGACCTTCGTCGCGCTCTGGGCGTACCGGGCGGCGTTCGCCAACTGTGCGGCCCGTGCCGCCGCCGCTGCCTCCGCCGCCACCTCGGCGGCCCCTGCGGCTCCCGCCGCCCCCGCGGTCTCGGTGGCTGCCGCGGCGAGCGGCAGCGCCGTCGGCCATGCCAGCACCACGACCGTGACGAGCAGGGCGGCGCCGAGTCCGACGGCGATCCACTTCTTCAGCTCCCTGCTGTCGGCGGTGTTCTCGTCCCAGTACTGCTGCATCGCGGGCAACAGCACGAGCTGATGCTGGTTCTCCAGTTCCCGCAGGCGGCGGGCGACCCTTTTGAGCACCTCAAGAGGGGCGCCCTGCGGAAGGGGGGTGGTATGGATCTCGTAGAGCACCAGCCCGTCCTTGCCGATGCCGTCGGGGCGGAACGTGGGTTTGTAGCAGATCCACTCGTACGTGACGCTGCCGGGCGCCCCGGTGGAGGGCCGGGTGGGGACGAGTGGGTAGTACAGCTCGTTCCAGTACGGCCGCCAGGTCGAGCGGCGCACCTCGATTCGGGTAGGGGCGCCGATGCTCACCCGTCCGGCGCGCTGGAGGGTGAGCATCTCTTTCAGGGCCGGGTCGATGACGAAGCGCCGCAGGGTGTCCATCTTGTGCTGGAGGTCTTCGGCCTCGGCGTCCTTGGCCTCGTCGACCGTGGTCACCTCGACCAGTTCGAGGAGCATGGTCGTCCCCTCGGTGCGGACGCCGAGCATGTCCGAACGCAGTTGCCGGCCGGAGGTCTGCGTCTTGATGTCGCGCTTGAGGGCGTCGCGGCCGAATACGTTGCGGTATTCCGCGAGCATCCACTTGGCGAGGATCTCCGTGGCACCGCGGAACCGTTTGGTGTTCAGGTAGCTGATCTCGCTGATCACCTCGGAGTCCGGATAGCGCTGCGTGTAGTACTTCGTGAAGCACTCGACCATGTAGTACTCAGCGGTGAGCGCCTCCAGGTACCGGCGCCTGCCGTCGACGTTCCCGTTGCCGTCCGCACCGACCTTCCGCGTCGGCAACGAGCAGAAGGAGTCGATGAGTTGGATGTCCGCCATGGCGCTCCCGGCTCCCGCTATCCGTTCTCGGCGAAGTCGGAGCCGACCTCGATGTCGAGGCCGCTGCACGGCGTGTACTCGAACCAGGTGCCCACGAGATTGCCCTCCGCGTCGGTGGAGATGTCCAGTCCCTCGTCCGTGCCGCCCGCCGACGCGTCCGCGCCCTGGCTGGTGACGACGAACGGCGCGGTGCGCCCCGGGTTCTGGTAGAGGTACGGCCGGTTCCAGGGGTCGGTGAGGGTCAGGTCCGGACGGGTGTCGAGCAGTACCCGCAGCCCCTGCCGGGTGGTGGGGTAGTACTCCGGCTCGGTCGGCGCGCCGCGCCACGCCGGGTCGACCCGCTGCTTCGCCTTCTCGGCGTACTCCTCCAGTGCGTCCACGACGGCCTCGATCTCGCGCCATGCCTGCTGCTGCTTCACCGTCAGGAGCGGGCGGGCCCGGGCGGCGATGTCGGGGTTCGCGGGCGGGATGCCGGGGTAGTTGGTCCGGGCGTACGCCTGGATCTCCTCGGCGATGGACATGTACGGCGGGTCCTTCGGGTCCGGCGACCCGCCGCCGCCGATGCGTCCTGTGGACATCAGCCGGGAGAACGCGCGCTCGAATCCCGGTCGGACGGGCAGGACGACGCGCGCGGCGCCCGCCCGCAGGAATTCGCGGCGCAGCGGGTCGGGATGCCACAACAGCCGCTTGGTCTCGGCGAGCCTCTCCGACCCCCAGAAGTACGGATAGAAGAAGTAGAGGACGTTCTCCCATTCGACGGCCTGGTGCAGGAACTTGACGAACTCGCCGAACTTCCGGACCTGCAGCCAGGACTCGGCGGTGACGGGAAGGGTGGAGGGGTCGATGTCGTCGGTCCAGGTCGGGGTCCCGCCGGTGCCCAGGGCGGCGAGCAAGGTGTCGATCTCGTCGGGCGCCGTGTCGAAGTCGGTGCCGAAGAGCCACTGCAAGGACCTCTTCATCAGCTCCTCGCGCTCGGCGCGGCGCAGTGTGAGGGTGTCGTCGCGGTTCAGCTCGGCGAGGAGTTGTTCGCGCCGGTCCCGCACCCGCTGCTGGAGCGTGTAGTACTGCTGCTCGGCGGCCTCGCGCAGCTTCTGCCAGGTGGCGACCTGCCAGGCCAGGTACGCCTGGTCCGCCAGGCGCAGGGTGGCGGCGAGCCGGAACCCGGCCCAGCTGATGTTGCGGTGCGTGTACTGGATGGAGAGGTGCCCGGTCTTGCCGTTCAGGTGCAGGAGCTGGGACTGGTACCGGCCCTTGATCTCCGCGCCGACCGGCGTCGCGGTGACCTCCAGGGCCTCGTCACCGATCACGTCGAAGCGGGCCAGCTCGGCGGGCCGCCAGCCGTAGTAGTTGACCTCGAAGAGGATCGGCACGAGTTCGTAGCCCTCCGGCAGGTCGATCTGCCAGGACTGGTACCGGGTGGTCGTGGCGTCGTCCTCACTGATGATGGAGGGGAACTCGTAGGTGTAGTCGGGCGGGCTGAGGTATTCCTCCGGTGGTGCGGTCACCGAGGCGCCGTACCGGGCGGCGAGGGTCATCCAGTTGGTCCGGTCGATCTGGTCGATGCCGAAGGCGAACGCGTAGGGGGTGGCGAGGGTCCTGTCGATCTCGGCCAGTTCCATGAGCTGGCGCCGCAGCGCGCCGCCGGGGTCGGGGACGACCAGGTCGTACGTCATGCGCAGGCCGTAACGCATGAGGTCCACGCGCCACTTGCGCATGATCCGGTAGTAGTCGACGCGCATGACACGGGGGGAATTGTTGGTGATCACGCGAGCGGCCTCGTCCTCCTCGCCGCGCCGGGTCTCGGTACGGAAGGAGACCTTGTGTTCCTTGCGTGAGCGGGAGGATGCCTTCGACGTGATCTCCGTGGCGTGCTTGTTGCTGGCCTGCCGCGACTCGTGGTCGGAGGTGGAGACGCCGTAGTTGAACGTGCTCGTGACCGACACCGTGCCGTAGCTGCCGCTGGCGGTGACGCCGAAGTTCAGGTTGGTGTCGCGCTTGGATTCGTTGCTGGTGGACATGGCCACGTCCGTCTTCTCGGCCACGCCCTTCTCCGCGTACGTCTCCAGTTCGTCCGTGACGATGCGGGACAGCTCCTCGCTCTGTGTCGACCATTCCTTGTGGCTCACGCGCACGGTTTCGCCCGGGGCCATCGGGATGGTCGACACGAGCTCGCCGCGCTCCAGGCCCACCGGCTGCATCTCGATCCGCTCCAGGTGCAGCCAGCCGACCGGCTGGATGTCGGCCTCCTCGACGAAGCGGTCGACGAGCAGGGTGACGTCGGTCGCGCCGGGCCGTACGGTTGCCGGTCCCGCGTCGGCCGTCTCCGTGCCGTCCGGCGTACGCAGCGCCGCGACCTCCCGGCCGAGGGCGGCCAGCGTCCCGGGCGCGACACCGGCGTACAACCGGGCGGTGTTCGCGGCGGTGGCCGGGTCGTTGCCGACCAGGGAGGGCAGGACGGTCTCGAACGCCTCGGCCAGCTCGGTGCCGCTGGTGGTGGTTGTGCCGCTGGTGCTCCGTCCGCGCAGCCGTTCGCCCAAGGCTTCGGTCTCGGAACGCGTCAGCCCCAGAGACCGCATGAAGTTCAGCTTCGCGAACACCGACATCGATGTTCCCCGCTCGATGGCCGCACCGGGTTCGGCGGGCTCGGTCGGCACGGCCGACGGGACGGGTTGGGTGTAGGTCGCTTTGAGGATCGCTCGGGTGGAGTTGGTCAGTCCGGTCATGCCTGTCGTCCCCCTCGAACTGCGGCAGCGCCGCGATGTTCAGCGCATGACGAATCGCCTGGCTGGAGCGTCATAGGGTCCGCTGTCCCGTGAACTGCCGCGACGGGAAGCGGAGGAGAAACCGAAGGTGAGTGCGCAGGAATGCGCAGGAATGCGCAGATGAATGCAGAGGCGAATACAGAGGCGAATGCGAAGGCGAGAATGGTGAAGAAGTGGTCGATCCGGCACGCTAGCAGCTTCGGCCGGTTGGCTTCATCACCCTGGCGAGTGAACACCTACCGGCTGTCGAGGGGGCCGGCAGGCCCCGGCGTGCACGGTCACCCACTGTCACGCATCCACCGTTACGCATCTGTGTCGATTCGTCCTGCAACGAACCATGGGGCCGGCCTGTCTAACAGGTGGAATCCGACCCGCGGGCACATGACGCATGACGAACACATGACGAATAAGGAGCAGGCAGCAGTGGGGGACCTACGTAGATCAGGCGCCGTGGCTCTGGGGCTCACCATGCTGGTGGCCCCGCTCACGGTGGCTCTCGGCACCGGCAGCGCTCAGGCCGCCTCGTGCTCGACGCAGACCGGGCCGTACCAGAAGCAGGTCGAGAAGTTCCTCGGCCGCCCGGTGGACGGCAAGCAGTCGCCGGCCGACTGCAAGGCCATCAAGAGCTTCCAGACCACGCACAAGATCAGCCCCAACGCCGGGTACGCGGGCAGTGTCACCTGGGGCGTCATGAATCTCATGAACAAGCAGAAGGCCGTGGGCGACAACCCCAACAAGGCGGGCAAGTGCCCGACCGACAAGGGGCGCATCGCCTGCGTCGACCTGACGCTCCAGCTCAGCTGGATCCAGGACGGCAAGAACCTCAAGTACGGTCCGGTCCCGGTGCGTACCGGCCGCAACGGCCACGAGACCCGCACGGGCCTCACGAAGGTCTACTGGCGCAACATCGACCACGTGTCGAGCATCTACCACGTGCCGATGCCCTACAGCCAGTTCTTCGACGGCGGCCAGGCGTTCCACTCGGTCGGCGTCAGTGTCTGGTCGCCGCCGGGCTCCCACGGCTGCGTCAACATGAGGAAGAAGGACGCCGTGAAGTACTGGGACATGCTGCGCAAGGGCGACGACGTCTTCGTCTACGGCCGCAAGCCGGGCACCTGAGCCCCGGCAGGCCGCCCGGACCCGCGCGACCCGCTGCGCCACCCGCTGACGCCTGCCAGGGCAAGGCGGTGAGCGCGGTGCCGTGAGCCGCGCGGTCCGGGCCCTGCTCACGGACGGTTCACTCGTGGGCGCCGTCGGGCCCGCCCCCGTCGGCGCCGCCGTCGAAGCGCTCGGTCAGCTCCCGCAGGCGGGCGCGGTAGGCCGCGACGTTGCGGAGTTTGACCTCCTCGTAGCCGCGGACCATGTCGGGGAGCGAGGCGATCTCCACGGCCGTCGCGTGGGCGGCGGGGGTGAGACCGGCGAGCAGGTGGGCGACGTGCCCGGTGTAGTCGTCGAGCAGCGCTCGTTCGACCTTGCGCACGTGGGCACGCCCGAAGGGGTCGAGGGCGGTCCCCCGCAGCCGGCGCAGGCCGTGGAGGGCGGTGAAGGCGGGGCGGAACCACGCACCGACCCGGATCTTCCGCCGCATCCCGAGGGCCCCCAGCACCGGGGGCCGGAGGTTCCACTGCGCCCGCGCCCCGGGGCCGAACCGCTCCGTCAGCTCGGCGGCGACGTCCTCGTCGAGGGCGAGGCGGGCCACCTCGTACTCGTCCTTGTAGGCCATCAGCTTGAACAGGTTCGCGGCCACGGCCGTGGTCAGCTCCTCGGAGCCGGGGACGACTTCTCGCTCCCGCGCGCGGACCGCGTCCACCGTCTCGGCGTAACGAGCGGCGTAGGCGGTGTTCTGATAGGCCGTCAGCTCACGGACGCTACGGGCCACGAGCCGGTCCAGCGGCGTGGCGTCGGCGGACGTGCCGGTGGTGTCGGTCCTCCCACGGCCGGGCGTGGCCGCGCGGGAGCCGTGCTTCTCGGCCGCGGCGGCCACCGCGCGGCGGTCGGCGACCCACAGCCGTCCGTACCGGAACGCCTGAAGGTTGGCCTCCACCGCCACGCCGTTGATCCGGATCGCTTCCTCGACCGCCGCCGCGGGCAGCGGCAGCGCGCCCCGCTGGAACCCGATGCCGACCAGGAAGGTGTTGAGATACTGGTCGTCGCCCAGCAGCGCGAGCACCGTCTCGCGGGCGTCGAGCACTTCGGCGCCGGGGCGCACCCGCGCCAGCAGCCGCTCGCTCAGGACCGCGGGGTCGGGGAAGGTCTGGCGGACGTCGGCGACCATGTGCCCCGTGGCGACCCGCGCGGTGTTGAGCACCGCCACCGTCCGGTCGGGGGAGGCCACGCCGAGGTTGGTCTCGTCGGCGGCCACCAGGATGTCGCAGCCGAGGTAGAGGTCGCATTCACCGGCGCCCAGTTTGTTGGTGCGCCCCTTCCCCGTGCGGTGGAAGCGGATGTCGGAGACGACCGCGCCGCCCTTCTGCGCCAGCCCCGTCTGGTCGAGCGAACGCGGCGTCCAGCCGGCGAGGAGGCCGGCGGTGGCGAGGATCTGCGAGACGGTCACCACGCCGGTGCCGCCGACGCCGGTCAGCCGTACCCCGAAGTCGGGTCCGGGTACGGCGGGGGCGGGGTCCGGGAGGGGCGCGTCGCCCCGCACCCGCGGGTCGGTGGCCGTGCCGCCCGCGACGACACCGCGGGCCGGCTCCACGCCCGTGACCGTCATGAAGGCCGGGCAGTCACCCCGCAGACAGCTGTAGTCGACGTTGCACGAGGCCTGGTGGATCTGGGTCTTGCGGCCGAACTCCGTCTCGACGGGCTGGACCGAGAGGCAGTTGGACTTCTGCCCGCAGTCACCGCAGCCCTCGCAGACGCGTTCGTTGATGAAGACGCGGGTGGTGGGTTTGTCGAGCTTGCCGCGCTTCCACTTGCGCCGCTTCTCGGTGGCGCACTCCTGGTCGTGGATCAGGACCGTGACGCCGGGTGTCCCCGCAAGTACCCGCTGCGCCTCCTCCGCCCGGCCGCGGTCCCAGACCGGCACGTCGTGCGGCAGCCGCGTGCGCCGGGTCCTGCGTACGTCGTCGGAGGTGACGATGATCCGGGCCACCTTCTCGGCGCGCAGGACGTCGACGACCTGGCGGAGGTCCATGGCGCCGACGGCGCTCTGGCCGCCGGTCATCGCGACGGCGGAGTTGTAGAGCAGCTTGTACGTGATGTTCACCCCGGCGGCCACGGCGGCCCTGACCGCCAGTGAGCCGGAGTGGTCGAAGGTGCCGTCACCGAGGTTCTGCAGGTAGTGCTCGCGCCGTGTGTACGGCGCCATGCCGATCCACTGCAGGCCCTCTCCGCCCATCTGGGAGAGGCCGGTGACGGTGCCGACCTGTTCCTCGTCCATGAGCAGGACCATGGCGTGACAGCCGATGCCGCCGCCGACCAGTGAGTCGTCGGGCACCTTGGTGGAGCTGTTGTGCGGGCATCCGGAGCAGAAGTAGGGGGCCCGCTTGGGGAGGCTGACCAGGGGGAGCTGGGTGCGCCCCCCGATCCGTTCGAGGCGCTGCCCCTCCACGGGCACTCCGCCGTCGGCCAGCACGCGGGCGAGCGGGCGGAGAAGCGTGTCTGCGTCGAGCTCGCCATGGGGCGGGATCAGTTCCCTGCCCCGCTCGTCCTCCTTGCCGAGGACGCGGGGCGCGCCGGCCCGTCCGTAGAGGATGTCGCGTACGGCGGTCTCGACGAAGGAGCGCTTCTCCTCGACGACGATGATCTGGTCGAGACCGGCGGCGAACTCGACGACGGCCTCGGCGTCCAGGGGGTAGGGCATCGCTATCTTGAGGAGCCGGACACCGGCCTCTCCGAGGCGGGCGTCGGTCAGGCCCAGCCGGTCGAGCGCGGCGCGCAGCTCGCGGTAGGTGCGGCCGGCGGCGGCGATGCCGATGACGTCGCCGTCCCCGCGCACGTCGATCCGGTTGAGCCGGTTGAGCCGCCCGTACTCGCGGGCCAGGCGCAGCCGGGTCGTCATCAGGTCGCGTTCCAGCGGGCCGAGGGTGGGCTGGAGAAGGCGGGCGGTGGGCTCGTGACGGCCCGAGCCCGGGGGCAGGACCGGCGCCGGACGCTCGGCCCCGAGGTCGACGAGCGAGGAGCCGTCGGCCACCGCCGTCACGATCTTCAGCGCTGTCCAGAGACCGCTGGCCCGCGACAGCTCGACCGCGTGCAGGCCCAGGTCGATGACCTCCTGGGAGTCGGCCGGGTAGAGGAAGGGCAGGGCGAGGTCCATGAGCGCCAGCTCCGAGGAGCAGGGCACGCTCGACGACTTCGCGGCCGGGTCGTCGCCCACGAGCACCAGGGCGCCGCCCGCGGGGTGGGAGCCCATGAGGTTGCCGTGCCGCAGGGCGTCGGTGGCGCGGTCGAGGCCGGGGGCCTTGCCGTACCAGATGCCGAGGACACCGTCGTGCGTGGCGCCGTCGAGGGTGTTGACCAGTTGGCTGCCCTGGACCGCGGTGGCCGCGGCCTCCTCGTTCAGGCCGGGCACGTGCCGCACGTCGTTGGCCGCCAGCAGCTCGCGCAGGCGCCCCAGTTCGAGGTCGTAGCCGGCGAGCGGTGAACCCTCGTATCCGGAGATGAAGGTGGCGATGTCCCTTCCCGCGGCGAGGTCGCGCCGGTGCTGGTCGATCGGCAACCGCGCCAGGGCCTGGATGCCGGTGAGCTGCGCTCGACCCGCCGTGGCCCGGTACCGCCGACGGGGGTCGACGGGCGCGCCGTCGCGTTCGTCGGAGCGTTCCCCACCGTGTCCGCCGGAGGGTTCGTCGTCGGGGTCGTCGTCGTGGGGACGGAAGTCGGGACCGGCGAAGGTCGTCATCTCGCCTCCTGTTCATCCTCGGGGGCGCGGGGCGCGCTGGGGCACAGTCGCACCAGCATGGGCCCGCGGCCCTGCCGAGGGGCCGCCCGTCGAGCCGTTGGACCAGAATGCCGCTGGTTTCGCTGGGCCATGTGATCCTTCGGCACAGGCAAGTGCCGGAGGTCAGGCGCCGGGGTCAGGCGCCCCTGTCCGTCTTGTCCGGTGCGAGGTCCTGGGCGACGAGGGACAGGAGCGGTGTGATGCGGCTCGGCACCCGCTCGCTGAGCGCGATCTCGGTGCGGCAGCGCACCACACCCGGCAGGTGCAGGAAGCGCTGGATGATCTCCTCGACATGCGCGGTGTCCCGGGCGGCGACGCGGCACAGCACGTCTCCCTCCCCGGCCGTCGAGTGTGCTTCCAGGACTTCCTCGACGAGTACGAGGGCGCGCGTCACCCGTGCGAGCTGGCCCTGCGCCAGGTGGAGATGGACGAAGGCCAGGATGGGATAGCCGAGCTGCGCCGGTGAGACCTGCGGCGCGTAGTCGGTGATCACGGCGAGCCGCTCAAGGCGGCTCACCCGCGTGTGCACCGTCCCGCGGGCGATGCCGAGCGTGCGGGCGAGCTCACGCATCCCCGCCCGGGGCCGGGTGATCAGTTCTCGCAGGATGGAGATGTCCAGGACGTCGAGAGCGGCCACGCTGACCTCGCCTTGCGTGTTGTGGTGGGTGAGGGCCGGCCTCCGGGAGTGAACACGCGGCTGCGCCTCGGCCGTCGGTTGAGCGCCGATGGTAGTGCAGGACACCTGGAATCTGAACAGGTGGACGCGGAGACGGTCGATGCGGTGCGCCAGTGGCACAAGTGTCGTGCCGCCCTTTCCGTACGCGTCACCACGTGTCGCGACGTCCGTACGCGTCATGACGTGTCGCAACTGTCCTGTCGCGACCGGGTCCTTCCGGACGCCACGCGCCTAGGCTGCGGCGGTGAGCGTGCGTCACCCATGCGTCACCGAGGAGGGAGGAGGTCCGGCGATGCGCATTCCCGGTCCGGAGCCCCGCGCCGACGGCGGGGTCGGCGCCATCACGGCGGCGGGGGGCCTGCACACCTACCAGTTGCGTCTGCACGCCGAGTACGGGCCCGTCGTACGGTTTCAACTGCCCGGCTCCGAGACGGCGGTGTCGGTGGCCGACCCCGTGCTCCTGGAGGCCACGGCGCACATCGACAAGCGTCCCGAGCGGCTCTTCGAGTTCCTGGCCCCGCTGTGCGAGGCGGGCAACCTGCAGGTGCTCGACGCCGAGGAGCACACACCCTGGCGGCGGCTGCTGCTCTCGGTCCTCGCCGGACGCCCTTCCCACGAGCGGCACTTCGCCCGGTTCACGGAGCTGACCACGGCTCTCGCCGACCGGTGGGCCGAGCGGGGCGTCCACGAGCCCGTCGCGTTGCAGAAGGATCTGACCGCGCTGACGCTCCGCATGATCTGCCGGTTCGCGCTCGGCGGCGACGTCCCGGACTCCGACCGTGTCATCGCGGCGTTCGAGGACGTACTCACCGAGTACCTGGGGCGCCTCTACCAGGCGCCCGTCCCCGGCACCCCCGAGGAACGGGCCGTACGGGCCGACGAGGCCCTCGCCCTGCTGCGCGCGACGGTCGACGGGGTGGTCGCCGCGCGCGGTTCGGGCGGCCGGGCGGACACCAGCGACCTGATCGGGGCGCTCGTGGAGGCGGGTGAGAGTCCCGCGCGCATCCGCGACACCGTCATGGTGACGCTGCTGGCGGCGCACCACACCACGGGAGTCGCCGTCTCCTGGACGCTGTACCTGCTGGGGCAGCATCCGGAGGTGGCCGAACGCGTCGCGGACGAGCTGGACCGCGTCCTCGGCGACCGCCCCGCACCCGACTACGCCGACCTGCGCCAGCTCACCCGTCTCGACATGGCCCTCAAGGAGTCGATGCGGCTCTATCCGCCCGGCCCCTACGGCGCGCGGGAGACGACGGAGGCACTCGTCCTCGGTGACTACGAGATCCCGGCGGGGGCGACGGTGTTCTATCCGTTCTGGGCCGTCCACATGAACCCCGACCACTGGCCCGAGCCCGAGAGGTTCCTGCCGGAGCGCTTCACCCCCGCCGAGGTGGCCAAGCGGCCGAAGCTGGCCTACGTCCCCTTCGGGATCGGCCCCCGCGGCTGTGAGGGCGCCGCCCTGGCCATGGTCGAGGCCGAACTCGTCCTGGCCGTCCTGCTCAAACGCTTCCGCTTCCGGCCCGTGCCGGGCCACGAGGTCGAACCCGTCGAACGCTTCGTCCTGTGGGCGGCGGACGACATCCGCATGACACTCCACCCGCGCGGCACAGAAGGAGAACCCACCCGATGAGACCCGCGTCACGCATCTCCCTGACCGCCGCCCTCGCGGCCGCCGCCCTCACCTGTCTCGGCTCGCCCGCGGGGGCGGCGGGCGGCGACCGGGTGGCGCACACCGAACGGATCAGCGTCGCACCCGACGGCACCGGCGGCAACCACCACTCGGTCGACCCGACCGTCAGCGCGGACGGACGCGTCGTCGCCTTCATGTCGTCGGCGACGAACCTGGTGCCGGGCACGGAGATGCGCAACAACGTCTTCTACCGGACGGCTCCCGGCGCACCCCTCAAGCGCGTGGAGCTGCCGGGCGAGTCGACGACGCTGCCCAAGGTCTCCGATGCGGGGCGCCACCTGTCGTTCAACTCGTACGCGGCCGCCACCCAGCGGACCTCCGTCCACGTGCTGGACCTGCGCACCGGGCGCGTCGAACCCGTGGCGCCCGCGCTGGAGGACGGCTACCGCGCGGACCACGGCGGCGCCCCGCTCAGCGCGGACGGACGGTACGTCGCCTTCGTGGCGGAGACCGCCGCCGACGAGAACGGGGTGTCGAACTGCCGGGTCATGCTCCTCGACCGCCGCACCGAGCGGCTGTGGCGGGCGGGCCCGCCCACGACCCGCGAGTGCCAGGACATCTCCATGAGCGCCGACGGCCGGAAGGTGGCCTACCGGGTCGGCTACTCGGGGCCGTCCGACGACGACAAGGCGGACATCCTGGTGTACGACCGCGTGACCGGGAAGACCGTGCAGGCCGACGTCACCCACGACGGGTCACCGGCCGACAGATCCGCGCTCTCTCCGGTACTGAGCGCCGACGGCTCCAAGGTCGGCTTCAGCTCGGTGGCCACGAACCTGGTCCCCGGCACCGACCCCAACGGGAACACCAGCACATCCTGGAACGCCTTCGTCCGCGATCTGCGCACCGGCACGCTCCAGCGGTACGACGGCCGCTCCCCCACCGATCGCACCATCCTGTCGGACCTGTCGGCGAACGGGTCGAAGCTGCTCCTCAACACGGCCGACGCGGACGGCTACACGTTGGGGCTCGTCCTGCGCGACCCGCGGTCCGGACGCGAGGAGCTGCTGTCACCGGGCCAGGACGGCAGGCCGGTCACCGTCGCCCGAGCGGCACTGAGCACGGACGAGTCGACGGCCGTCCTCAGCTCCTACCACCCCGGTCTCGTCCCCGACGACGACAACTTGATCGGAGACGTCTTCGTACGCACCCTGCGCTGAGCCACCTCGGGCGCGACGTGACGTGAGCGGCCTCCGGAAAAACGGTTGGCGGGCCACCGCGGCCGCTGCTAGCTTCCCGGAGGCCGTGCGAGAGGACGAGGAGGTGGTACCCGTGAACGCAGTATCGACATGGGTGCTCCCCTCCGGGGTCACGGTCGGACGACAGGTCGTCCGGGAGCGCCGTCCGCAGGCACTCCCGAAAGGCACGACCATGCACTTCACTTCCGAACGGCGCCTCGACGACGGCGTCACCGAGCGCGAGTTCACCCTCGGCGACATCCCCGGAACCCTCTGGACACCCGCGTCGGCGGGGCCGGCCCCGCTGATCCTGACGGCCCACAACAACGGCCTGCCCAAGAGGGATGCCCGGCTGGTGGCGCGGGCCCGCCGGTCCGCGGCGGAAGGCTACGCCGTGGCCACCATCGACGCCGCCGGGTGCGGTGACCGGCCCCGTACCGCGGCCGAGGAGCGGGCGCGCGCCGAACTCCGGCGGGCGATGGCGGCCGGCGAGCCGGTCGACGAGATCTTCGAGTCCCTCGTCGGCCCGCTGGTCGAGAAGGCGGCCCCGGAGTGGCGGACCACCCTGGACGCCCTCCTGTCGCTGCCCGGGATCGGCGGCCCGGTCGGGTACTCGGGGTGGGCCGCCCTCGGCATCCGCCTCGCGGTGGTCGAACCGCGCATCGTGGCCGCCGGTCTCTTCGCCGGGGGTTACGTGCCGCGCGCCCAGCGCGAGGAGGCCCGGCAGGTCGCCGTTCCGCTGCTGTTGCTGCTGCAGTGGGACGACGAGGGCAACCCGCGGCAGCGGGCCCTGGACCTGTTCGACGCCTTCGGCACCCGGCAGAAGACGCTGCACGCCAATCCGGGCGGGCACACCGGCACCCCGTGGTTCGAGATGGAGGACGGCAACCGGTTCTTCGGCCGCCACCTGAAGTGACGCCGGGCCGCCCGGCCGCGTAAGCCGCCAGGCCCATGCCTCCCCCGGAACCGCACGCCGTACGGGCACGTCCTGAAGATCGTAGGCTCGGTAGCCGTACTGCACGGATTCGGGAGATGGCATGAGCCAGGCGCTCTACACGGAACAGTCGAGGAATCCGCTGGCGCGGACCACGAAGCTCACAGAGGCGCACTTCCGTCGCGGCGGCAAGGTCACACCGCTGAGCGAGCTGAACCTGCCGGCCATGGCCGAGGCGTTCCGGCGCGGCCACTGGCTCGGCGGCGGCGGCACGGAACGCCCACTGGACCAGCTGGCCGCGGCCGGCGGCCTCGTACCGGTGACTCGGGTCACCGGCACCACCACTCCCGTCAAGGTCCGCAGGCCGGCCGAGTTCGCCCGCGCGCTCGGCGAGTTGGCGGTACGGCACTGCGGCGGCCCCGCGCAGGTGACCGCCCTGGCCGAGCGGGCGCGCGCGGAGGGCGTGCCGCTGTGGATGGCCCGGCGGTACGCGCACGGCCCCGCCGGGCCGGTGGGTGTGGCGGTGGACCGCCGGCTGATACGCGTGGACGTATGGGGTCCTGGGGCTCCCGCCGTACGGATACGAGCACCGTACGGCCTCCTGAGCGGCACCGCCGATCCGGCGCAGGGGCTGCGGATGAACGTCGGGGACGTACCGGCCGCCCTCGTCCTGAAGAGGAAGCTGCGCAAGTCCAAGAGCTACGCGGAGGCGCGCCTGCCGCAGGGCGTCGTCTGGCAGCTGCGGCGCGCCGACCAGAGGAGTTCCTGGCTGCTGCGCGACGAGGAGCGGGTCGCCGTCATCGAACGGCCTCCGCGCCGGCCCGATCTCGACCCCGACACGGTGCTGCTGCCGCTGGCGCCCGTGCACCACGAGAGCGCGGACCCGCTCGACGCCGTCATGGCCCACGCCTTCGCGGCGGCGTTCGGCCTGGGCGACACCACGGGCACGGCCCGCTTTCCGCTAAAGCGCCGCCGCCCGGAGGTGAGGGCAGGTGAGCCGATCGCCCCCGACGAAGCCTGGGACCGCCCCTGGTACAGCAATCTGGGCCGCGGTCGCGACGACAACGAACCCGGCGGCTCGGACGGCTGGGGCTCCGACGGCGGGGACGGCGGAGACGGGGGCGGCAGCGACGGCGGCGGGGACAGCGGCGGCGGAGACGGAGGTGGTGGTGGGGACTAGCGGCAGCGGAGGCCACGTGGCCCGGGGGCTCCCCGGTGGGCGAAGTGCCCTTCTCAGCGGTGTCCGGTGGCCGGGGTGTCCCGGCCGAGACCCCGGCGGATCGCGATCTCCACGGGTGAGTACGCGCCGTCGGCCCGCTCCAGTTCGTACGGCGCGGCCGGCATCAGCGGCGGCTGCGCCATGAAGCGCGGACGCACCCCGTGGTGCGGTTGCGCGGCGTGGACCAGGAACGGATGGCACAGGAAGACATCGCCCGGTGCCCCGGTGGCGAGGGCGAGCGGCCGGTGGTCGGAGGCCGCCACCAGGTCGGGTGCGAGGGTCGGCCCGCTCGCCCCGTCCGCCCCGTACTTCTCCAGCACCTTCGGCACGTCGAGGTGGGAACCGACCCTGATCCGGGTCGGGGCATCCTCCTCTCCGACCTCGCTGAACAGGAACAGCATCAGCAAGGCCCGCCCCTGTGAGCGCAGATTGGTGAAGTACCAGCTCTCGCCCTCCGGCAGGTAGCTGCCCTCGATGTGCCAGCCCGCGTCGTCCGGCTCCTCCTCGTGCGGGAAGCGCAGCGGGAACGTGCCCAGTGAGTAGCGCGGCTCCCAGCGCCCCGCGCCGACGAGCAGGTCGTACGCGTGGTGCAGGGCCGGGGAGTTGGGTGCGGCGGCGAACGGGCCCTGCGCCATGCCGGCCACCCAGTGCACGGGTTGCGTCCAGGTGGCCGGCTCGTCCGGGTCGCAGCCCGTCTCGCGCCACAGCAGCCGCGCGCAGTCCGCGGCCACGCGTGGCGCGACGGCGCCCTCCAGCTTCACGAAGCCGTCGCGGAGGAAGCGGGAAACCAAGGTCGTGTCGTCCATGCCCCCACCGTGCCGCGCCACCGGCCCCTGCCGCCCGACAGTCCGCGTACCGCCTTTGTCGGGTGGCCGCCGACCGCCTCGCCCGCGGCCGGGCCTCGCCGCCCGCGTCGGCGGGGAGCCGGCTGGGGTGGCCACCCGCTCCAGTCGTTCGTCCGACGCCGGGCCGGTGAACCCGCCGCGCGGCGCCTCGCTTGCGACGCCGTCGTCGTCCTCACCGTTACGACGACGCAGCCCTCCGAAACGTGAGGCAGCGGTCCGGACCCGGTCGGTGCGTTCAGCCGCGGTCCGCGCGAGCGCGTCTGACTCCGTAGGCGACGACGCCGAGCGCCAGCACCGCGGCCCCGGAGACGACGGAGGAGAGGGGCAGCGCGAAGGCCAGCACCAGGCAGCCGGCGAGGCCGGCGGCGGGCACGATCCGTGCCGGGCGGCCTTCTTCCGGAGTCAGGGTCCACGCCGAGGCGTTGGCGACGGCGTAGTACGCGAGCACCCCGAACGACGAGAAGCCGATCGCCCCGCGCACGTCCGCGGTGGCGGCCACGGCCGCGACGACCACGCCCACCACCAGTTCGGCCCGGTGCGGGACCTTGAACCGCGGGTGGACGGCGGCCAGGGCGTGCGGCAGGTGCCGGTCGCGGGCCATGGCCAAGGTGGTGCGGGAGACTCCGAGGATCAGCGCGAGCAGCGAGCCGAGCGCGGCCGCCGCCGCGCCGACGCGCACGACCGGGACGAGCCAGTCGGCCCCCGAGGCCCTCGCCGCCTCCGACAGCGGTGCCTCGGCCCCCGCGAGTCCCTGCGGGCCGAGCACCGTCAGGACCGCGACCGCGACCAGGGCGTAGACGACGAGGGTGATGCCGAGCGCGATCGGTACGGCCCGCGGGATGGTGCGGGCCGGGTCGCGGACCTCCTCGCCGAGGGTGGCGACGCGCGCGTACCCGGCGAACGCGAAGAACAGCAGGCCCGCCGCCTGGAGCACCCCGCCGAAGGTCGCGTCGCCCCCGATGTCGAGGCGGGCCGCGTCCGCCGCCGACGCGGTGAGGCCGGTGACCACGACGGCGGCGAGCACCGCGAGGACCGCGGCCACGATCGCCCGGGTCAGCAGCGCCGACTTCTGCACCCCGGCGTAGTTCACGGCGGTCAGCGCCGCCACGGCGGCGACCGCGACGGCCTGGGCGTGCTCCGGCCACGCGTACGTGCCGACGGTGAGCGCCATCGCCGCGCAGGAGGCCGTCTTGCCGACCACGAAGGCCCAGCCCGCCAGGTACCCCCAGAAGTCACCCAGCCGCTCGCGGCCGTAGACGTACGTGCCGCCCGACGCCGGGTAGCGGGCCGCGAGCCGGGCCGAGGAAGTGGCGTTGCAGTACGCGACCACCGCGGCGAGCGCCAGGCCGGTCAGGAGCCCCGAGCCGGCGGCGCGGGCCGCCGGGGCGAGCGCGGCGAAGATCCCGGCGCCGATCATCGCCCCCAGGCCGATCACGACGGCGTCGGACACACCGAGCCGCCGGTGGAGCTCGTCCGGCGGGCCGGCGGCGGTCGTGGGCTTGCTCATGGGTGGGTGCTCCTCGGTCACGGGGCCGGTCCCGGTCTCGGGCTCCGACAGCGGAGACGATATAGAAGGCCGCGCCACCGCCCGCCGCCGCCCGCCGCGGGCCGCACGGCGGCACCGCGCCCTGCCCCGGCCCTCCCCCGGGCTCAGCTCTCGCGCGCCTCGGTGTCTCCCCGGAGGGCATGCACCGTTCCCGTCACGGGCCCGGGTTCCGGAGCCGCCAACGGTTCGGCGGCGGGGCGGCCCTCGCTGAGGCCGAACCGTGCGTGGAGGCCGCGGAGGAAGGCCGGCGCGTACCAGGCCGAGCGGCCGAGGAGCCGCATCGCGGCCGGGACGAGGACGCCGCGGACGGCGATCGCGTCGATGAGGATGGCGAGACCGCTGCCGAGGCCGAACAGCTGCATGAAGCTGATCTCGGCGGTGCCGAAGGCGAAGAAGCTCACCGCGATCAGTGCGGCCGCCGCGCTGACGATGCGTCCGGTGTGCCCGAGGCCGTCGGCGACGGCGGACTCGTCGTCCTCGCCGAGTTCGTGCAGTTCCTTGATCCGGCTGGTGACGAACACCTCGTAGTCCATCGACAGGCCGAAGGCGACACAGAACATCAGCACGGTCATCGACGTCTCCATCGGCTGAGGCGTGAAGCCGAGCAGGTCGGAGAGGTGTCCGTCCTGGAAGATCCAGGTCATGACGCCGATGGTGGCTCCCAGGCTGACCGCGTTGAGGACCAGTGCGCGCACCGGCTGCACGACGCTGCCGGTGAACAGGAAGAGCAGCAGGAAGGTGGTGACGGCGATCAGGCCCACGGCCAGCGGGAGCCGGCCCGCGATGGAGTCGTTGGAGTCGACCAGTTCGGCGTCGACGCCGCCCACGAGCGGGTGTGTCCCGGCGGGCGGTGCGGCCTCCCTGACCGCCTCGACCAGCTCCTTGGCCCGGTCCGACTTCGGGGTCAGGGTGCTCACCACGTTGAGCCGCTGTGCCGTGGAGTGGCCGAGCGCGGCGTTGCCGGGGGCTGTCGGCCCGGTCCTTCCGTCGGCGTAGACGCCGGTGCTCGCCTCGACCCGGGTCACGCCGTCGAGGGCGGAGAGTTCCGCCGCGTATGACGTCAGGCCCGCCTTGTCCACGGCCTCGTCGATGACGACGTGCAGGGCCGCCGCGTCGTTGCCGTGGAAGTTCTCGCGCAGCGCGACGGAGACCTGGCGGCTCTCGGCGTCCTCGGGCAGCACGCGTTCGTCGGCCGTCCCGAAGGTGATGCCGAGGAGCGGGCTCGCCGCGAGGAGCAGAACCGCGAGTACGGGGAGCGCGGTGAGCGCGGGCCGCCGCATGACGGTGCGGGCCAGGCGGCCCCACAGGGGCGCCCCTGTGCGGGCACGCTCCCGCTTCGCCCACGGCATCCGGCCGCTGTCCACGCGGTGGCCGAGGACGGTGAGCAGGGCCGGCATCACGAACAGCGCCGCACCGGCCGCGATGACCACGACGCCGACGCCGGAGTAGCCGAAGGAGCGGAGGAAGTACTGCGGGAACACCATGAGCGCGGCGAGCGCGGCCGCCACGGTCGCCGCGGAGAACGCCACGGTGCGGCCTGCGGTGCTCATGGTGGTGCGGACGGCGTCCTCCACGCGTGCCCCGGCCGCCAGTTGCTCCCTGAACCGGCTGATCATCAGCAGGGCGTAGTCGACGCCGAGTCCCAAGCCGAGCGCCGTGGTGAGGTTGATCGCGAAGACGGAGACGTCGGTGACGCTGCCGACGAGGTAGAGCTCGGCGAAGACGCCGACGACGGCGATGAGCGCGATGAGCAGCGGCAGCAGCGCGGAGACCACGGTTCCGAAGACGACCAGGAGCAGCAGGAGGATGAGCGGCACGGCGATGGCCTCGGCGAGGAAGAGGTCCTTCTCGGTCTGCGGCCCCATCTCGTGGCTCACGCCGGCGCTGCCTCCGGCCTTGACGGTGAGCGTGTCCGCGTAGGTGCCGGCGTAGTCGTCGATGACCGCTTCGGCGTTCTCCTGCTGCTCCACGTCGTGGCCCTGCACGCGGGCGAGCACGATGGCCTCGCGGCCGTCCTCGGAGCGCAGGCCGGGACGGTCCGCGTCCCAGTACGAGACCACGTTCTCCAGGCTCTTCTCCTTCTTGAGCTCGGAGACCAGTGCCCGGCCGCTCCGCCGGGTGGCCGGGGCGTCGACACGGCCCTCCGTGGCGCGAACCAGCAGGACCAGGTTGGTCTCGCCGCCGAACTTCTCGTCGATGGCGGCCCTGGCCCGGGATGCCTCGGACGCCGGGTCGTCGAAGCCTCCTCCCAGCAGTTTCCCGAAGGCGCCGGCGCCCAGGGCGCCCATGAGGACCACCGCGACGGCGGCGACGACGAGGACCAGCCGGGACCGGCGGATTGTCAGTTCGGCTATGCGTTCGAACACGCGCGCACTCCTTGGATTCGGGGTGAGAAGGGCATGCGGCGGCCGGTGCGCAGGAGGACGGAAGGACGTGCGCGCTCTGCTGCCGGTGGCGCCGGAACGGCGACGGGGCCGTGCTCGGAACGCGGTGCGTACAGGTCCCGCGTGTCCCTCGTCGCCGTCCCCGACGCTAGCGGGGAGCAACTTGTTTTGGCAGTGTTAGATTTTCTTCACAGGTTGACCGTTCCGGTGTCGCGGCAGGCCCAACGGCCGTACTGTCGCCGCATGTCCACTGACCGGGCCCCGACGGTGCGACCGTCCCTGCGCGAGCGGCGCCGGGCGGTCGCCGCCCAGGAGATCGTGAGCGCCGCCGAGTCCCACATCGTCGAGCAGGGCCCCCACGCGCTGTCGCTGCGGGCGGTGGCGCGCAGCCTCGGCATGACCGTGCAGGCGCTCTACCACTACTTCCCGAGCCGCGACGACCTCGTCACGGCGCTGATCACCAAGGCGTACGAGGACGTGGCGGACGCGGTGCAGTCGGCTGCGGCGGCAGCGGACGATCCGGATCTGCCGGGGATGGTCGTCGCGGCCGAGGGGTACCGCCGGTGGGCCATCGACCATCCGGAGCGGTTCCAACTCCTCTACGGGGCACCGCTGCGGCACTACCACGCGCCCGTCGACGGGCCCACCACGCGGGCGAACCGCCGGATGAGCGAGGTCTTCGCACGGGAACTGTTCCGCGGCTTCACACGTGCGCAACTGGCGGCGGCAGACGTGCGTTCGCTCTCCCCGGAGTTCCTCGCGTGCCTGGAGGAACTGTCGCCTTCGAGCGGTGATCCCGCGGGCGGGGAGGCCCTGCCGCCCCCGGCGACCGCCCTGATGCTGAGCGTGTGGGGGTACATGCACGGCATGGTGGCCCTGGAGGTGTTCGGGCACACCGGCTTCCTCGGCTCCCACCAGGCCGATCTCTACCGCATGGCGATGCGGAACCTGCTCGATGACACCCATCGCCGCATTCCCCCGGCGGCCGAACAGACGGAACGGGACGGACCGTGATGGTCCGTCCCGTCCCGCTCGGCCGTCTACCGCTGTTCGCTACGGAAGGCTGTGCACCTTCGGGCCGACGCTGTTGGACCAGGCGTTGCCCGCCGTCGCGTCCCAGTTCGTGGACCACGTCATCGCGCCGCGCAGCCCCGGGTACGGCTTCGACGGCTTGAAGGAACCGCAGCCGGTGCCGCGGGTCAGGCAGTCGAGGGCGTTGTTCACGACCGACGGGGCCACGTAACCGCTGCCCGCGCCCCGCGTCGACGCCGGGACGCCGATGCCGACCTGCGACGGATCGAGGCCGCCCTCCAGCTGGATGCAGGCGAGCGCGGTCAGGAAGTCCACGCTGCCCTGGCTGTAGACCTTGCCGTCACAGCCCAGCATCGAACCGCTGTTGTAGTACTGCATGTTGACGACCGTGAGGATGTCCTTCACGTTCAGGGCCGTCTGGAAGTACCCACCGGACGTCGACTGCATGTCGATGGTCTGGGGCGCCATCGTGAGCACCATCTTCGGGCCCGCCTTCGCGGAGAGCTGGCGCAGCGCCTTCGTCATGTAGGTGGGGTTGATGCCGTTCTCCAGGTCGATGTCGACGCCGTTGAACCCGTACTCCTGCATCAGCGCGTACGCGCTGTTCGCGAACGCCGTCGCGGAGGCGTCGCTGTTGACCGAGATGGTGCCCTTCTCGCCGCCGACGGACAGGATCACGGACTTGCCCGCGGCCTTCTTCGCGGCGATGTCCGCCTTGAAGTCGGCCGTGGAGGCGTAGCCGACGGCCGGGTCGAGGTTGAAGGTGATCTGGCCCGGCGTGCTGGTGGCGTCGGCGAAGGAGACGGCGATGATGTCGTACTGCGACGACACGTCCCGCAGCTTCTGGACGGTCGCGCCGTTGTCGAAGTTCTGCCAGTAGCCGGTCAGCGCGTGCTTGGGCACGGGGCCGCCGTCCCCGCCGTCACTCCCCTTGGCGGTCCGCACGGACACGGCCGTGGACTTCGCGGACTCGCCGGCGGCGTTGCCGGCGCTCACCTGGAAGCTGTACGTGGTCTCCGGCGCGAGGCCGGTCACGGTGGTGGAGGCGCCGCTCGACGAGGCGACCTTCGTGCCGTCGCGGTAGACGGTGTACCCGGTGGCCGTGGACACCGGGGTCCAGGACAGGTCCACCGACGTGGACGTGGTGGTGCCCGCCTTGAGGCCGGCCGGCACCGCCGGTATCTCCTCGGGTTCGGTGTCGCCGCCCCCGTCGGGCCCGAGGACGCTCACGTCGTCCACGTAGTAGGCGCTCTGCCCGTACCAGCCGTGCGTGTACACGGTGACCGACGTGGTGTTCGCTCCGGTGGTGAAGCTGGTGGAGAGCTGCTGCCAGGACGAGTTGCCCGGCGTCCAGGTCGACACGTCGGTGGTCCCGGTGCCGCGGGCCCCGAGGTAGGCGTAGCTGCCCTGCACCCAACTGCTCAGCTTGTACGTGGAGTTGGGCTTGACCTTGACGATCTGGGAGCACTCGGCGGTGCCCTGGCCGGACGGGGTGGCCTTCAGCGCCTTCGCGCCGCCGTGCACGGGGGTCGTGACGGCGGCACCGCTGTTCGCGGCGCAGGTCCAGTTGGACAGGTCCGATTCGAACCCGGCGTTCTTGGCGACGTTGACGTCCGCTGCGGCAGCCGCCGTCTTGGCGTCCGTGGCCCTGGCGTCCGCGGCTCCGGCGTCCGCCGATTGGGCGGGTGCGGCGAGGCCGGTGACGGTGAGCGCGGCGGCCGCACCGACGGCGATCGCCGCGCCGATTCTCCGGCGAACGCCGGGTCTGCCTTGACGTACACGGTCCATGGGTGCCTCCAGGAGGTGCAGGACGAGAGTGAACGACGGTGGCCACCGCTGCTGTGCGCATCGTTGGTCCAGACCAATCCTCTTGTCAAGACCCCGGGAGAGGCGAACCGCCCCGCACGCGGAGACAAGTGGGCTACCGCCGGCGGCTCGCCCGCCAGGTGTCCCCGATCTCCCGCATCAGCGGCGGGTACACGACGAGGTGCCGGAACGGGGCGATCGCCGCCATGTAGGCCCTGCCGAAGAGTCCGTTGGGCTTCACCAGGACGGCCATCTGCCCCCGGTACCCGCCCGTGCCGTCGGGGACCCAGCTCAGATGCATCACCGCGTGCACCGTGCGGTTGCTCATCTCGGCGGCCCACTCGTCATCCGTCAGGAACACGGAACGGAAGGGCAGGGTCGCGAACTCCGGCCCCGCGTCCCCCGCGCGCAGATCCGCGGGCAGCCGGTCGCGCAGCGTCGCGACCCGCGAGCCCACGCCCGCGCCCGGACCGTCCCAGCCGAACAGCCTGCCGAGCTTCCAGCGGATGGCGAAGAGCGCGCGGGCGACGCGGGACGGGTTGTCGGACGTGTCGCCCTCCACGGTGTTCCGGACCAGGAGCGGGAAGTCGTCGGGGCCCCCGGGGGTGGGCAGCGCCCAGACGTCGTAGAGGCGGAAGTCGGGGGTGATCCCGTGGACGCGCCAGGGCTTCGCGGTGTGGGCGGTGTCAGGGAGCTTCACGGCGTGGTCTCCGTCCGGTCGTCGGCGGCGTGAGCGATGAGATCCGATGAGGGGTCGAGACCGAGCACGCCCGCGACCGCGCGGACGGTGAGGGACGCGTCGTGGGGCTCCTGGCCCGCCAGGGCGGTCACCGTGCCGTCGAGCGCGCCGACGACGGCGAGGGCGACCGTCCTGACGGGGGGGTCCCTGCGGGACCGTGCCCGCCTCGCGCGCGGCGGCGACGAGGCGTTCGCAGCGCGCCACGAGCAGTTCGTAGGCGCGCTCGATCTCGTGCCCGACGGGGTGGTCCTGCCCGCTGAACTCAAGCCGCAGCGCCGTGGCCACGCGGGCACCGCCGCGGCGGCAGTAGACGGCGTGGCCGCGCGCGAGGGCGAGCAACGCCGCCACCGGCTCCGTCTCCCGCTCGATGAGCGGCCCGACCTGGGCGGTCCAGGTCTCGCTGATCCACTGGATCACGGCCAGGGCCACATCCTGCTTGTCCTTGAACTGGTGGTACAGCGCCCCACGGGTGAACCCGGCCTCGCGTGCCACCTGTTCGAGTACGAGATTGCCGTAGCCGTAGCGGGACAGGTTGCGCGCGGCCGACTCCAGGAGGGCGCCGCGCGTGCGGGCACTTCGGTCTGCTTGGGGGTAATTCTTCGGCCGACTCCGCTTCCTGGACGGCCGTCAGTCCGTCAGTCCTCCAGGCGGACCGGCATCAGGATCGAGAAGGCGTCCTCGTCGTCGGGCCGGCGGACCGCGATCGGCGTCGTGGGGGTGCCGAACTCCAGGACCAGCCGGTCCCTGTCCCCCGCGGTCAGCGCCTCCAGCAGGAACTCGCGGTCGACGCCTACGCGGTACGGGTCGTCGGCAGCGTCGGTGCCGTCGGCGCACAGGTCCACCGCGCCGCCCTCCCCCACCCTGAGCACGCTGACCTCACGCGCTCCGGCCTCCTCCCCGGAGCGGACGGGGCCGGTCTCCAGAGCCTGGCTCCGGCCTCCAGCGCCACGCGGCCACCGTCGGCGGACAGCCGAACGGGGCCTTCGCCGGCGAGCAGTGCCCGCATCGCGCCGACGAGCGGGCCGGGCACGATGGCCTGAACGCGACCCTCGCCATGTCCGGCGATACCCGCCCGCGCGACAGCCAGCCGGTACCGGTCGGTGGTCACGACGTGGAGGCTCTCCCCCTCGATGTCGAACAGGACGCCGCCGAGCATCGGCAGCTCCGGGTCGGTGCTCGCCGCGAAACGGACCGCGTCGAGCGCGGCGGCCAGTTCGGGCGCGGCGACGGACAGCCGGAGGGCGGTGGTGTGGAGCGAGGCCATGTCGTTCTCCCTGTGGTCGAGTAGAGCCCGGAGCGTGGAGAACGCGCGGCGAGCGTCGGACAGCCCCTGTTCGAGGCGGCGCAGATGCGCCGTGAGCAGCTTCCGCACCAGATCGGTGTCCGCACCGGACCAGCTGGCAAGCACCAGCCGGATGTCCGCGAGCGGCATCCCGGCCCGGCGCAGGCGGGCCAGCAGCTGGGCCTCTTCGAGCTGCTCGGGCTCGTACCAGCGGTACCCGCTCGCCGGGTCCACCCAGGCCGGGACGAGCACACCGGCCCGGTCGTAGAACCGCAGGGCGCTCACGCCCAGGCCACTGTCGCGGGCCGTCTCGCCGATGCTGCGCATGTCGTTCTCCACGTCCGGAACTCTGGGCCCTGCACAAGGTCGAGGGTCAAGCCGGCCGCCCGGCCTCGGCCGTCCGGTGTCCCGGCATGCCAGGATCATGGAGAGCGGGAAGTCCAGCGAAGTCCAGCGCACGGAGATCAGTGGCATGGAGACCGGTAGTGGGGAGATGGGCGGTGTGCGGGATCTGCCCGCTTCGGCGACCGAGGCCGACGGGTCGGTGGTCGTGCGCGTGCTCAGTTACAACGTCCGCTCCATGCGTGACGACGTCGCGGCCCTCGGCCGGGTGATCACGGCCTGTCGGCCCGATGTCGTCTGCGTCCAAGAGGCACCGCGGTTCTTCCGCTGGCGCAAGGCCGCCGCCCGTCTCGCCCGGAGCTCCGGGCTCGTGTACGTGTCGGGCGGCGCCACCGCCTCCGGGCCCATGATCCTGTGCTCGCTCAGGGCCCACGTGGAGCACACCGAGGACGTCCTGCTGCCCCGGACCCCCGGTCTGCACCAGCGTGGCTTCGCCACCGCCGTGCTGCGGTGGGGCCGAGCCGCCCGGCTCGGGGTGCTCAGCTGTCATCTGAGCATCGACGAACGGGAGCGCTACGAGCAGGGCCGACTGCTCCTCGAACGGCTGTCCGCCCTCGACGTGCCGCATGCCGTCGCCGGTGGCGATGTCAACGACCGGCCCGACGGCCGGACCTTCGGTCTGCTCGCCGGTGCCCTCCAGGACGGCTGGGCGACGCGGCCGTGGGGGCGGGAGCACACCACCCGGCTCGGCGATCCCCTGCAGCGCATCGACGCCGTCTTCGCGACGCGCGGGGTGGAGGTGCTGGGGTGCGGGGTGCCGATGGGTCTCGCCGGGGTCCACGAGGAGGACCTCAGGGCGGCCACGGACCATCTGCCCGTACTGGCCGCTCTGCGGGTACCTGCCGCCGCCGAGACGGGATGAGCCGATTCCGGATCTCCCGTCGGGATAGCGATTTCTGCGTAGTCATCCGCTGCAAGTGCCGTAGCGGCGGCCGAATAGTTCCGGTTGATATCCACGGCTGTTGACGCACGGGGAGATGCGGAGTAGATCCCTTGTCACTGCAATCCGCACAGCGACGTGATCGATGATTCCCCGGGGTCCGGTTCCCAGATCTCCGGGGCGGCCGAGCATGAGTGGGGACAACGAAATCCCCGTCGGCGATCCGCTGCTGCGAAATTGAGGGAGACGAACATATGCTTCGTGTCACGGCAGACATATTCTCCGGCCGTCCCGACCCCGTCTCCGACGTCATCGACGAGAACGAAGTGCGGGCGCTGCTCCGCGAGGTGGACGGAAACCGGCACCTGTTCCTCGATGACGCACCGGCCGAGGGCGGCCTCGGCGTCAGGGGATTCTGGATCGAACCGATCAACGACGAGGTCGGAAACGACTTCGGCCCCGAGCCGAGGCTGTACCTTCCCGTCGGCGCCCAGGCCCGCGGCACCCGCGCGGCCGAGCTCGGCGAGCGGCTCATCACCTTGATGGAGCGCGGCGAGCCCAGCGCCACCGACGAAGCGGCGCGACCGCTGGACGCCTCGCTGCGCACACTGCTGATCCCGCAGCTCGCGGCCCCCGCCCGCCTCACCGTCACGGACAGGACCGCCTCCGCTGAGACGGAACAGCGCACGGAACAGGGAGCGGAGCAGGAGACCGCGGAAGTCACCTGCACCATCGAACTCGGGACGTTCAATCCGGACTTCTGGAACAACGACTCGACCGTCCGGCTGAACAACAACTGCTACAACTACGCGAGCAACTGGCGCACGAATACGTTCGCCCAGCCGGGCCGCGGTTGCGGCAGCATGTACAAATCCATCACGACCGCCGAAATGACGCGCGCGTCGCTGTGCGACGGAATGCACCACCGGTTCGACTGCTTCCCGGACGCCGAGAAGCCGCGCTACCTGGTGGCGCTGGTCATCGCTCCCGGTCCCGGCTTCGTCGACTTCCACTGGTACCGGAAGCAGCAGGAGGGATTCTGGGGCCACAAGCCCGGCGGTACCGCCGCCCGCAACACGGACAACAGCGGCAACGTGATCTACAACCCGGAGACCGCCAACCGCGGCCCGTACACGGTATTCTGCGGATACTTCTACGGGTGCAACTCGCAACGGCAGCGGATACGGTAACCGACGCGGAACGGCCGGTATGGACGTCGAGATCGATCTCTACAGTGGGCGGCGGAATCCGGTGTTCGCGATGGCGCCGGAAGCCGGGGAAGAGCTGCTGCGCCGGATCGCCGCGCTGCCGCCGGCGCCCCCGGGCGCCGCTCCACTGCGGGGTCTCGGCTACCGGGGCCTTCGGGTCACCGGCTTCCCGCCGGGCGACGTCTCGTGGATCGCGGTGTCCGGCGGCGTAGTCGTCGTCCGGCGGCAGAGCGGCGCGGAGCGGGTCCTTGCGGACGCCGGACGCTCACTGGAGCGCTTCCTCGCCGGCCTCGCCGCCGACAGCCTGGAGCCGCCCGAGATGTCGGCGCTGCGCGAGGCGGTGCGCGAGATGCGGGGCGGGGTGCGGGGCGACTGACCGGCGCATCGGGCGACCGGCCGGCGCATCGGCGTCCGCCGGGACACGCTGACGCGCACCACCTGCAAAACACCCCGGATGAGGGCCAGTTGGCGGGGTATCGGGAGTCGCATGCAGCGAAATCTCTTCGATCCCGAGAATCTGGTACAGCCCGCGTCCGCCCCCGGACTGACGCAGGAGAACCCGATGGCGGTCCGTTACGCCGTCAAGGGTGAGGCCAGGGCCCGGCAGGGGACCATGGTCGCCTGGCGCGGCGCCCTGGAGTTCGAGCGGCAGGGCCAGGGCGTGGGCAACTTCCTCAAGCGCGCGGTGACCGGTGAGGGCCTGGCCCTGATGTCGATCACGGGTGAGGGGGAGGCGTGGTTCGCGTCCGACGCGGCGCACTGCTTCCTCGTCGACGTGGACGCCGACCACGGTCTGACGGTCAACGGCAAGAACATCCTGTGCTTCGACGCCTCCCTGGACTACGACATCACGACCGTCAAGGGTGCGGGGATGGCGGGCGGGGGCCTGTTCAACTGCACCTTCACCGGCACCGGACGGCTGGCACTGACCAGTGCGGGCATCCCGCTGGTCCTGCCCGTGACCCCGCAGGCACCCGTCCACGTGGACACCGACGCCGTGGTGGCCTGGAGCCCTCGGCTGACCACGTCGCTGCACCGCTCCCAGAGCATCGGCTCGATGGTCAAGGGCGGCTCCGGCGAGGCCGTGCAGCTGAAGCTGGAGGGAGAAGGCGTCGTGGTCGTCAACCCCGGCGAACCGAAGCCGGCGCCCACGTCCTGATCACCCGAAGTCACCGTCGGCCGCCCCGGGTCACGCCCGGCGCCACCCGGTTGGCCCCCAGCCGCACCGCTGCCACCTGCGGTGATGCCGGGAGCCGGGCGCGAGGTGGGCGGCGCGAGGCCACACTGGTGGTATGCGCGACGCCGACCGACCGGAGACTGTGTCACGGAGGTTCCCCGAGGCGCCGACCAGCGCGGCGGCGGCCCGGCGACTCGTACGGGCCGCTCTCGAAGGCGTCCCCGCCGAGCCGGCCGACACGGCCGAGCTGCTGGTCGGCGAACTCGTGACCAACGTGGTACTGCACGCGCGCACCGAGGCCGAGGTGTCGGTCCAGTTCCTCCACGGCAGAATCCGCGTGCAGGTCAGTGATGACCGGCCGGACCGCGAACCCATGCCGCGGAACTGCCCTCCGTACACCGGTGCGGGTCAGGGGCTGCCCCTCGTCGAGCACCTGGCATCGCGGCACGGGGTGGAGGTCGGCGTACGGCACAAGACCGTGTGGTTCGAGCTGTGGACGGACGGTCCGGCACCGCCGTCACCCGGGTGGGGTACGGCGGTCCCGCGCGCCGGTTCCGGGAGCACGGTGACGCTCGTCGACGTGCCCAGCGCCCTGTACTCGGCGAGCCAGCAGCACCGGCACGCGGTGCTGCGCGAACTGACGCTCGCCCTGACCACGGGCAGCGTGCCGGGAATCCACCCCGAGGACCTGCTCACCGCCAACGACATCGACCACGTGCTCAGTGCCTGCACGGCAGTCGTGTCGGCGGGGCCGCTTCCCGACGCGCCACTGCGCTCCATGCGGCTGCCGCTGCCGGCGGGTGCCGCGCCCGCGGTGCGCGTCCTGCGCCAGGTGCTCGTCGCGGCCGAGGAGGCGGCCCGCGAGGAACATCTGCTCACCCTGCCCGCTCTCCCCCGCGGTCGGGCCTTCCAGGACTGGATGTTCGACCAGGTCCTGGGCCAGCTCGCCGGGGAGCGCCCCACGGCCTGGACCGTGATGCCCCATGAACCGGAGGTCAGCGTCTCGGAGCTGTTGCCCTGGGACGCCGGCCACGTACGGGCCAGCCGGTCCCCCACCATCGTCGCCGACGCCGACAACCGCATCATCGCCGCGAACGGGCCCGCCGCCGACCTGCTCGGCTGGCAGCCGGACGACCTCGTCGGGCGGCGCCTCACCACGCTCATCCCCGAACACCTGCGCCGGCGCCACAGCGCGGCGTTCACCTCCCTGCTGCTCACCGGTCGGGCCCGCATCGTGGGCCGCTCCGTGCCGCTGCCGGCGCTGCACCGCGAGGGCCACGTCGTACCCGTACGGCTGTACATCGAGACGCAGGAGACCGGCGACGGGCAGACCGTCTTCGTCGCCCGGCTCGCACCCCGGGCAGCGGCTTCCCTCGACACGCCGGACCCGCACAGCGAGGTGACACCGCTCCCCGAGGACACCGAAGCACCCGCGCCACCGGCCCCGGAGCCCGCCCGCGACACGAGCCGCGCCCAGACGGACATGAACCCGCTGGACCGCCTCACGCTGCTCGCCGACACGGGTGCCACGCTCAGCAACAGCCTCGATCTCAGGCAGGGGCTGCGCACGGTCGGCCGGCTCCTGACGCAGCGTCTCGCCGACTGGTGCGTGGTGGACCTCTTCACCGAGGACGCCGAGATGGACCGGGTCTGCGTCGCCCTCAGCGACGTACTGGGGCCGCGTCCCGTGGTGCACGAGGGCAGGCTCCCGCCGGTCTCCGAGGCGTCCCGCGGGCCGCTGGCCCGGGCCCTGCGCGGCGCGGGACCGCTGCTGCTGACCGGTGCCCCGCCGACGAACCAGGCCGGCAGCGCGCTGGACGCCGACTACCTGGAGCTGTTCAGGATGCTCGGCGCGGGCAGCTCCGTCGTCGCGCCCCTGAGCGCCCGCGGCGAGATCTTCGGCGCGTTGACCGTGACCCGGACGACCGAGCGGAGGGCGTTCACGGAAGAGGACCTGTCCCTGGTCGGCGATCTGGTGCGCAGCCTGGCCCTGGGCGTGGACAACGCCCGCCTGTACCAGCAGACCCGCAACATCGCCGAACGCCTCCAGCGCTCCCTGCTGCCCCCGTTGCCGCAGGTCGACAACCTCCAGCTGGCCGCCCGCTACGCCGCCTCCTCCACCACCGCGCAGGTCGGCGGCGACTGGTACGACAGCTTCGGCCTGCCCAACGGTGACACCGCTGTCGTCATCGGCGACGTCACCGGGCACAACCTCGACGCGGCCATCGCCATGAGCCAGTTGCGCAGCATGCTCCGCGGCATCGCCATGGACCGCCAGGAGCCGCCCGAGGTGGTGCTGCGCCGCCTGGACCTGGCCAACCACAGCCTGTACCGGGAGGCCACGGCCACCTGCCTCTACGGCCTCGTGAAGGGCGCCGCGCGGGGTCCGTGGGAGCTGGCGCACTCCTCCGCGGGCCATCTGCCGCCGCTGCTGACCACCTGGGAGGGCGACGCCCGCTACATCGAGGGCGGCTCGGGGCTGCTCCTCGGGGTGGAGCCCACGATGCCCCGCCGGACGGCCGCCACCGTGCTGCCGGCCCGCTCGACCGTGCTCCTGTACACCGACGGCCTGATCGAGCGGCGCGACGAGCCCCTCGACCGCGGTCTCGACCGGCTGCGCCGGTACGCGACGAGGCTGGCACGCGAGCCCCTGGAGACGTTCTGCGACGAGCTGCTGATCGGCCTGGGGGCCGACAGCGCCGACGACATCGCCGTACTCGCCATCCGTCCCGAACCGCCGTCCGACGCGGACGTCTCCCCCGCGCGGGAGCGATGAGTTCACGCGGCGGGCCGGGTCTGCCCTGACATGAGTCACATCGGCAATGACAGCACGATCCACGCCAACGGGGTCGCCCTGGGCTTCGAGTCGTTCGGCGACGAGGGCGCCCCGCTCGTCCTGCTCGCGGGCGGCACCACGATGCTCTCCTGGCCCGACGCGCTGTGCGAGCGCCTCGCCGCCGGCGGACGCCGGGTGGTGCGCTACGACCTGCGTGACAGCGGGCGGTCGACGACGCGGGACCCGGAGGCCCCCGCGTACACCCTGCGCGATCTCGCCGCCGACGCGGCGGCTCTCGCGGACGCGCTCGGCGGCCGGCCCGCGCACCTCGCGGGCATCGGCGTCGGCGGGATGGTCGCCCAGGTCGCCGTCCTCGACCACCCGGAGGCGTTCGCCGCACTCACCCTGGCCGGCACCCGCCCGGTCGCGCCCGGACCGCCCGACGACGACCTCCCCGACCACGACCCGGCGGCCATGGGCCGGCTTTTCGCACGGCCGATGCCGGACTGGACCGACCGTGACGCGGTCGCCGGGTACGCCGCCACCGGCGCGGAGATCCTCGGTGACGACCCCGCCGCCGCGTACGCGACCGCCGCGCGCGTCTGGGACCGCACGCCGGGCTCCGCGCCCCTGGTCCACCTGGCCAACCAGCTGGGCATGGTGTTCTCCCGGCTCGACTGCCGGCCCCGCTGGCGCGAGCGCCTGCCCGAGATCGGGGTCCCGACGCTCGTCGTCCACGGCCACCGCGACCCGTTCTTCCCCGTCGGCAACGGCGAGGCGCTCGCGCGCGAGATCCCCGGGGCACGGCTGCTCGCCCTCAAGGAGGCCGCCACGCACATCCCGGACGCGGCGGTCGGCGACGTCGGCGAGGCGATGCTCACGCTCGGACGACGCGATGCCCACGCTCGGATAGAGTGCTGAACCGCTCGCTGTCCAGCAACGTTCGTCCCACGCCTCCCGGAGGGTGACCGTGCGCAGCCTGACCTTCGTCATCGGGACGGGCCGCAGCGGCTCGACCGCGCTGTCCCGCATCCTCAACACCCACCCCGACGTGCTCAGTCTCAACGAGTACATGGCTTCGGTGGGTGACGCGGCCTTCCCTGAAGGGCCGTTGTCGGGTGCGGACTTCTGGGATGCCCTCTTCCGGCCCACCCCGTACTTCGCCGGCATGATCCGCAGCGGGCTGCTGATGCCCGAGTTCCTCTACACACGCCGCCCGGGGCGGTACACGGACGATCCCGCGGGCATCCCCGCCCTCTCCCTGATGGTCCTGCCCCACCTCACCGACGACCCGGACGGCCTGCTCGACGAAGTGCGCCCGGTGGTCCTCTCGTGGCCCGAACGGACCGCCGCCGCGCATCACGAAGCGCTCTTCGCGTGGCTCGGCGAGCGGTTCGGACGCACCGCCGTCGTGGAACGCTCCGGCTACTCGACGGGGTGGGCACCGGGGCTGCGGGCAGCGTTCCCGTACGCAAGGTTCGTGCACCTCTTCCGGGACGGTCCTGACTGTGCCCTGTCCATGAGCCGCCACCCGGGTTTTCGCGTGATCATGATGATGCGGGAGATCAGGGAGAGGACGGGCGTCGCCGGATTCGGCGAGCTCACGGACGACATGGTGCGCTCGCTGCCGCCGGAGCTTGCCCCGCTGCTCGCCGAGCGCTTCGACCCCGCTCTCGTACGCGACCGGGACCTGCCCGTGCGGCGCTTCGGGGCCCTGTGGTCGGAACTGGTCACGGAGGGGACGCGGTTCCTGGCCGGTCTCCCCGAAGACCGGCGCCTGTCACTCGCCTACGAGGATCTGCTCGACGCCCCGCGCGACGAACTCGCCCGCCTGGCCGCTTTCGTCGGCGTCGAGCCTTCGCCGCGGTGGCTGGACAGCGCGTCCGCCACGCTCGACGGCAGCCGCCGGGGTTCGGCGCGGCGTCAGCTGACGGCCGCCGGACTCCGTGAACTGAAGGAGAGCTGCGCCCCGGGCACCCGGGCCCTGGGCGGCGGGCCGGTCTGACGGCCGGCCCGGTGCCACGAGGCGCAGCCGCCGCTCAGTCGCCGGTCGTGCCGTCGAGCATCTCGCGCAGGATGTCCAGATGGCCGTTGTGGCGTGCCGTCTCCTCGGTGAGGTGGAGGAGAATCCAGCGCAGGTCGACGCGGAGGCCGCCGCGGACGGTTCCCTCGGCCTTGTCGTCCAGGCTGCGCCCGGCTACCAGTTCGCGGTAGCGGGCGCTCTGTCCGGCGTACTCGTCGAGCAGCCGCGGGAGCGGGAAGTCGACGGCGATACGCATCTCGCGGTCCGGGTCCTCCTCGGTCCACGGGCCCTGGTCCTCCTCGCCGAGGAAGACCACCTGGAACCAGTAGTACTCGACCCAGCGGAGGTGGTTGATCAGTCCGCTCATGGTCATCAGCGGTGAGCCGGGCAGGAGCGCCTTGCGGGCGTTCTCCTCGGAGACGCCCCGGCACTTGGCGCGGGCGGTGTCACGCGTGTAGTCGAGGAACGTGGTGAGCTGGGTGCGCTCGTCCCACGCGGCGGGTGTGTCATCGATTCTGGTCATCCCGCGAAGCATCCCCGAACACACGGCCGATGTCGAAGCCTTTGAGGCCCTACGGACGGCAGTGCGACCGCTCCCTCACGGCCCGTCCCATGCGAGTGACCGCCTCGGTGAGGATGGCCTGGGACGTGGCCAGGTTCAGGCGGACGTGTCCGGCTCCGCCCGTCCCGAAGACGTGCCCCGACGACAGGGCCACCTTGGCCCGGTCGAGGAACAGCTTCGCGGGGCCCGCCAGGTCGGTGACCACCGCTGGGCCCTTCTCCGCCGCGGGGGCGTCTTGTTCCGGGGCGAGGCCGAGGGGGCGGCAGTCGAGCCAGGCGAGGTAGGTTCCCTCCGGCCGGGTGCAGCCGACCTCGGGCAGGTGCTCCGCGACGAGCCGGCCCAACAGGTCCCGGTTGGCGTCGAGCCCTGTCAGCAGCGCGTCGAGCCACGCGTCGCCGTGGCGGAAGGCCGCCGTGTGCGCGATGACGCCGAGGTGGCTGGCACCGTGGTGGACCTCCTCGGGCATCCGGCGCAGATCACCGGCTGCCGCGGGCCCCGCGACGGCGAGCGCCGCCTTGATGCCGGCGAGGTTCCAAGCCTTGGTCGCCGACATGAGTGAGAAGGCGTCCTCGGCCCCCGGCACGCTCAAATACGGCTGAACCGGGCCCCCGGCAGCACGACCGGGGCGTGGATCTCGTCGGCGACGACCCGGACTCCGTACCGGCGGGCCGACTCCGCGACGGCCGCCAGTTCCTCGGAGGTGTGGACCGTACCGGTCGGATTGTGCGGGTTGCTCATGAGGTACGCGATCTTGCCGGTGCCGCTCCGCCGCCGGGCGTGCCGGAACGTCTCCTCCAGCCTGTCCAGGTCGAGCCGGAGATCCCGCCCGAGCGGCGCTTCGACGATCCGGCGGTCGTCGTGCTCGACGAAGGCGTAGAAGGGCGCGTAGACCGGCGAGTTGACGACGACCGGGTCGCCGGGGTCGGTGACGAGCCGCAGCACCTGGACCGCGCCCGTCATCACGTCGGGGATCAGCGCCACGCGATCCACGTCGAGACCGTCCCAGCTCCAGCGCCGGGAGGCGAAGCCCGCGAGTGACTCGGCGAACGCCGTGCCCGCCGGATAGCCGGTGTCACCGGCGGCGACGGCTTCGTGCAGCGCGTCGGCGATCGGCGGCGCGAGCATGACGTCCATCTCCGCCACCCACAGCGGCAGGACGTCGGCCGGGTGGGTGCGCCACTTCATGCTCCCGCGCCGGCGGAGTCGCTCCAGCGAGAGCTCTTCCAGGGGGTTCGCGTGCTGCCCTCGCCCGGCATGGGCGTCTCCTGGGGCGCGTCCGTCGACAGAGGTCATCTTCCGTATTGGACCGTCACGCCGCCCTCGGCGCAAGCATCGGGAGGCGGCGCGCCAGCGCACGGCAGGCGCCCGGCCAGCCCCCTTGCTTCGCTGTGGGAGCCGTGATCGGCAGCCCCACAGCGAAGCAAGGTCCCCCCTCAGAAGTGGCCTCGCACCTGCTCGCGTCACCGCTTTCGGCGGTTGCGGCATCGGCTGCGGTACGGAGGCCACGGTGGTCCATCATTTGCCCCGGATTCCAGTACGGTACGAGGGATTACGAGGATTACGGGGATTACAGGAGATACAGAGGTAGCCGGATTTCTACGCACGTGGAGGTGCGGGGGTACGGCTACCGCGTGGAGCCCTGCGCGGCAGTCGACGTCATGCCCGCCCGGGCGGGTGCAGGGTCTGCCCGGCCGACGACCGCGACCGGACCACCGGCCGGCGGCCGGGCGGCGCCCCTCACGGGGCCGGCAGATCGTGCACGAGTGCGCATGGTGCTCCTTCGGTTCGGCGTACCCCCCTGCACGGCACCGGTCGGCCGCCGCCTCGCCCGGGGCGGGTCCGGCCGACAGGGCCGTGCTGTCCCTCGCCGGCCAGGAGGCCCCCCGACCGTTCGGGCCGCGCGAGGTGACCCCGCCGAGACTGTCGGCACAGTCACCGGTCCGACAAGGGAATTCAGCGTTCGCGTCTGTTCGGAACAGGGCTCACGATGTTCCGAACAGGCGCGAACAAGGCTGGATTAGACGGTGCCCCATGGTCCGCTGTGGGGTCATGCTGAAGTAATGGGTCAGAAGGGAGACGGCTTGGCCGCGCCACCGGAGGAATCGCCCCAGCCCGCTCGGGCCCGGACGTCTGCCGAGTTCACGGCCGCCCTGCGCACGCTGCGGCTCTGGTCCGGGCTGACCTACCGCCAGCTTGAGGGCAAGGCCACCGCGCACTCCGACACACTTCCGGCCAGCACGATCGCGACCACTCTCGGCCGCGTCACCCTGCCCCGCGAACAGTTCGTCGACGCCTTCACGCGCGCGTGCGGCCTGGGCGAAGAGGAAGCCCGCCAGTGGCTGGAGGCGCGCCGCCGCATCGCCACCGCCGACCCGGTGCCGCTCGGCGACGAGGGCACCGCGAAGGACGAGGCCCCCAAGGACGAGGCCCCTGGGGGCACGGCTTCCGGAAGCGATGTCCTCAAGGGTGAGACGGGTGGGCCGGGAGACCAGGGGGACGGCCATGGCGACGGCCCTGCGGCTCCGGCCTCGGACACGACCGGCCGCGCACGGACCGCCGCGCGGTGGCGCCGCATGGCCGGCCTGCTCGGCGCCGCGCTCATCGGGGTCCTGGGCACGCTCGGCGCCAGCAGCGTGCTCCGCGACGCGTCGGAGCCGGCCGCCTTGCCGACGATGCCGGTGACCGGGCTGCGCATGCTGGCCGTGGGCAGCTGGGCCCAGATCCACCCCGCTCGCACGCCGGAGCTGTGTCTCACCGAAGGCCGGGACCGCACGGGCCGGTACGAGACCGCCGTCGCCGCTCAACGCCGGTGCGGGAAGTCCGGTTCGCCGCAGTTGTACCTCGAACCGGTGGGCAGGGACACCGTGCAGATCCAGTGGCACCACCCGAAGTACGGCATCGGGTGCCTCACCGTCCTGCCGAGCGGGCCGGGGCGCGACCTGCTCGAACCCCGCGACGACTGCGCCGAGGACAACCGGGCCCAGCAGTTCCGTATCGAACGCTTCGGCCCGCCCTCCACGGGCCACTTCCGCATCCGCCCGGTCGGCTCAGGGCACTGCCTGAGCCTGCGCCACCAGGACACCCATGACGGAGCCGAGATCATCCAGGGCCGCTGCTCCGGGGCCGCCGACCAGGACTTCCGGATCGAACTGACTCCCCCTCCGCAGACAGCCGCGGGAAGCACCCCTCCGTCACGACGGTGACGGAGGGGTGACGGCGACGGATCACCGGGCACGGCGAGCCCTTCATGCGCGCCGCCCCCGGGGCACGATGGACGTATGCGTACGCGGAACAGACCAGTGCTGGTCTTCGACGGAGACTGCGGTTTCTGCACCTCGGCGGTGCGGGTCATCGAACGGAGGGTACGCCCGCGCTGTGACGTCACGCCCTGGCAGCGGGCCGACCTCGCGGCGTTGGGCGTGTCGGCGGAGCGCGCCCAGCACGAAGTGCTCTGGGTGACGCCGGTGGGCAGGGTCTACGGCGGCGCGCAGGCCGTGGCCAGACTGCTGCTGAGCGCGGGCGGCGCGTGGAGCGTGGCGGGAGCGGTCCTCACGCTGCCACCGGCGCGTTGGGCCGCCCTCGGTGTCTACCGGCTCGTGGCGGACAACCGCCACCGGCTGGGCGGCACCGCGGCGTGCACACCGCCCGGCGG
Organism: Streptomyces sp. NPDC050703; assembly: GCF_040654435.1. Taxonomy (NCBI): domain Bacteria; kingdom Bacillati; phylum Actinomycetota; class Actinomycetes; order Kitasatosporales; family Streptomycetaceae; genus Streptomyces; species Streptomyces sp. NPDC050703. The sequence continues at coordinate 147,223 of NZ_JBFAHX010000016.1, forward strand.
ACAGCCGCCCCGCGCCTAGTCGCCGAGCGTCGCGGTCGCCCTGGTGTGACGGCACGGCGCTACGGGGCGGCACTGCGGGGCGGCCGGTCGCGGTCGGTGGTGGCCGGTCAGCCCAGGATCGGGGTGGTCTGCGCGGAAGCGATCCGCCAGGTCCCGCCCTCCTTCACGAGGATGTGGGTGAGCCGGCCCGACGTGGCGTGCAGCGGGGTCACGGGTTCGCCGTCGGCCCCCGGCTGCCGGCGGTCGGACACATGCTTGACGCTCGCCACGATCGCGACGTCGTCGCGCAGGAAGCGGATGTCCTCCACGTCGACGGTGGTGATCACGTCGGCCAGTGGCGACGCCAGGGCCTGCCGCATCGCCTCGGTCAGTGCGCCGCGCCCCGCGACCCGGCGTCCGCCGAAGTTCACGACGACCGTGTCGGCCGTGTGCAAGGGGATGAACCGGTCCACGTCGTTCTGGAACTCGACGGCATCGGCGACGACTTGGCGGATGGCGGCGACTTCCGCGGCCTCGGCGGTGGATGACTCGGTGCGCATGGCGACTCTCCCGGTACAGGTCGTCGGGTGACGGGGCGGTCCGTCCGCCCTTGACCAGATCTTCAGACATCAAGGCCACTTGAGGTCAAGTGTCACTGCCGAGGAGCGGCGGGGCGGCCGAGGCGTCGGCGCGGCGGGGTACGTGGTGCGGGCCGCGAGGGGCGACAGTCGCGTACCCTCGCGGCCTCTCCTCCGGGCTGCTCCTCGCCAGGCCGCGCCCTGCCCTTGATGCGCCTGGCGGTGGCGGCGGTTCCGGCCCCGGGACCGGGACCGTGGCCGGGCACGAGGCGTGCGGCCTAGCCCGAGGCGCGGCGGCCGTTGACGACGGCGCGTACGGCCCGGTCGCCGCGGGGATCGGCCATCAGGCGGGCCGATGCCCCTCCACCGCGGCAGCAACGCCGGACAGTGCGGCGGGATCGCCTCCAGGAGCCGCCGGTCGAACCGTGCGCTTCACTAGGCTTCTCAGAGTTGTCGGGTAATCGGCTCATGGCTCGCCCTTGGAGAAGTGATGTGGGATCGCTGGAGTGTCGAGTTCTACGACTTTCTGAAGCCGCCGCCGTCCTTGGGTGAGGTCATGCTCGGAGGATTCGGTGATCTGCACGACCGGGCGGCGAGGAACGGAGCTCAGCATGGCACGCCGGTCCTGTTCACTGTCTCGGGCTTTGCCGATCCAGGCGTGAATCTGTTCTTTCGCGTCTCGCCGATGAAGGGGCGCGGGGCCCGGACTTGGAAGCGGTACGCGTACACGCTGGTCGTGTGGTTGAACTTCCTGCAGGTGTTCGGAAGGGGCTGGCGGGAGGCCACGGCCCGGGACGTGGAGGCGTTCAAGGACTGGCGCCTAACCGATGTACGTAACGACGACCGGATCAAGGCAGCCAGCTTCGACACAGACCGTGCCGCTCTGAACACCTTCTACACCTGGGCGTTCGGGAAGTACGGGGTCCAGAACCCGGTGTCCGGGGTCGCCCTGGCAACGAACTCCGGCGGCCGTTTTGGACAAGAGGTCGGTCCTGGACGAGAGCGGCGCGATGGGCTCCGACCAGCGGGTTCACGTGGTCGGCAGGTGAAGTGGATGCTGCGTGCGCCCTTCGAGCAGTGGCGGGACGTCGGTCTGCGCGGCTACGGCTTCGACGGGTTGCGCAGAGCTGGCTGGTCGGGACCGAACGAGGACCGGGATGCGGTCTTCGTCGACGGGTTGTACGGCACGGGGCTGCGCCTTCAGGAGTGGGGAAGCGTCCTGGATGTAGAGATGCCACGTTCCGCTGGAGGCCGTCTTGCACGGGCCTGGCTGGCGGCGGCGTGCGGGAAGGGCGCCAAGGAGGGGCGGTGGTACCGAATACCGAGGGCGGTGCTGCGGGAGATCGAGGGCTACGCCGACCTATTGGAGGGTTCCCGGACGTAGGCGATACGCCGGGCCCAACGGCGAGGGACCTACGAGAAGATCCCGTATAAGCGGGTGGTCCGTGGCTACAACGCCCGAAGCCGGCTGCTGTATCTGGAGGGCGGGGGATCGCTCTCGGTAGACGTGCTGGGCCCCGACGAGCGCCGTCTGCTGTTCCGGCGCACCTCGTCTGGGCTGGAGCCGTTGGCGCTGTGGCTGTCGCCGAACGGGATGCCGAAGAAGTTCGAGGGCTGGGAGGACACGTTCACGGCTGCCAACGAGCGGATTCAGCGGGTCTGGGCGCAGGCGGGGGTGAGGGGCTCGTGCCGTTGTGGTGCCGTCCGCACATGTGCCGGCACTCCTTCGCCCTCAAGTGGTATTCGCTGCTCTCGACGGTGTGGCAGCCCCAGCTGGACGGGTTCACCGAGCAGGAACTTTTGGACATCCGGGAGATGTTCGGCGGCGTGTGGTACGCGCTGTCCCTCATGTTGGGGCACGCGGACCCGTCCACAACGCGGGACGCGTACCTGGAGCCGTTCACCGCGCTGCAGGTCGACTACTTGATGGAGTTGCTGGACAGCGAGGAGACCCAAGCGGTCGAGGCGCTGATCCGCACCGTGGCGGAGCAGGGTGGACGGACGCTGACCAGCGTCGCTCGTCCGGCCGCCCACGTTCAGACGGGGGGCCGGGCGTGAGCGGGGTAGGGCGCGGCGGGCGCCAGGCGGGCATGCCGCCGAGCGACTGGCGGCCTCCGGAGCGGCTGCTGGAGGCATCGGGGGGTACTGCGGTGCGCGTCATCGAGGAGTCCGGCGCCCGGTCGCGGGTCTTCGACTTCGCTAACATCCAGGACCCCAAGGGGAAGCGGGTCGTGATTGATGAGGGCCTGCAGTGCTGGTTCGCCTCCGCCTTTGCGGAACGTACTTCGCCGCGTTCGGGCGTTAAGCGGGTGAGAGGGGCCGAGAGCCTCTACTCGGTACTGTCCTGGCTCGCCCGCTACTTCTCCGTCCAGAGTCCGACCGTCCGGGGGCCGGGCGACGTCACTGAGGCGCACGTGCTGGAGCTGTGGAAGCACACGGAAGGACGAAACGCCGCCTCGCAGTGCACCCACCTTCATCGGCTCCGGCAGCTGTGGCGCGATGACGAGAAGCTGTCGAAGAAGGTGCGAGACGCGCTGTACAAGGAGCGGATGCCGGAGGTGACGGAGCTTTCCGACGTCCCGGCATACGACGACAACGCCATGCAGCGGATCATGGTCGCCCTGCGGCACGACGTTCGGGTGGCGCGGGACCGCATCCGGGCCGGCCAGGATCTCCTGGCCCGTTACCAAGCCGGACAGGTCGGGTCCGGGCATCCAGACCACGAGCTCGGCATGCTGCTGGACGTCTTCGAGCGCACGGGCGATCTTCCACGCGCGCCTGGAGGCACCATGGTGAGGGTGGTGTGGAAGCTGGGAGGATCCCAGGAGATCACTCGGCGGTTGTGCCTTTCCTCAAGGGAGTTGACGGCGTTCGGCCTGTTGCTGACGGTGTTGACCGCGGAGAACTTCGGCACGGTGGCAGCCTGGCCCGCCGCGCACTACCGGCCGGATGGTGGAGTCGAGGGAGTTCCCCAGATCGCGCTGATCGAGGCATCCAAGCCCCGGCGAGGCCCGGAGCGCGAGCACATGGTGACACCCGTGGAAGATGTGCCGGAAAAACTGGCCGTTCTCCTGGTCGCCGATGACCCAGAGTCCCGGCTGTTTCGTTCACCGCTACGGGTCTACCAACTGCTGCTGGACCTGACGCAGCTCGCCAGGCGCCACGGCGGCCACAGCTCGGCCTTCGCCGGATTCCGGACGCAGACATCCGGAGCGAAACGCTGGACGCGTGGGGCCGACGCCAAGAACATCGCCCGATGGTCCGTTCAGCACGGATTTCCTACCAAGGAGCCCACGAAGGACGGAGTCGAGCCGGTGGAGGCGCGGCGGCTGCGGCAGACCGGCATCGAGCGCAAGCGGCGCCCGGTGGCCCATACCCGGTCCACCATGAACGACCACTACCTCGCCCGCAGCAGGGACGTCGCTACCCAGTCCCGCGTCGTCGTCGCGGACGCACTGCGCTCCCAAGTCGCCGCTGCCCGCAAGCGACGCAGCATCACTGTACTGCCGGCCGCACTGGTTGCCCGGGCCGCCTCCGACCTGGAGGGCGCCGCCCGGGACGCTGACCTGGACCCTACGGTCCTTCACCGTCTGGTCTCCGGTGAACAGGACACCGTCCTGGCGGGGTGCACCGATCACCTCAGCAGCCCTGGGGCCCCTCCGGGCGAACCCTGCGCAGAATCGTTCCTGGCTTGCCTGGGATGCGAGAACGCCCGCGCGCTGCCCCACCAACTCCCCTTGCAAATAGCCGCTCTGGATCAACTGAGCAACCTGCAGGTTCACACCGACGTAGCGACGTGGAACGCGCGACACGCGGTGCACCATGAGCGACTCGAGGACCTGGTGGGGCAGTACCACCAGTCCGAGCAGGACCAGGCACGCCGACGGCTCACCGGGCGCCAGTCGGAAATGATCAACGATCTGATGGCCGGACGGATGGACCTGCGATGACCAAGGCCAAGGACGGTGCCGCTACCCTGCCGTCACTACTGAGCGCGCTTGCGGACAGGGAAGTGCTCCATACCCGGTCTGTACGGCACGGAACCGACCGCGCGGCACTGTCGAGGGTCGGGGATCGTGTCTGGTCGCTGGCGGAAGCGCAGCCGGACCAGCACACCCAATCGATCACGCTCCATTGGTCGACGTACCCGAGCCTGCTGGAATACGACTTCCGGGTCTTCATCCTGGCGACCCTAGACAGCCCGTACCCGCCCGCTCTGGGCAGGTTCACGGGGATCGATCAGGCGAGCGTCTCCACGGTGAGCAATTGGTTCAAGCGTCTGCGCGTTTTTGCGACCTGGCTGCGGCATCGTGGCATCGATCGGCTCTGCGAAGTGAACGACCGTGATCTCGACCTGTATCTGGATCATGTCCGGTCCATCCAGGCCAGCACGGGCACGCGCCGTCAGCTTTTGAGTGCAGTTCGGGCCGTGTGGGCCTATGCATCGTATTTGTCTCCGGAATGCCGTATGCCCGTCGCGGAGCCGTGGCAGGGGCGTTCTCCGGGCGAGCTCGCGGAGGACATCCAGACCGGCCGCGGCAACAAGACCGCGAGGATCGCGGTGGACACGATGATCCCCCTTTTGGACTGGACCCTGCGGATCGTCGAAGACATCGGCCCGGATGTCCGTGACGCCTGGCGAGAGTTCCGTCAGCTGTACACCGGAACCCATCCCGGGCAGGCGCGGTTTGCCGGGCTGCCGCGCACCGAGCGCATGAACCTCTTCCTCCGGGATGCGCACCGCACGGGTGTCGCACTGCCAGGTGACCCCGAGAACCCCGGCGCAATCGATTACAAGTACCTGGCCTGCCTCCTCGGGCTTCCGGTGCTGTCCAATTCCCTCGGCCTCGCGCCACGTTCGATCGCCGAAGCCTCCGGGATTCCGGTGGCCGGGGACTTCTTCATCGGTAGTGTCACTGGTCAGGTCGACGGGCGCCCATGGAGGGACAAGCCGATCACGGCGTCCGAACTTCCCGAACTTGTCTGGGTGGTGACGGCGGCATGTTTCGTCACCGTGTCCTATCTATCCGGTATGCGCCCCGGGGAAGTGTCCAATCTCCGCCGCGACTGCCGTGCGGAGGATCCCGATTCCGGGGAGCTGCTGGTGCTCGGGCACCGCGGCAAGGGCCACAACCGCACCGCGGCCGAGTCACACAGACCGGCCAGCCGCCCCTGGGCCGTCGTCCGCCCTGTACACCAGGCCATCGACCTGCTGGAGACGCTGCACGCAACCGACCTGCTCTTCCCCACCCGCCTGCCTGGCAGCAGCGGCCGCAAGAGTCATCGTATGGGCACCCTGACGTGGGGCTCCAGCAAGACCATCCGTGAGCTGCAGCGACTCCAAGACTGGGTGAACTCCACCTTCACCCCCGCCGATGGTGGCGTCGCGATTCCTCCAGATCCCATCAAGCACCTGCACGCGTCGCGCTTCCGCCGCACCCTCGCGTACTTCATCGTCCGCCGACCCCGCGGCCTCATCGCCGCTGCCCTGCAGTACGGCCATCTCAAGACGAAAGTCACTCTGAACTACGCTGCCACCGGTGACGATTCCTGGCTGGACGACGTCGCCGTGGAGCGACTGGAGATGGTCCTCGAGCAGTCCGAGGACGACTGGACCCGCCTGGATGAGGACAACGAGCACGTCAGCGGGCCGGCCGCAGCTGAGTACCGTCGCCGCACCGCCGGCGCAGCGACCTTCCTCGGCCGCACCGTACGCGCTCAGGCCAGCGTCAAACGGCTCCTCGAGCAGAGCGACACCGACATTCATCACGGCGAAGCCATGACCTGCGTCCATCGTGCCGAAACCGCCGAGTGCCGCAAGGAGAAGCTGCTGCTCGGCCTTCCCGCCGACGATGGGCCCGACGAATCGCTGTGTCACAGCACCTGCGCAAACCTCGCCTACACCGACCGGGACATCGCCGATCACCGCATGCGGCTGCTCGTCCTAAAAACCGAGGCTCGTGACCCGATGACTCCACGTCCGCGCCGGGACCGAGCTTCCGCACAAGCGGCGCAGATCTGCGCGGTGATCGAGCGGCACGAGGCGTCACGCGCGGAAGCCACGCACGTGGAAGGCGGTCGGGTCGCATGACGCGGAAGAACCGAGACCGGGAAGTCGAACGTCAGCACATACGCGCCGCCACAGAACGCCTTCTGGCTGGGACACCCCTGCGCTCGCCCGTCGGAAAGCTCACGGGGACCGAGTTGATCGCCGAGTGCGGGCTACGGCGCGACGTCGTCTACGGCGATCACAAAGAGCTTGTGGATGAGTTCCGGGCACGGGCCAAGGCGCAGTACTTCACCCCGCAGGTCGTCCAGGACATGGCCGACGAGAACATCGCACTGCGCGAGGCCCTGGGGAAGGTCAAGACGGATCTCGCGGCGGAGCGCGAACGGGTTCGCGCCCTGGTGCGCGCTGCCACCGAGCTGTCCCTGGAGCTAGAGCAGGCCCGCGAAGAACTCGCAGCGGCTCAGCAGGTCACCCGGCTTCCGGGCCCGCGAGAAACCAGACGAGTGCCCGAATGAAGCTGGGCACCTCCCATGAACACCGCCACGAGAGGACCGCAAAGTGACGCTCGTCGTCGACCAGATCCGCGCCGAGCACCATGAGAGGTGACCACCATGATTCTTTGTGGCCCAGCTGCCCGGTGTGGTGTCGCTACCGGCCCGCGTTCTTTGTGGTGGAGGGGCTGTCGCTGTTCTGGGTGGCAGCCCAGGAGGCGAGCAGGCGCAGTCCTTCTTCGGAGGGCGAGCCGGGTGCGGCGGTGTAGATGGTGAGGGTGAGGCCGGGTTCGGCGGCCATTTCCAGGACCTCGAAGGCGATGGTGAGCTCTCCGGCGGCCGAGTGTGCCTGCGGCGCACTGTTGGTTCTACTGCTTTGTGGCCCGCCGCCCTTGCACCACGCGGGGGCGGGCCACATGGGAAGGGCATGTCAGATGGTGTATCGCACGTAACGCTCGCCCTTGAACAGGTAAACGTCCTTTCCGCTTCCGGGGACGGCGCAGCCGGCCTGGAGGTTGTAGGCGAACTCGGTGTCGGCCAGTCGCGGCCAGCCGGTGATGATGTTCTGGACGCCGTTGCGGATCCGTTCGTTGCGGCAGTCGTAGCGCACGTACTTGTCGCCTTTGAACAGGTAGACGTCGGTGGAGCTGCCGGGAACGCTGCAGGCGGCGTCGAGGTTGCTGGTGAAGTTTGTGCCCCTCAGGCCAGGCCAGCCGTCGGAGAGCCTGCCGATGCTGGCCCGCTCGTTGCGGCAGTCGTAGTTGACGTACTGGTCGCCCTTGAACAGGTAGACGTGGGTCGTGCTGCCCGGAATGAGGCAGGCGGCGTCGAGGTTGCTGGTGAAGTTCGTGCCCCTCAGGCCAGGCCAGCCGTCGGACAGCCTGCTCTGGCGGCCCTCCTCGCTGCGGCAGTCGTAGCGCATGTACTGGTCGCCTTGGAACAGGTAGACGTCGGTAGCGCTGCCCGGAGCGAGGCAGGCGGCGTCGAGGTTGCGGGTGAAAGAGGAGCCGAGCAGCCCGGTCCAGCCGGTGGCGAGGAACTGGAAGCTTCCCTCCGGAGGAGGTCCCGGAGGGGTGTCGCCCGTGTACTTCACATGCAGGGCGAAGTGGCCCATCCCCGAGGAGCGCGCATTGAACTGCAAGGTCATGCGCCGGCCTTCGGTGTAGTACAGCGCCTTCAGGTCCGACCGGTTCAGGGCGAAGCCGCGGGTGAGGACCATGTCATCGTGGTTGCGCAGGGCCTCCCAGAAGGTCGCCAGGAGGCTCATCCCGGTGATCATGTAGCCGAGCATGTCCGCACCAGGGACGAAGTTCAGCGCGAAATCGACCAGACTCAGCGCGTCGACGGCGTCCCCGAGCGCCTTCCCCAGCGCGGTGTACCACTCGGCGTTGGACTGGTCGGCCTCCCAGCACGTGATCATCAAGGCGCTGAGATTGCCGGTGAAACTGGCGTCGAAGAACGCCATTCTCCCGGTGCCATGCTCGCCGGAGATGGGGTAGTCGTTGTTGCCAGACACACTGCCTGTCTCGCCGGTGCGCGTGTGGAACTTGTAGTTGTGGGACTGACAGGCCGCGGTCCAGTAGATCTCGTCGGCACCGCCCCACTGGTCGCCGGCCGCTTGGCGGCAGCGGAACCCGGCCCACTCCAGCTTCGCCCTGAACGGCGTGTTGGATGCCGACCCATCCGTGGGCGCGCTGCCGTCTGTCTGTTCCTGCGTGGCGGTACCGAACTGGGCGCCGTTGAACAGGGTCAGGCCGTAGCCGTAGGCATCGGCTGCGTCGCTGAACGCATCTGTCTCCAACTGCTCCCCCGCCAGCAGGCGGGTGCGGTTGACCCACGCGACGTTGGGCTGGTTGGCCGCCAGTTCCCCGACGGCCCGCATGCGCGCAGCGACGTCCTCGGGCGTGAACGGCTCGTCGAGGCCACGCCGCACGACCGCCTGCGGCACCAGCGCCACCGTGCCGGCATCCCGCTGCTCACGGTAGGCCCGCCCCAGCGCCCGCACCTCGCCCTCCCCCAGCACACCGATTAGCGGCGCCAGGAACGACTGCTCCCACTCGGTCAGCTCCCGCCCCGTCTCCGCGCGCGCCGCAGTGTGCAGCCATACCCCTGTCGCCACATTCGTTTCAGGGTTTTGGCGCCGCTGCCGCCGATGTGACGCGACAGTTGGCGCTCCCGCCAGCATCCGCCGCCATCGGTCCAAGCGCTCCTGCCTGCCCTCTGCAGATGCTTGCCACGTGCTGGTGTTTGCCGTCATCTGGTCTCCATCTCGGAGCACTTCAGCCGCAGCATGAAGTCGTGTCGGGCTGCCCCGACGCCCCCCATAACGAATGAACATTCGATTTTGCGGCATTTTGGGTGCTATAGACCCAAAACACCTCGATGCTGCCCCGGCAACGGCCTCGGCGAACAACGGGGCAGCGGTTGGTGCCAAAGCACCCTGTGCCATCGAGCATTGATCGTGTGCCATCGATGTTTGAGCGCCCCTGTCCGGGGGCTGCTGGCTGGGGTAGTTGCGCCCGAGGGGAACTCGCAGGTGCGACCACGTTAGAAGAGCTATTCGGGACGGACCTGCGCGGCCTGCATGCCCTTTTGGCCCTTTTCGGCGACGAAGGACACCTTCTGCCCCTCCTTGAGGGCCTTGAAGCCGTCAACCTCGATGGCCTTGAAGTGGACGAACAGGTCCTCGCCCCCACCGTCAGGGGCGATGAAGCCGAACCCCTTCTCATCGTTGAAGAACTTCACAGTGCCGGTCTGTCGGTTGCTCACGCTGCCGCCGATCTCTCTGAGGGGGTGATGATCAACCCCAATCACACCACTCCGGCCCCTCCGACGTAGGGAGATCAGGCCATTGGCCAGCGTGATTCACCTCCGGGACAGATTCGGGCCAGCGCCCCGAAGGGGCCGATTGGCTGCTCAGGAGTGGTGGCGCCGTGCAGCTCATGCGCGGTGATCAGCCGCTTGAACCGCGGATACGCGGTCCGTTCGATCGAGGTCACAACCCACCCCAGACCTCAGGCGATGGTCGACATCACCACCAACGACACTGGGCCGAACGGGTGACGGGCCGGGTCCTCACGGCAAGATCACCCCGTGGCCCCTTTAGGCTCACCTCGGCGATACCCCAAGGCAGGGCGACAACCTCCATCCCGACAAGTGACTTGCCTAATGAAGGAGCTGGACGTCGCCATGAGTTCCAGGTAGGCGGGCAGCGACTCGTACTGCCGCTCGCGCTCCCCGAACCCGGTCCACTTGCGCACTTCTCCGGTCTCACCGGCCTCACCGGTCTCACCGGTCTCACCGGTCTCACCGGTCTCACCGGCGGACAACCGCCACAGCGCCCGCGACTCCGCCGGAACGCTCACGCCGAGGGCTTCTTCGAGAGCCACGATCTCGTCGTCGGAAGCGCCGGGCTCAAGTGCCGCGTACGACGGCGGGGCGTACTCGGCCAGCCATTCCACGATCCGGCTCCATGCCCGGGTGACGCGTCGACTAGCGCGTGGCCAGCCGGTCCAAGAGAGTGGCGCTCCGCGCCAGCAACTCCCGCTCCTCGTCCGTGAGTTCCGACTCGATGGCCCGCGCGAGCCAGCCGACCCTGCGGCCTCGCTCCGCCTCTAGCGCGGCCCTGCCCGCGTCCGACAGCTCCACCAGCGACTTGCGGCCGTCCGTGGGGTGCGCCCGGCGCGTGACCAGGTCCTGTTCCATGAGCAGTCCCACAGCCCTGGCCATCGACTGGGGGCGTACGCGCTGATCGGCGGCGAGATCGCTGGTCGTCATGGCGCCGTTGCGGTCGAGAGCGCCGAGCACGGCGACCTGGCCCAGCGGGATGCGGTCCTCGTGTTTGACGCGCCGGGTGAGCTTGCCCATCGCGGTACGAAGTTCGGCGGCGATGGCGGCGGCTTCCGAGGTGGGCATAGGGCACTTTATCCCGCCGGCCGGCAGGACCGGACACCTGACCTGCGCAGCAGCGGGGCCGAGCAGGACGACGAGCAAAGGCAACGCTGTGCCGTGCCGCTGCACGGCGGCTCTGCACGGCGCACAGCGCACCGCACAGGCGCCGCTCTGGGCACTGAGCGCTGAACAGCAAAGCTGCACAGCCAAACTGATCAGCCGAACTGTTCAGCCTTGCTGTAGAGTCCGCGTTGTCGGGGTCAGCGCCAGCGTCGTCGCAGCCAGGGCCACGGCACACGGCAACGGAAGGAACTCCCATGTCCGCGAAGGCAGTCGGAGCAATCGGAGCAGTCGGAGCAGTTGGCACCGTCGACGCCGCCATCGAGACCGTCACCGCCCGCTGCATCATCGACAGCCGGGGCAACCCCACGGTCGAGGTCGACGTCGTCCTTGCGGACGGTTCCCTGGGGCGCGCGGCCGTCCCCTCCGGTGCCTCCACCGGCGCCCGCGAGGCCGTGGAACTGCGCGACGGGGACTCCGCGCGCTGGCACGGCAAGGGGGTCGACCGCGCGGTGGCCCACGTCAACGGAGAAATCGCGGCGTCCGTGCGCGGCCGGAGCGCGGCGGACCAGGCGGGACTCGACGCCGCGCTGGTCGCCCTCGACGGCACCGCCACGAAGTCCCGGCTCGGCGCCAACGCGATCCTCGGCGTCTCCCTCGCCACCGCCAAGGCCGCCGCGGCGGCCCACCGCCAGCCCCTCTACCGCTACCTCGGCGGCGCCGACGCCCACCTCCTGCCGCTGCCGATGATGAACATCGTCAACGGCGGCGCCCACGCGGACAATCCGCTGGACTTCCAGGAGTTCATGATCGCACCGGTCGGTGCGGCCAACTTCGCGGAAGCCGTCCGCATGGGCAGCGAGGTCTTCCACACCCTGCGCCGCGACCTGCTGGCGGCCGGGCACTCCACGGGCGTCGGTGACGAGGGCGGCTTCGCGCCCGCGCTGCGTACCGCCGAGGAGGCGCTCGACTTCGTGACGGCCGCCGTCGAGCGCACCGGATACCGCCCCGGCGCGGACATCGGACTGATCATGGACCCGGCGTCGTCGGAGTTCTTCCGCGACGGGGTCTACGACTACGCGGGCGAGGGCGTGCGCCGCACGCCCTCGGAGCACGCCGACCACCTGGCCAGGCTCATCGACGCCTACCCGATCGTCGCCATCGAGGACCCGATGGCGGAGGACGACCTGGACGGCTGGCGCGACCTGACCGCCCGCGTCGGCGACCGCTGCCAGCTCACCGGCGACGACGTGTTCTGCACCAACGAGGCGCTGCTGCGCGAGGGCATCCGCACCGGCGTCGGCAACTCGGTCCTGGTCAAGGTCAACCAGATCGGCACCCTGACCGAGGCGCTGACCGCGGTGGCCACGGCCCACGAGGCGGGCTGGACGGCCGTCATGTCACACCGCTCGGGCGAGACGGAGGACACCACCATCGCGGATCTGGCGGTGGCGACGGGCTGCGGGCAGATCAAGACCGGCTCGCTCTCCCGGTCCGACCGCACGGCGAAGTACAACCAGCTGATCCGGATCGAAGAGGAGCTGGGCGACTCGGCGCGCTACGCGGGCCGCGCCGCGCTGCGCCTCCCGCACACCCTGCGCGAGCGCGCTCGTGATCATGACGGGTGCGACCCCGGTCGACAGGGACCAGCGCAGGGCCTCAAGCGCTTCCGC